>DATAPB010000234.1:0-6882 GCA_036265435.1 Solirubrobacterales bacterium | reverse complement strand
GGTGATGGCGATCCTGGCCGTGTCGCGCGACCTGCACGACCTGCGCAAGCGCCTCGGCGCGATCACGCTCGGCCAGGGCGGTCGCGCGAACGGCTACCCGCGCGAGTCCGGCTTCGACATCACGGCCGCCTCCGAGGTGATGGCGATTTTGGCGGTGGCACGCGACATCCACGACCTCCGCCAGCGCCTGGGCAGAATCACCGCGGCCTACTCCCACGAGGGCGAGCCGGTGACCGCCGACGACCTGGGAGCGGCCGGAGCGATGACCGTGCTGCTCAAGGACGCGATCAAGCCGAACCTGATCCAGACGCTGGAGGGGCAGCCCTGCCTCATGCACGCCGGGCCGTTCGCGAATATCGCCCACGGGAACTCGTCGCTGATCGCGGACCTGCTCGGCATGAAGCTGGGCGACTACGTGGTGACCGAGTCCGGCTTCGGCTCGGACATGGGAATGGAGAAGTTCATCGACATCGTCTGTCGCACCGGCGGCATCAGCCCAAGCGCCGTCGTCCTGGTGGCGACGGTGCGGGCGCTGAAGCACCATGGCGGCCTCGACGAGGGCGAACTGGCGAGCACGACGCGGGCGGGCGATGCGATCGAGGCGGGAATGGCCAACCTGTACCGGCACCTCGACATCGTCGAGGAGTTCGGCCTCCCGGCCGTGGTTGCGGTCAACCGCCGCCCGGAGGACACCGACGAGGAGGTCGAGCTGGTCAGGCGCCTGGCCGAGGAGGGCGGAGCCGCTGGCGCCGCGGTGAGCACCGGATTCGCCGACGGCGGCAGTGGGACGGCGGAGCTGGCCGAGGCCGTTGTCGCCGCCTGCGACCGGCCCAGTGACCTCCGGCCGCTCTACGAGGATGGGGATGGCGTCAAGTCCAAGATCGAGACCATCGGCACCCGCGTGTACGGCGCGACCGAGGTCGTCTACTACCTCGAGGCGGAGCGAAAGATCCAGCAGTTCACCGACCAGGGGCTCGCCCATCTCCCTGTCTGCATGGCGAAGACGCCGCTCTCGCTCTCGGCGGACCCGGAGCTGCTCGGCGCGCCCGCCGACTTCCAGCTCCCGGTGCGGGACGTCCGCGCCTACACGGGCGCGGGCTGGCTTGTGCCCCTCTGCGGCGCGGTCCAGCAGATGCCGGGTTTGGGCAAGACGCCCGCGGCGCACAACGTTGACATCGATGCGGAGGGCCGGACAGTTGGACTCTTCTAGGCGAAGCGATGGCTGAGCTCGGCAGCCGAGCCATCGGCGAGGCGCTCGACGTCCTGGCCTCGCAAGGGGAGCCGGCGGCCGCCGGTGTCGCTTCGGCGATCACCGCCGCAGCGGCGGCCGGGGTGGTCGAGCTTGCCGCCGGCCTGGCCGCCAAGCGGGTCACCGAGCAGGGCCGGAATGACGATGCCGACCGCATGCGCGAGCTCGTCCAACAGGCCGGCAAGCTCAGGGCGCGTCTGCTGGCGGCCGGCGATGAGGACGCGCGTGCTTACGCCCGCGTGACCAAGGCCCGCGCGGGACACGGGCGAGACAGGGCGCTGGACCGCGCCAGTGACCCGCCACTTGCAATCGCGGAGGGTGCCGCCGGCGTCGCCGAGCGAGCCGCCGAGGTCGCCGATGCAGGCGATTGGAGCTTCACCGCCGACGCGGTGGTCGCCGGGGAGCTGGCCGCAGCGGCGGCGCGCGGATGCGCCCAGCTGGTCGAAGCCAATCTCGCCGGAGAGCCCGGCGATCCCCGCCCCGCACGCGCCCGTGCCGCTGCGGACCTCGCCGAGCGCGCCAGCCGCAATGCCGCGGACGGCGCCCGGACTAGGCGGTCCACGGTGGATTCCGCGACGGGCTGAGGCCCGCGCGCATTGGCTACGCTCGCGCCTGTGTCTCGCCCGTCGCTGGTGGACGTGACGGAAACCGCGCTGCGGCAGCGGCTGGCACCTGGCCGGGCACGACCCGGGGATCGCCTGCCGCCCGAGAAGGAGCTGGCCGATTCACTCGGCGTCTCCCGAGGAACCCTGCGCCTCGCGTTGGAGCGGCTCGAAAGCAACGGCGAGGTGACCCGGCGGCAGGGCAGCGGCACCTTCGTCGGCCGCGTAGCCATGCCGGCCGCCTTCAGTGAGGGCCTCGAGGTGCTCGAGTCCTATGCCTCGCTCGCCCGCCGCCAGGGCAAGCAGCTGACCGCCCGAGACATCTCCATCGAGCAGGCGCGACTGCCCGGCTATGTCGCCGAGGAGCTGGGAGTCCGTCGCGGAGTCAAGGCGCCGGTGATCCAGCGAACTCTGGTCGCCGACGGAACGGTGGCCGCCCACATGCGGGACATCGTCCATCCCGAGATCACCCTGCCACCCGCCGACGAGCTCCGCTCGGCTCTGGAGACGGGCAAGATGATGCTCGACGTCCTCGTCGAGCACGAGGTGCCGATCGCCTTTGCGCGAACGCATGTGAACCCACGGCTCGTGGAACCCGACAGCCGGGTCGGACAGGCACTGGACACGACGCGGCTCACCGCGACGCTGGAGTTGGTCGAGGTCATGCATCTGGCGGAAGGCCAGGCCGTGCAGCATTCAACGGAGGTATTCCCGCCCGGCTCACTCGACCTGCACGTGATGCGGAGCCTCGCTCAGGTCCAGGGGTAGGGCCCCGTGGAAGCCAGATGGGTCTCCCCGCGGATGAAGCGGGAGAGCCTGTACGGATCGAGGCCGGGCTCGCCCTCGAGGATGTCGTCCGCTGCCAGACGGCCGAGCGCGAGCATCTTGAAGCCGTGGCCCGAGTCCACGATGGCATAGGCGTTGGGGAGCACCCAGTCGCAGACCGGGTAGTTGTCGGGCGTGTGGGCGACGATCCCACCCGCGGGAGTGACCTGCCACTGTCCGCTGCGCCCCCTGAAGCGCGCAAAGGCGGCCGCCAGTCCCGACTCGAAGAACTCGGCAAAGCCGGCCTCGGCAGCGTGCGCCGGGTTGTCGGGGCCGTAAGGGTCGAGCTCGGGATCGGAGAGCTGTACGGGCAGGCCGCCTCCCGTCACACCGGTACCCGTCCGGCCTAGGTGGAAGTAGATCCCCCAGGCGCCCGGCAGCAGCTCCCGCCCGTCACGGTCGGAACGCAGGCCGCCGGCCTGGTCGAGGTGAACGACGGGGGCCTCACGTCCCGCGCGCCCGCCGAGGCCGGTCCCCGGGAGCGCGAACTGTCCCTCCTGCGCCTTCCAATAGTCGATCAGCGGCCGGGGCTCTCCTCCCGGCAGCTCGATCTCGGCGGGAAGGCCCAGCATCTCCCAGAGCTGGGCCGCCCAGGGGCCGGGTGCCGCGACGACCGCCTTGCACTCGAGGCTTCCACCCGAGGTGACCACCGCCTGCACCCCGTCGTCGCCGAGCTCGAAGCCCGTCACCTCGACGCCCTCCGCGATGTGCGCCCCAGCGGCGCGCGCCCGCTCGGCGAGGTGCCGCACGGTCTGCATCGCATCCGCCCAGCCCCCCCGGCTCTCGTAGAGGACGCCCTCGACGGGCGCCTCCCAGTCGGGCCATGTCCATGTCAGGTACTCGCGGCAGCCCGCCGCACCGACCACGAGCTCTGACTCGTATCCGACGTCCTCATGCTGTGCGCGGATCGCCGCCAGATCCTCGACCTGGGCCCCGGGCACCGCGGCCAGGTAGCCGACCTGCCTGAACCCGTAGCCGGCGGGGTCCTCCTCGAACATCTCGACCGACTGCCGGATCAGGTCGGTGACCGCGGGCGAGCGGTAGTAGTTGCGCACGATCCCCCCGGCGATGCCCGAGGCGCCGGCGCCGATCCGGTCCTTCTCCAGGACGAGGACGTCGGCGCCGCGCTCCGCCAGGCGCCAGGCCGCGGAGAGGCCGTGGACGCCGCCGCCCACGACGACGTGGCCCGCGTCCCTCAGCTCCACGGGTACGGGCTGCTGGAGACCGGGTGGATGTCGCCGGTCTCGAAGCGCTCGAAGCGGAACGGGTGGAGCAGGGAGGAGTGCTCGCCCTGAAGCACGCGGGCGATCTCCCGGCCGACGGCGATCATCTTGTAGCCGTGGTTCGAGTCGGCGGCCACGTAGACGTTCGGCAGCATCCGATCGAAGACTGGGAAGTTGTCGGGACTGAAGGCTCCGGCTCCCCCGGAGCGCTCCTGTACGTAGCTGGCGCGACAGCCCTGGAACCGCTCCAGGCAGTGTGAGAGCGCCGCGCACCAGAGATCGGGGAACCCCGGCTCCACGCTGCCGGTCGGATACGGGTCCACCTCGAAGCTGTCACCCACGGTCAGGGGCTGGGCGCCCCCCTGGACCGTCCGCCGGTCCGGCTTCACGTAGATCCCCCACGGCTGGTCCGTCACCAGCCCGCCGTCGTCGGAGATCAGAGGGCGATGGGAATCGACGTGCAGCACCGGCGACTCGCGCCCATCGTCCGTGCTCAGAGTCGAAGGCGGCAGGGCCACCTCCCCCTCCTGCAGGTACCAGTAGGTCCACATCGGGAGGTCGCGATCGACGGAGCCCTCGGGCCGGCGCACGTCGATCCGGCTTGGCTGGCCGAGCATCTCCCAGAGCGAGGGGATCCAGGGGCCGACGGCGACGACGACCTGGTCGACTTGGACGTCCCCCGCGGTGGTCTCGACGCGCTCGACCGCACCCGAGCCGTCCAGGGCGAAGCCGGTGACCTCGACGCCCTCGACGATCGATGCCCCGGCGGCGCGGGCCTTGTCGGCGAGGCCCAGCATCGACTCGCGGTTGAAGGCGAAGCCGCCGGCGCGCTCATGGAGGCAGACGGTCAGCCCGTCGGCGCGCCAATCCCCGAACAGGCCCTGCATGTGGGCGGCCACCTCGTCCTCGCCGGTGTGGAGCTCCGACGGGTAGCCGATCCGCTGCTGGCGCTCGAAGACCTCCGAGAGCTCGTCTTCCTGGGCGGGCGGACCGAGCGCGACGTACCCGGAGCCGTGATAGCTGAGGGCATCGGGATCGGACTCCCAGATCTCGACGCAGGCCGCCATCAGCTCCTGCATGGCCGGCTGGAAGTAGTTGTTCCGGATCACGCCGCAGGCGATCCCCGAGGCGCCCGCCGCGACACCGGCCTTGTCGACGACCAGCGCCTCCTCTCCCGCATCGGCCAGGTGCCAGGCGGTGGACAGCCCGTGGACGCCGGCGCCGATCACCAGATGGCGCGCGGAGTCGGGCAGCGCCGGCATCACCTCAACTCAGTGCTCCGGGGGCTCCCAGCCCTCGAGCACCGGTGGCCTCCAGTCGTCACCGACGGTCTTCGAGTCGCGCACCCAGGGGCCGAGCTCGGGCTGGGGGAACTTGGCGTGCGGGCCCTTCAGCCGGATGCCGTAGGAGTTGCCGGAGGTGAGGTGTGCCATCAGCACCTTCCGCGCGATCTCGTTCTCGCGTCCCTCCGGGATCGGGAAGTAGATTCGCAGGAAGGAGTTCGAGTAGCGGTCGAAGACGGCGGGCGTCCCCTCCTCCTCCAGCAGCTCGACGTCCTCGAGCCAGTTGAGGTCCTTGCCAGGGGTCGCCGCATCGAGGTCGATGTCCTCGATCAGCGCGATGTCCTCCTGGTACGGAAAGCGCTTGCCGGAGAGGTACTCCGCGTCGATCGAGACGACCTTCTCCGGCTCGCGGACCTCGTCGGCGCGGGTCACCGCCCGTCCTCCGCGCCCGTGCGCGCCTCGTCCGGGATGTAGTCCACGGGGTTCTCGAGGTACTGGTCGAGGAGGGTGCGGATCTCGCCGAGAGCGCGCTCCTCGGTGACGCCGGGGATGTATTCCGTGCCGGCCAGCGGCACCCGCGCCATCGCGGAGGCCTCCACCGTGAGCGCGGCGAGGTCCTCGGGCTCGAGGCTGTGAACGCTCGTCTTGCCGCAGGCCCGGGCCAGCATCTGGACCTCGAGCGTCAGGGCGTGCAGGAAGTTGAACACCCGCTGCGCGGCCTCGTCGACGTCGAGGCGCTTGCGCAACTCCGGGTCCTGCGTGGTGATCCCCACCGGGCAGCGGCCCGTGTGGCAGTGGTAGCACTGGCCGGCCGGGACGCCGACGGTCCCCTCGTAGTCGGTGACGCCGGGGATCTCCTTGTTGCAGTTCAGCGCCATCAGCGCCGAGTGACCGATCGCGATCGCGTCGGCGCCGAGCGCCAGGCACTTCGCGACGTCGCCGCCGTTGCGAATCCCGCCGGCGACGACCAGGTCCACGTCGTCGGAGAGCCCGACGTCCTCCAGCGCGCGTCGCGCCTCGGGGATCGCGGCCAGCAGCGGGATCCCGGTCTCCTCGGCGGCGATGTGAGGCCCGGCGCCCGTGCCGCCCTCGGCGCCGTCGAGATAGATGATGTCGGGGCCGCACTTGGCCGCCATGCGGACGTCGTCGTAGACGCGCGCCGCCCCGAGCTTGAGCTGGATCGGGACCTCGTAGTTGGTGGCCTCCCGAGTCTCCTGGACCTTCAGCGAGAGGTCGTCGGGGCCGAGCCAGTCGGGGTGTCGCGCGGGCGAGCGCTGGTCGATGCCCACGGGAAGGCTCCGCATTTCGGCGACCTGCTCGGTCACCTTCTGGCCCATCAGATGTCCGCCGACCCCGACCTTGCAGCCTTGGCCGATGAAGAACTCGATCCCGTCGGCCAGCATCAGATGGTGGGGGTTGAAGCCGTAGCGGCTCTGAATCACCTGGTAGTACCACTTGGTCGAGAGGTCGCGCTCGGGCGGGATCATCCCCCCCTCTCCCGAGCAGGTCGCGGAGCCGGCCATCGAGGCGCCCTTGGCGAGGGCCATCTTCGCCTCGAGCGACAGCGCGCCGAAGCTCATGCCGGTGATGTAGATGGGGATGTCGAGCTCGAGCGGCTTCTTCGCGAAGCGGCTGCCGAGGACCGTCGTGGTGTCGCACTTCTCCCGGTAGCCCTCGATCACGAAGCGGGTCAGGGTCCC
>DATAPB010000233.1:0-2935 GCA_036265435.1 Solirubrobacterales bacterium | reverse complement strand
GCGCACAGCTTCGCCGCGAAGGGCAGCTCGAAGGCGCCGGGGACGCGATATGTGTGGACCGACGCCTCGCTGACGCCCCCGAGGTCGAAGCCCTCGGCTGCGCCGTTGAGCAGCCGCTCGGCGATGTCCTCGTAGAAGGTCGCGACGCAGACCGCGAACTCGCTCTTGGCGAGCGCCTCGCGCTGCTCGTCGGTGAACTGCTCGTAGGAGCTCTCGTCAGTCACCCGGCGGATAGTCCCCGGTCGCGCCCTCCCGGCGGTTCTCCTCGTCCTTGCGGTGCTCCTCGTAGAGCAGCTGCTCGTCGAGCGGCAGGCCCTGGTGGTGGAGCGCGTGGCCCATGCGGTCGCGCTTCGCCCGCAGGTAGGCCTCGTTATGAGGGTTGGGGACCGACTGGATCGGGACCGAATCCGTGACCGAGAGGCCGTAGCCCTCGAGCCCGAGGATCTTCTTCGGGTTGTTGGTGAGGATCCGGATGCTGGACAGGCCGAGGTCGACCAGGATCTGCGCGCCGATCCCGTAGTCGCGCAGATCCGCCGGCAGACCGAGCTTGAGGTTCGCCTCGACGGTGTCGAGACCCTCCTCCTGCAGCCTGTACGCGCGGAGCTTGTTGAGCAGCCCGATGCCGCGGCCCTCCTGCGAGAGGTAGAGCAGCACGCCCTTCCCCTCGCGCTCGATCATCGCGAGCGCCGCCTCCAACTGCTCGCCGCAATCGCAGCGCAGCGAATGAAAGACGTCGCCGGTGAGGCACTCGGAATGGACACGGACCAACACGTCCTCGGACCCGGACACATCGCCCTTGACCATCGCGACGTGGTGCTTGTCGTCGATCAGGGAGCGGTAGCCGACGGCGGTGAACTCGCCGAAGGTGGTCGGCAGCTTGGTGGAGACGATCCGCTCGACCAGCTTCTCCGTGCGGCGGCGGTAGGCGATCAGATCGGCGACCGTGATCATCTTCAGGTCGTGCTTGGCGCAGTAGCCGACCAGGTCGGGCACGCGCGCCATCGTGCCGTCCTCGTTCATCACCTCGCAGATGACCCCGGCGGGAATCAGGCCGGCGAGTCGCGCGAGGTCGACGGCTGCCTCGGTCTGACCGGTGCGCTCGAGGACTCCGCCATCCTTCGCCTTGAGGGGGAAGACGTGCCCCGGCTGGACCAGGTCCTGCGGCTGCGAGTGAGGGTCGATCGCCACCTGGATCGTGCGGGCCCGGTCGGCCGCCGAGATCCCGGTGGTGACGCCCTCCCTCGCCTCGACGGAGACGGTGAAGGCGGTTTGGAAAGGCGCCTCGTTCTTGGCCGCCATCAGGTTCAGGCCGAGCTCCTGGCAGCGCTCATCCGTGAGCGCGAGGCAGATCAGCCCGCGGCCGTGGGTCGCCATGAAGTTGATGGCCTCCGGGGTCGCGAACTGCGCGGCCATGGTGAGGTCGCCCTCGTTCTCGCGGTTCTCGTCGTCGCAGACGATGACCATGCGCCCTCGGCGGATGTCCTCGATCGCCTCCTCGACGGTCGCGAACGGCGTTTCCGTCTTCGTCTCGGTCTGCTTCGACATCTAGCGCTCCTCTTCGGTGGCTAAGGGTGACAGGTGACCCTCCGATAGCTGCCGGGCGACGTACCGCGCCAGCACGTCGCACTCGACGTTGACACGGCTCCCTCGCTCGAGCGCGCCGAGCGTCGTGCCCTCGAGCGTCTCCGGAATCAGTGAGACCTCGACCACGGGGTCGTCCAGCGCCGCCACTGTCAGGCTGACCCCCTCGATCGCGATCGAGCCGCGTTCGACGACGTAGGGCAGAAGCTCGCCGGGCAGTTCGATGCGCAGGCGCTGCGCGAAGCCGTCCTCGGTCACCCCGGCCACGGTCGCGGTGCCGTCGACGTGTCCTTGCACGATGTGGCCGCCGAGGCGGTCCTCCGCCCGCAGGGGAAGCTCCAGGTTGACGCGGGAACCCGGCTCCAGGCTCCCGAGCGTCGTCAGCTCGAGCGTCTGGTGCATCGCATCGGCCTCGAACGACCCTCCGCCGGTCGACGTCGCCGTGAGACAGGCGCCGTTGACGGCGATCGAATCGCCCTCGCCCAGGTCCGAGGCGAGCTCAGCGCGAATGCGCAGGCGCGCGCCGTCGGACGACGTCTCGATCGCCTCCACCGCGCCCAGCTCCTCGACGATCCCCGTGAACATCAGCTCACCACTCCCGCAGTCTCGCGCGGACCAGGATGTCCTCGCCGACGCCCTCGAAGCTCGTCGCGAGCGGCCTGGCCCCCTCGGCGATCCGGGCCACTCCCTCCCCCTCCAGGACCGCGCGGGCCTGCGCCGAGCCCACCAGCACGGGGGCGATGAAGAGACGCATCCGGTCGATCTCACCCGCGTCGAAGAGAGCCCCGGCGAGGGTGGGCCCTCCTTCGACCAGGAGGTCCTGGATTTCGCGGCGCCCGAGCTCGTCCAGAGCGGCCTCGAGGCGAGCGCGCGAGGTCCGTCCGGGGGCCACGATCACCTCCGCCCCGGCTCCTTCCAGGGCGTCGCGGCGGGCAGACGGGGCCTCCGGCGCGCAGATCACGAAGAGCGGGGCCTCGTCGATGGAGTTGACGAGCGCCGAGTCCACCGGCAGCCTGGCCTGCGAGTCGAACACGACCCGGGCCGGCTGCGCCGTGGCCTCCTCGATCCTGGCGGTGAGCAGCGGATCGTCGGCCATGGCGGTGCCGATGCCGACCGCGACGGCGTCGGACTCCGCCCGCCAGCGATGCACGAGCTCCCGGCTCTCAACGCTCGAGATCCACCGTGAGTCGCCGGTTGGCGAGGCGACGCGGCCGTCGAGCGACATCGCCGTCTTGTAGGTCACCAGTGGCCGGCCGGTCCGAGCACCTTTGCGGAATGGCTGGTTGAGCAGGCGCGCGGCGGCGGCCTCGGGGCCGCCCGCCAACTCGACGGTCACGCCGCCGTCGCGAAGGAT
>DATAPB010000232.1:0-2185 GCA_036265435.1 Solirubrobacterales bacterium | reverse complement strand
CTGGTTCTCGTGGCCCTGATCGACATGGTCTCCGGTGGCAACTCACATCTGACCCGCTCGATCATCGATGCAGGTGGCGCCACGAGCCTCTCGGAGGTCGTCGAGCGGCGACTGCGGCTCTCGGCCCACGACTTCGCGCAGGCCGCTGGAAATCCCCTCTTCTGGATCGTCGTGGTGGGTATTGGCGTGGCCGTGGCCCAACGGCGGCGAATCGACGCCTGGCTCAGGCCGGCGCCGATCGCCCGCGCTGGTCTCATCGGTGCCTGCGCCGCCGTGGCCGTGGGCGTGCTCGTCAATGATTCGGGGGCGACGTTTCTGGTGCTGGGGGCCCTGGCGCTGGGCGCATTTCTTGCCTACGCGTGGTCTCAGGCAGAGGAGATCCGTACTTCGCGGCGTAATGGGCGGGGGCTAAGCGGGTAAGTGGTCGTGGTGTGACCCCTGCCACTAAGCACAGCCATACATCTCGGTACCCTGGAGTAATGCGCATCGCGCTTGTCTCCCCCTATTCCTGGACCTACCAGGGAGGGGTCAACAGGCACGTTGAGGCGCTGGCGGAGCAGTTCATATCCCAGGGAGACCACGTCAGAGTGCTCGCCCCCTGGGATCCGCCGGGCTTCATCAGCCGCCGCCTGCACCGCTCCCAACCCGAGCTTCGGGAGGCCCCCGACTACCTGGTCCCGCTCGGCCGGACCGTGGGCTTCGGGGCGAACGGCGCGGTCTCGAATATCTCCGCCTTCCCCGAGGGCCCGATCTCGCTGCGGCGCGAGCTGCGCGCCGGGAACTTCGACGTCGTTCACGTCCACGAACCCCTGGCGCCGTACGTCGGCTGGGACGCGATGACCTTCCGCGGCACCCCGGTGGTCGGCACCTTCCACGCCTACTCGACCAAGGCCTTCCCGAACCACCTCGCCACGCTGCTGGGAGCGCGCCGTCGGCTCAACCAGCTCTCCGCCCGGATCGCAGTCTCCGAGGCGGCGGCGTGGACCGGCAAGCGATGGTACGGCGGCGAGTACACGATCGTCCCGAACGGCGTCGACCTCGACGCAGCGCCCGAGGGCCCCAAGTCCGCCAGCGAGGAGCTGCGGCTCCTCTTCGTGGGCCGCGCCGAAGACCGCAAGGGCCTGCCGGTGCTGCTGGCCGCCTTCCAGGCGCTGGTCGAGCACGTCCCCTCGCGGTTGACGGTCGTCGGCGCGGATCCCGAGGACGTCTCGCGCCTCGTCTCCGACCCGGACGTGCTCTCCCACATCGACGTGCTCGGGAAGGTGTCGGACTCGGTGCTCTGGCGCCAGCTGGCCGACGCCGACCTCCTCTGCGCACCTTCACTGGCCGGCGAGAGCTTCGGCATGGTCCTGACGGAGGCGTTCGCCTCGGGCACCCCAGTGATCGCCTCCGAGATCGCCGGCTACAGCGACGTCGTCACGGATGGCGTCGATGGCGTCCTCGTGCCGCCCGCCGATCCGCAGGCGCTCGCCGAGGAGCTTCAGCTCCTCGCCCTCGAGCCCGAGCGGCTGCGCGCGATGGGGGAGGCCGGACGGAAGAGCGCCGAACGCTATTCATGGACTCACGTCGCCCAGGAGGTCAGGCAGGTCTATGAATGGGTGACGAAGCCGGCTCCGGCGCCCGCTTCGCAGTTGGAGTCCGCGGCCCGGCGGACGGGACTCGTCCCCCTGAACGGGGAGCCTCGCCGCCCGGCGAAGCGGCTTCCCTCCCTCGACCCGGCTCCGGTCACCACAGCAGGGCGCGGACGGCGCGCCGCGCGCAAGGCCGGCGTCGCCGTTGCGGGCGCACTCGGACTTCTCCTGACGGCACTGGCGGCGCGCCGGATCGGCGTGGACCAGGTCGCCGCCAACATCATCGACTCGGACCTGAAGTGGTTGCTGATCGCCTTCGGCCTCATGATCGGCGCGATGTTCGCCCGCGCGGCCTCGTGGGTGGCGATCGCTCGTGCGGCGCTCCCCGGTCGCATCGTGCGGCGCCGGGACGTCACCTCGGCGACGATGATCGGCGTCCTCATGTCGGCGACATTGCCGGCGAGGCTCGGAGAGCCCGCGAGGGCGATGGTCCTCTCCCGGCGTGTCGGCCGGATGCGCGAGACCTTCCCGGTCCTGATCGGAACGCTGGTCTCGCAGACCGCACTCAACATCCTCGCCCTGGTCCTCCTCGGCGGGATCATCGTCTCGACCAC
>DATAPB010000231.1:0-7856 GCA_036265435.1 Solirubrobacterales bacterium | reverse complement strand
CGACAAGCTGGTGGAGATCACCGGCGTCGCGCGCGAGCCGGGCTGGCGCTCCAAGATCGCAGTGGTCTCGCACGCGGACGGCGTCGATCCGGTCGGTGCCTGCGTCGGGCCACGAGGCTCGCGGGTGCGCATGGTCGTCTCCGAGCTGCGCGGCGAGAAGATCGACATCATCCCCTACAACGACGAGCCCGCCCGGTTCGTCGCCAAGGCGCTCTCGCCGGCGCGGGTCCGCGAGGTCCTCGTCGACGACGAGACCAAGGAGGCGACGGTGATCGTCCCCGACGACCAGCTCTCGCTGGCGATCGGGCGCGACGGGCAGAACGCCCGCCTGGCCGCCCGCCTGACGGGCTGGAAGGTCGACATCACCTCCGAGACCGAGTTCGCCCAGCAGGAGGAGGACATCGAGTACGAGGGCGAGGAGGCCGCCGACGGCCGCTGCATGGCGATCATGACCACCGGCCGCCGCTGCCCGAACGCCGCGCTCCAGGGCTCGCAGTACTGCGGCCTGCCGCAGCACCAGGCGCTGGCCCGGTTCTCGACCAACCAGGTCGCGGTGCTCGGTCCGTTGAGCGACGAGGAGGTGGCTACCCTGGCCGATTCGGACGCCGACGAGGCTGCCGTGAAGCCGATCGTCGAGAAGGCCGAGAGCCAGTTCGACGAGAGCGCCGAGGCCGAGGAAGCCGAGGTCGAGGAGGCGGAGCCGGAGGAGGCGGAGGCCGACGAGGCCGAGGAGGCCGCCGATGATGAGGCCCCAGCCGAGGAGGAGGCGCCCGCCGAGGAAATCGCTCCGGCGGCCGAGGTGCCCGATTCCGGCGAGGAGGCCGAAGGCCCCGAGCAGGATCTGGAGCCCGAGACCGAGGATGAGGACGAGCGGGGCGAGCAGACCGACGCGTCCCAGGACGGCGTCACGCCCGAGCGCGAAGCGTCAGAGGTCGGCGGCGACCCTGTCGCCACGGCTGAGGAGCAGAAGACCGAGTAGGAGATGGCGAAGAAGCGCGTACACGAGATAGCCAAGGCCCAGGGCCTGACCAGCAAGGAGGTTCTTGCTGCGCTCGAGGCTGCCGGCGTTGAGGCGAAGGCGGCCCAGTCGAGCGTCGAGGAGTCGGATGCTCTGGCCGCGCTGAAGAGCTCGGGGGATGGCGGTCCCTCCACAGGGACCGCGACCAAGACGAAGCCCGCGGCAAAGGCGTCGGCCACCAAGAAGGCCGCCCCGAAGCCGGCTGCAAAGGGCGACGGCGCGAAGCCGAAGGCCGCACCGAAGCAGACCGCCCGCCAGTCGAAGGCGGACGCGCCGGCGAAATCCGCAGGCGAAGATGCTGCCACCCGGCCGCAGGGCGGCGACGGGGGCGGTGCCGCCAAGAAGGGGCCCTCGCGGAAGCGGCGCCGGGTCGTCATCGACTCGCAGGCCGCTCGCCGTGACCACATTGCAAAGACCCAGCCGCCGCCGCGGCCGCCGCGCCGCCGTGGTGGCCGTCGCCGGCGCCCCCTGCTCGAGGAGCCGAGTGACAGAGAGCTGAAGCAGCCTGAGGAGCAGCCGGCGATCAAGGTCAACTCCGGCGCAAACGTCCGCGAGGTCGCCGAGAGCCTGGGGCTTTCGCCCGCGGAGGTGATCAAGGCCTTGATGAAGGAGGGTGAGATGGCCACACTCACCCAGACGCTCACCGACGAATCCGTCGAGTCGATCGCCAAGCAGTTCGATCGCAAGATCGAGATCGTCACCGCTGCCCAGGAGCTGGTGGAGGACTCCGAGGTCGAGGAGGACGACGAGGAGGACCTCGCCGAGCGGCCGCCGGTCGTGACCGTGATGGGCCACGTCGACCACGGGAAGACTTCGCTTCTGGACGCCATCCGCCAGACCCAGGTTGCAGCGGGCGAGGCCGGCGGCATCACCCAGCACATCGGCGCCTACCAGGTCCAGCACGACGGCAAGACGCTGACCTTCCTCGATACGCCGGGCCATGAAGCTTTCACCGCCATGCGGGCCCGCGGGGCCAAGGTGACCGACGTCGCCGTGATCGTGGTCGCCGCCGACGACGGTGTCATGCCGCAGACAGTCGAGGCGATCGACCACGCTCGCGCCGCTGACGTCCCGATCCTGGTCGCGGTCAACAAGATCGACAAGGAGGGAGCCGATCCGAACCGCGTTCGCACCGAGCTGGCGGGCCAAGAGCTGAATCCCGAGGAGTGGGGCGGCGACACCGTCTATGCCGACGTCTCCGCCAAGACCAAGGATGGCCTCGACAACCTGCTGGAGATGATCCTGCTCGTCACCGATTTGGAGGAGCTGGGGGCGAACCCCAACGCGCCTGCCTCCGGCACCGTCGTGGAGGCCGAGCTCGATCCCGGCCGCGGCCCTGTCACAGGCGTATTGGTGCAGCGCGGCACCCTGCGGGTGGGGGACGCGGTTGTCGCAGGCCCCGTGTGGGGCAAGGTCCGGGCCATGCTCGACGACAAGGGCGAGCGGATCGAGGAGGCCACTCCGGGCACGCCGGTCGAGGTGCTCGGATTCGATGGAGTCTCCGAGGCGGGTGAGCACGTCCAGGTGGTCGAGAACGAGCGCAAGGCCCGCGGCCTCGCGCAGGAGCGCGAGACGCGCCTGAAGACCGAGCAGCTGGCTCGCCGCGCCGCCCGCAAGGTCACCCTCGAGGAGGTCTTCGAGCGGGCGAGGGAGGGCCAGCTCAAGGAGTTCAACATCGTGCTCAAGGCCGATGTCTCCGGGTCGCTCGAGGCTCTCGAGGACGAGATCGCGAAGCTGCCGCAGGAGCAGGTGCCGGTGAACGTGATCCACGCCCAGACCGGCGGGATCAACGAGTCCGACGTCATGCTCGCCGCGGCCTCCGACGCCGTGATCATCGGGTTCAACGTCCGGCCGCTCGTCGAAGCTCGGCGTGCCGCCGAGAACGAGGGCGTCGACATTCGCACCTACACCGTGATCTACAAGGTCACCGAGGACCTGCGGGCCGCGATGGAGGGCCTGCTGGAGCCGGAGGAGGTGGAGGAGGCGCTCGGCCAGGCCGAGGTCAAGCAGACCTTCAAGGCCTCGCGCGTCGGCACGATCGCCGGCTGCCTCGTCACCGACGGCAAGGTCGCGCGCAGCGCGGGTGTTCGGCTCGTCCGCGACGGGACCATCGTCTGGAGCGGCAAGGTCGGCTCGCTGCGCCGGTTCAAGGATGACGTCCCGGAGGTCGACGAGGGCCAGGAGTGCGGCGTCGTTCTCGATGGTTTCGCAGACATCAAGGTCGGTGACGTCCTCGAGTTCTTCGAGACCCGCCAGGTCGAGAAGACGCTCGAGTAGGTCTTGTCACCCTTCGTCGAGCTGATCGAAATCAACCTGCATTTCGGGGAAGTTCAGGACCTGAAGGGCAAGCGCAAGCTGGTCAAGTCGCTGAAGGACTCGATCCGCCGGCGCTTCGGGGCGTCGGTCGCCGAGATCGACGGGCACGACAAGTGGCAGCGGTCGACGCTGCTCTGCGCGCTGGTCGGCGATGGCACTGTCTCGGACCGCGCCGACGGGCTGATCCGGTTCGTGGAGAGCCGGTGCCCGGACGGCTGCTCGGTCGAGCGCGACCTGCTCAGCCTCCGTGACATCCGCGGCTGAGTCGTCTATTCAGGAGCGCCTGAGATTGGTTGAGGAACTGGTGTTATCGTCGGCGGCCGAGATGCCTGGCGCTCGGATGCGGCGCGTCAACGAGACGATTCGAGAGGTGTTGGGGGACGCGATTGCCGCTGAGCTCAAGGATCCGCGCATTGGATTTGTGACAGTGACCGAAGTGGACACCTCCGCTGACCTTCGCTCCGCCCGGGTGTACGTGAGCGTGCTCGGAGACGAGGACGACCGCGAGCGCTCGCTGGCGGGGCTGCGCTCTTCGCATGGAGTCCTGCAGGGCAAGATCGCCGACGCGATGAGATTGAAGCGAACGCCGACCTTGACCTTCGAATACGACGAGAGTTTGGAGCGTGGCGCACGGATCTCCCGTCTTCTTGACGAATGACTGAATCGACTGAGCTCTTGACGAGCGACATCGATCGGGTCGCGGACGCAATCCGGGCCGGCGACCGGTTCCTCCTGACCACGCACGAGAACCCGGACGGCGACGCCCTCGGCTCGCTTCTCGGCACGCATCGCATTCTCGAGGCACTCGGCAAGGACTCGGTGATGTTCCTCACCGCGAAGGAGTTCCCGCTCCCGGTCGAGTACCGCTTCCTGCCGCTCGAGGAGGTATTTCACGAGCCGCCGGCGGACATCGCCGATCGGGTCGTGGTCTTCCTCGACTGCGGGAACATCGACCGGATGCCGGTCGACTTCCTGCAGAACAGCGACAACATGGTGATCAACGTCGATCACCACCACGACAACACCCGCTTCGGCGATATCAACCTCGTCGACGTCGACGCCTCCTGCACCGCTGAGATCGTCTACGACCTCTCCGGGCTGCTGGATGTCCAGCTGACCCCGGAGATCGCGAACGCGCTGTACGTCGGGCTGGTCACGGACACGGGCAAGTTCATGTACGAGAACACCGATGCCCGATCGCATCGGATGGCGGCCGGGCTGATCGAGGCCGGGGTGCAGGTCAACGAGGTCTATCGCCGCCTCTATGAGCACGCGCCGATCGAGAAGGTCAAGCTGCTCGCCCGCGCTCTCGAGGGTGTCACGCTCCGGGACCACGGTCGCCTCGCGGTCACCTACATATCGACCGAGGACTACGCCGCGACCGGCGCCAACGTGGCACTGACCGAAGGCATCATCGACCACCTGCGCACGATCGACGGAACCCGGGTCGCGGCCGTGGTGCGCGATCAGCCGGACAACGAGCGGGCCGCCCGCAAGGTGAGCATGCGCTCGACCGACGGGCAGGTGGATGTCTCCGCGATTGCGCGAGTGAACGGCGGAGGCGGCCACCGCCGGGCAGCGGGCTTCAGCACCGATCTGGAGTTCGAGGAGATCGTCGCCTTCCTGATCGGCGAGATCGACTCCCAACTCCCCTCCTGAGCCGGGCATGACCGCGGCGGAGTCGACCTCCGCAGGTGGGCTGCTGGTCGACAAGCGAGCCGGCATGACATCGCATGACGTGGTCGCCGAGATACGGCGGGAGCACGGCGGGAAGGTCGGACACGCCGGGACGCTCGATCCCTTCGCCACGGGACTGCTCGTGCTGCTGCTCGGCCGGGCGACGCGTCTGCAGCGCTACCTGCTCGAGCTGCCGAAGACCTATCGCGCCACGGCCCGGCTGGGCTGGCGCTCATCGACTGGCGATCCCGATGGGGAGCTCACCGAGACGGGCCGGATCCCCGAGCGGCTCGAGCTTCCCACGGGAGAGATCGAGCAGCGCGTCCCGATGACCTCTGCGGTCAAGGTCGGGGGAGAGCGGCTCTACCGCAAGGCCCATCGCGGGGAGGAGGTGGAGACGCCCAGCAGGCGCGTGACGATCCACCGGGCGGAGCTGGTCGAATCGGATGGTGAGCGCGCCACATTCGAGATCGAGTGCTCCTCCGGCACCTACGTCCGGACGCTGATCGAGACGCTCGAGGACGCCTATTGCGAGTCTCTGCGCCGGACGAGGATCGGCGCTCTCCTGGTGCCGGAGGAAAGCCCGCGCGAGATCGCGGTGGAGGAGCTGATGGGCTTTCTCCCGGAGCGACTGCTCGACGACGACGAGGCCGTGGCCGTGGGGCACGGTCGGCCGGTGACGGAGCCCTTCGACGTGCCGCCCAGCCACGTCAGGCTCACCCATCGCGGAAGGCTGATCGCAGTCGCGCGCGTGGATGGAGAGAATCTCCGGCCTGAGGTGGTTCTCACGTGACGATTCAGGTGACAAGCCTTCCCGACGCCGACCCCCGCGACCGCCACGTCGCGATCGGGGTGTTCGACGGCGTCCACAAGGGACATCAGGCCGTGATCGACGAGGCGGACACGGTGCTGACCTTCGACCCGCACCCGCTCTCGGTGATCAACCCCGACGCGGCGCCGAAGCTGCTCATGCCCTTCGACCTGAAGCGGGACGTGATCGACGGCCTCGGGGTCGAGGAGCTGGTCGTCATCCCCTTCGACAAGGAGTTCATGAAGATCCGCGCCGAGGAGTTCATCTCGAACATCCTGGTCGAGAAGCTCGGGGCGAAGAAGGTCTCGGTCGGTGAGAACTTCCGGTTCGGCGCGAAGGCGCAGGGAACCCCGGAGATGCTTGCGGACCGCGACGAGTTCGAGACGCGCATCGTCCCGCTGGTCGAGGTCGATGGCGAGACGGTCTCGTCCAGCCGAGTCAGGGCGCTCGTGGCAGCCGGCGAGGTCGATGCCGCGATGCGCTGCCTGGGAGCGCCCTTCATGGTCGAGGGCAGAGTGGCGGAGGGGGACCGCCGCGGGCGCGAGCTGGGGTTCCCGACGGCCAACCTGGTACCGGACGATCACCTCGTCGTCCCGGGCCACGGCGTCTACGCCGCCTTCGCCAACGGACATCCGGCGGCGGTAAACGTCGGCGTCAGGCCCACCTTCGACACCGGGAGGGGGCTGCTGATCGAGTCGTTCCTGATCGACTTCGACGGCGATCTGTACGGGCAGAACCTGCGCGTCGCCTTCGTCAGCCGGCTGCGGGGGGAGAAACGCTTTCCGAGCGTCGAGGACCTGATCGCGCAGATGCACCGCGACGTCGGCGAGGCGAAGCAGATCACGGCCAAGTACGAGAAGGTCGGCGACTAGTCGCTACCCTGTTGCGCCGTGCCGCTGACGAAGGACAGAAAGCAAGAGCTGATCGGCAAGTACGGCCGGTCGGGCGACGACACCGGCTCCGCCGAGGTCCAGGTCGCGTTGCTCACCGAGCGCATCAACGAGCTGACCGAGCACCTGCGCACCCACAGCAAGGACCACCACTCGCGTCGAGGCCTGCTGAAGATGGTCGGCAAGCGCCGTCGCATCCTCCGCTACCTCGAGCGCAACGACCTCGAGCGCTATCGCTCCCTGGTCGCGGAGCTGGGCCTACGCCGCTAGCCGTGGCAGCGCGGTGATCGAGGCCGGAACGAAAGCACCGGACTTCTCGCTCCCCGACCACGACGGCAACCAGGTCTCCCTGGCGGAGTTCGCCCGGCGCAAGCTGGTGCTGGCGTTCTATCCGCTCGACTTCAGCCCGGTCTGCTCGGATCAGCTCAGCCTCTACCAGGAGGTCCTGGCCGAAATCGAGGCGCAGGGCGCGAGCCTCGTCGGGATCAGCGTGGACTCCTCGTTCTGCCACCACGCCTTCCGGAAGCACCGGGGGCTCACCATCACCCTGCTCTCGGACTTCAACCCGAAGGGGGAGGTCTCGCGTGCCTACGGCGCCTGGATCGACTCGGTCGACCACGGCAACCGGTCGCTGGTCCTGATCGACGAGCAGGGCGTCGTGCGGTGGTCGCACGCGTCGCCAACCCCGCTCGAGATCCCGGGCGCCAACCTGATCTTCGACGCGCTCGCGGCTCAGCCGGCCTAGTGGCCGAGAGCAGCCTGGCTGGCGATGGCTGAGCTGACCAGCGCCTCGGTCCCTTCGCTCGCCGGGGACGACCACGTCACCGGCGAGGGCATGGAGGCGATCGTCTACGCGGACTTCGGTTGTCCCTACTGCGCCGCGTCCTGGGCTCGGATACGAGAGCTGCCGCTGCGGCTGTGCTTTCGTCACTTCCCGATGGCCTCGAAGCACCCGCGTGCGACCGCACTGCATGCCGCCGCCGAGGCGGCGGCACTCCAGGGTGCCTTCTGGGAGATGTGCGACTCGCTCTATGCCGAGCGAGGGCGGGTCGACGATCCGCATCTCTGGGAGCGCGCGGAGCGCTTCGGGCTCGATCTCGACCGGTTCAACGACGACAGGCGCTCCGAGGCCGTGCGCGAGCGG
>DATAPB010000230.1:0-8729 GCA_036265435.1 Solirubrobacterales bacterium | reverse complement strand
CAAGGCGGACGTCGACTACGCGGGGGGAAAGGGGGCAAACCTCGGCGAGCTGACCGCCGCCGGCGTGCCGGTCCCTCCCGGCTTCGTCGTCGGGGCGCCGGCCTATGCCGCCTTCTGCGACGCCAACGGCCTGCGCGAGCGCGTCGAGGACCAGCTCGCGGACGTTGAGGTCGAGGACACCGAGGCGTTGGCGAGCGCCACCGAGCGAGTGCGCGGCCTCGTCGAGCAGGAGCCGATGCCGGGGTGGCTGGAGACCGCCATACGTGACGCCTACGCCGACCTCGTGGGCGACGAGGACGACGCCCCGGTGGCCGTGCGCTCCTCCGCGACCGGCGAGGACACCGCCTCGGCGTCCTTCGCCGGCATGAACGAGACCTTCCTGAACGTCCGCGGGCCCGATGAGGTCGTCGACGCCGTCCGGCGGTGCTGGTCCTCCCTCTTCGGCGCCCGGACGGTCTTCTATCGCGCCAAGCGGGGCTTCGGCCAGGCGGATATGGACATCGCGGTGGTCGTGCAGCTCCAGATCCTCTCCACACGAGCGGGCGTGATGTTCACCATCGACCCCGCCTCGGGCGACCACGATCGCCTCGTCATCGAGGGCTCCCTCGGCCTTGGCGAGTCGGTCGTCTCGGGCCAGGTCTCGCCGGACCGCTATGTGATCGACAAGCGAACCCTGCACATCGAGAAGCGCGAGGTGAGGCGTAAGGAGCTCGTCATCGAGCCGCTCCCCGACGGCGGAACCCGCACCCGCGAGCTCACTTCCGAAGAGTCCACTCGGCCGGTGCTTTCCGACGACGAGGTCATCGCGGTCGCCAAGCTGGGCATCCGTGACGAGAAGCACTACGGACACCCGCAGGACACCGAGTGGGCCTTCGACGAGGAGGGCATCGCTTGGATGCTTCAGTCGCGTCCGGTGACCGCCGCAGGGGGCGACGCCGGCGCCACCGTCGCCGAGCCCGAGGGCGAGGCGCTGGTGCGCGGCCTCGGCGCCGCTCCTGGCGTGGGTGCCGGCCGGGTGAAGATCATCTCCGAGCTCTCGCAGGGCAACGACCTGAAGGAGGGCGACGTCCTGGTCACCCACATGACGGCCCCGGACTGGGTTCCGCTGATGCGGCGCTCGTCCGCGATCGTCACCGACTCCGGCGGTATGACCTGCCACGCGGCCATCGTCTCCCGCGAGCTGGGAATCCCGTGCGTCGTCGGAGCCGCCGACGCCACCACCAAGCTGCGCGACGGAGAGCTCGTCACCGTGGATGCGACCCATGGGGCGGTGTACGAGGGCGAAATCGCCGTCGCCGCACAGGAGCCCGAGGTGGACGGTGGCGGGGCCATTACCCCTGTGGCTCCCGTCACCGCCACCCAGCTCCTGGTCAACCTCTCCGAGCCCTCCCAGATCGAGCGCGCCGCCAAGCTCGACGTCGAGGGCGTCGGGCTCCTGCGCGCGGAACTGATGGTGATCGAGGCCCTCGAGGGCCGCCACCCCCGCCTGCTGATCGAGCAGGGCAAGGGCGATGAGTTCGTAGACCGGATGGGCGAGGCCCTGACGAAGTTCGCCGAGGGCTTCGCGCCGCGGCCGATCACCTACCGGACGATCGACTTCCGCTCGAACGAGTTCAAGGGACTCGAGGGCGGTGACCGGTTCGAGCCGGATGAGTCGAATCCGATGATCGGCTACCGCGGAGCGCTGCGCTACATGCGGGAGCCGGACCTGTTCGGCCTGGAGCTAGCGGCAATCAAGCGCGTTTGGGACACCGGGCATACGAACTTCCACGTGATGCTCCCGTTCGTCCGTACGCCGCGCGAGCTGACCGCCTGCCGCAACCAGATGCGCGAGGCCGGTCTGCTCGACCTGCCCGAGTTCGAGCTTTGGGTGATGGCCGAGGTGCCCTCGGTTTACTTCCACCTGCCCCGCTACGCCGAGCTCGGGGTCAAGGGCATCTCGATCGGGTCGAACGACCTGACCCAGCTGATGCTTGGAGCCGACCGGGACTCGGAGGCGGTCGCCGAGCTCTTCGATGAACGCGATGCGGCGGTCGCCGACTACCTGCGCCTGCTGATTCCGAGGGCCAAGGATCTCGGCCTCTCGACCTCGATCTGCGGCCAGGCGCCCTCCGTCCACCGCGAGTATGCCCAGCTCCTCGTCGAGGCCGGGATCGATTGCATCTCCGTGAACATCGACGCCGTCGACCGCGCGCGACGCCTTATCGCGGCTGCCGAGCGGAGCGTGCTGCTCGACGCCGCGAAGTCGGCCGGTTAGGTCGAACGATGGGTGAACAGCTCACCGCTCTCGACGCGACCTTCCTCGAGCTGGAGGAGGCCGATCAGAGTGCCCACATGCACATCGGCGGTGTCATGGTGCTGGAGCCACAGCCTGACGGGGCGCCGCCCCTCGCTCAGATCCGCCGCGATGTAGTCACCCGCCTCCCCGACCTCCCCCGCTACACCCAGCGTCTCTCGCAGCCCAGGACCGGTGGCCTGCAGTGGCCCACCTGGGAGGAGGACACCGACTTCCAGGTGGAGCGGCACGTCTTCGCGGCCGGGTTGCCCGCCCCGGGCAGCCGCGACGAGCTCATGGAATGGGCGGGCGAGTACTTCTCGCAGCGGCTCGATCGAACCAAGCCGCTCTGGGAGATCGCCGTCGTGGAACTCGCCGACGGTCGCTGGGCCCTGGTCACCAAGACCCACCACTGCATGGTCGACGGGGTCGGCTCGGTCGAGCTGGCCACGATCCTGCTCGACACGGAGCGCAATCCCGCTTCGCGGCCCATCCAGCCCGACTCGAACGGCGGCGCTCAGCTGGGGACCAGCGCCGAGATCGAGACCGTCGCCTGGGAGCCGACGGCGCTGCAGCGTGGTATCGCCCGCCTCGCGCGCCCCGCCCTGCGACTCGGGCACGGCGCAGTCCGTGCCGGCCAGTCGGGTTTGCACGCGGCCGAGGCCGCCGTCGGCGTCGCCTCTCACCCAAGCCGCGCCCGTGACGCGTTCCGCCGCTCCGAGGCTCTCGCCGAGCTGATCATCCGCGACGAGCTGGTCGCCGCTCCGCACACGAGCCTGAACGAGCCGATCGGCGCCAAGCGGACGCTGTCGGTGCTCACCGTCGAACTCGAGGAGCTCAAGCAGATCAAGCGCGCTCTCGGCGGCACTGTCAACGACGTCGTGCTCGCCTCGACCGCGGGGGGCCTGCGCCGGCTGCTCGAGCATCGCGGAGAGGAGCCACCCCAACAGGGACTACGGGCGATGGTGCCCATGAACGTGCGCACCGCCGGCGAGCACCTTGCCATGGGCAACCGGATCTCGTCGCTCTTCGTGCATCTGCCGGTCGCCGCCGCGGACGCCGCTGAGCGCTACCAGCTCCAGGTCGAGGAGGCCGAGGGCCTGAAGTCGGGGACACAGCACGAGGGCTCGAGCCTGTTGCTCGACCTGGGCAATCACATGCCTCCCGTCCTGCACAGCTTCGTCGCCCGATCGCTGTTCGCGACCCGTCTCTTCAACGTCACGGTCACCAACGTCCCCGGGCCGCAGGCTCCCCTCTACTACTTCGGCTCACGGATCGAGGAGATCTGGCCGCTGGTCCCGATCGCCGCGGCTCACGCGATCGGACTTGCCGTCTTCAGCTACGACGGAACGCTCTACTTCTGCCTCAACGTCGACCGCGATTCCTGCCGCGACGTCGAGGTGCTCTCCCAGGGCATCGAGAGCTCGATCGCCGAGCTTCGTGAGCTGGCAGCCGCGGCGGCGACGGCCTGATGTTCCAGATCCGGATACACGGCAGAGGCGGCCAGGGCGTCGTCACGGCGGCGGAGATGCTCTCGATCGCCGCCTTCGAGGACGGCAAGCACGCCCAGGCCTTTCCCACGTTCGGCTCCGAGCGGACCGGCGCTCCGGTGACGTCGTACTGCCGGATCGACGAGAAGCCGATACGGATCCGCGAGCCGATCGCCGAGCCGGACGCCCTGATCATCCAGGACCCCACCCTCCTGCATCAGGTCAAGGTCTTCAGTGGCCTGAAGAAGGACGGCTATGTCCTGATCAACACCTCCCACAGCTTCGAGGACCTGGGGCTGGGCGAGCTCGCCGCCGATTTCGCGTTGAAGCATCTGCTCGCCATCCCCGCCAGCGAGATAGCTAAAGCCCAGATCGGCCGCCCGCTGCCGAACACGGCGCTTCTCGGGGGCTTCGCCGCGATGACGGGGGTCGTCACGCTGCAGGCGGTAAGCCGTGCGATCTCGCAGAAGTTCTCGGGTGAGATCGCCGATCGGAACGTGCTCGCCGCCGACCTCGCCTACAACTCGGTCGCCGACGGGATCAGGAAGCTGACCCGTGTCTAGCCCCGGGCTGCGGCAGGAGGAGGGATCCCGCGCGGTGGCCGAGGCGGTGGCCCTCTGCCGGCCGGAGGTGGTGAGCGCCTACCCGATCTCGCCGCAGACCCACATCGTCGAGCACATCTCCGACCTGGTCAGGACGGGCGAGCTCGCCCCCTGCGAGTACCTGATGGTCGAGTCCGAATTCGGCGCCCTCTCGGCGGCGATCGGGGCGTCGGCCACTGGCGCCCGCACCTACACCGCCACCGCGTCCCAGGGCCTCCTCTTCATGGCGGAGGCGCTCTACAACGCCTCGGGCCTGGGCCTCCCGGTCGTGATGACGATCGCCAACCGGGCGATCGGCGCCCCGATCAACATCTGGAACGACCACTCGGATTCGATGTCCCAGCGCGACTCGGGATGGATCCAGCTCTACGCCGAGACGAACCAGGAGGCGCTCGACCTGCACATCCAGGCCTTCCGGATCGCCGAGCAGGTTTCGCTGCCCGTGATGGTCTGCATGGACGGCTTCATCCTCACCCATGCCTACGACGAGGTCGACATCCCGGTCCAGAAGACCGTCGACGCGTTCCTGCCACCCTTCGAGCCTCGCCAGCTTCTGGATCCGGCCGAGCCGGCCACGATCGGCGCGATGGTCGGCCCCGAGGCCTTCTTCGAGGTCAAGTACCTCGCCCACGCGAAGCAGATGCAGGCGCTCGACGTGATCCCCGAAGTCGCCCAGCGTTTCGCGGTCGACTTCGGCCGTCCCTCGGGCGGTCTGGTCCGCCGTTACCGGACCGAGGGTGCGGAGACGATCATCATCGCCCTCGGGTCCGTGCTGGGGACGATCGAAGACGTGGTCGACGAGATGCGCACGGCGGGCATCAGGGTCGGAGCACTCGGGATCAAGTCCTTCCGCCCCTTCCCGCTCGAGGAGGTGCGCGAGGCGCTGACCGGGGCCTGTCGCGTGGTCGTCCTGGAGAAGGCCCTGGCCGCCGGGCGAGGCGGAATCGTCTCGACCGACATCCACGAGGCGCTGCACGGCACCCACATCCGCTGCAGCACCGTGATCGCCGGGCTCGGTGGCCGGGCGATCACGCGCGAGTCGCTCCGGCGGCTGCTGGAGCAGGCCGGCCGCGACGAGCTCGAGACTCTCAACTTCCTCGATCTCGACATCGAGCTGGTCCAGCGCGAGCTGTCTCGCGAGGGCAACGGCGGCCGGCCGGGCCCCCACGCCGAGAACATGCTCCGCGACCTCGGAGTGGTCGCGGCGGAGGCGCACTGATGCCGTACCAGGAGGTCAAGCTCTATCAGACAGGCACCTACGCGGTCGGCGGGCGTCTGCTCGACCCGGACAAGCGCTCGGTGCAGGCCAAGACGGAGCGCTCCAACGCACTCACCTGCGGACATCGAGCGTGCCAGGGATGCGGTGAGGCGCTGGGAGCGCGCTTCGTCCTCGACTCCGCCATGCGCGCCACCGAGGGCAAGCTGATCGCGGCCAACGCCACCGGCTGCCTCGAGGTGTTCTCCACCCCCTATCCGGAGAGCTCCTGGCAGCTTCCCTGGATCCACTCCCTGTTCGGGAACGCGCCAGCGGTGAGCACCGGCATCGCCGCGGCGCTCCGGGCCAAGGGCCGTGACGACGTCAGGGTGATCGGACAGGGCGGAGACGGCGGGACGCTCGACATCGGCTTCGGCTGCCTCTCCGGGATGTTCGAGCGAAACGACGACGTGCTCTTCGTCTGTTACGACAACGAGGCCTACATGAACACGGGCGTGCAGCGCTCCGGGGCGACGCCTCCCGCCGCCCGAACAGCGAACACCAAGCCGGTCGGCGACGAGCCCGGCAACGTCTTCGGCCAGGGCAAGAATGCTCCGCTGATCGCGATGGCGCACGAGATCCCGTACGTGGCGACCGCCACGGTCTCGGAGCTCCGCGACCTCGAGTACAAGGTCGAGAAGGCGATGGGGATGCGCGGGGCCCGCTATCTGCACGTCTTCGTCCCCTGCCCTCTCGGCTGGGGCTCCGCCGCAGGGGACACGATCAAGATCGCCCGCCTCGCCAAGGAGACCGGCATTTTCCCCGTCTTCGAGGCCGAGGACGGGGAGGTCGTCGGCGTCTCCAAGATCCGCGAGAAGGTCGCCGTCACCGAGTACCTGAAGCTGCAGAGGCGCTACGCGCACCTCTTCAAGGACCCCCCCAGGACCGACGTGATCGACGCCATCCAGGCGCGCGCCGACGCGAACATCAGGCGCTTCGGCCTGCTCGGTGGCTATGGCGCCCTCCCCGACCTGCTCCACGACGGCGGCCACGACCTGCTCGCCGACACCCCACACGGACCGCAATGATGGAAGCGACCGAGAAGAACCTTCCCTTCGCGATCACGCTCGAGGTCGGCTCCAGCCTGGCCAACAAGACCGGCAGCTGGCGGACCGAGCGCGCCCAGTACGTCGATCGCCTACCCCCGTGCAATCACGCCTGCCCGGCTGGCGAGAACTGCCAGGCCTGGCTCTACGAGGCCGAGGATGGCGGCGATGGCTACGAGCGCGCTTGGCGCAAGATCGTGGAGGACAACCCCTTCCCGGCGATCATGGGCCGCGTCTGCTACCACCCCTGCGAGTCCTCCTGCAACCGGGGGGAGCTCGATGAGGCTGTCGGGATTCACTCGGTGGAGCGGTTCGTCGGCGACGAGGCGATCAAGCAGGGCTGGTCGTTCGAGCCGCCCACGGGGACAACCGGCAAGCGGGTGCTGGTGGTCGGCGCCGGGCCGTCCGGCCTCTCGGCCGCCTACCACCTAAGGCGCCTCGGCTACGAGGTGACGATCCACGAGGCCGGACCGATGGCCGGCGGGATGATGCGCTTCGGCATTCCGAGCTACCGGCTGCCGCGCGACGTGCTCGACGCCGAGGTCGACCGCATCCTGGCTATGGGCGTCGAGCTCGAGCTGAACCGCAAGGTGGCCAACATTGAGGAGTCGATGAACGAGGGCGGCTTTGACGCGGCTTTTCTCGCTGTCGGCGCCCACATCGGCAAGCACGCGGACATCCCCGCCGGCGAGGCGGCGCGAATCCTCGATGCCGTCTCGGTCCTGGAATCGATGGAAGGAGAGAACAAGCCACTCCTCGGCCGAAGGGTCGTCGTCTACGGCGCCGGCAACACCGCGATGGACGCGGCCCGCACAGCCAAGCGGCTCGGCGCCACCGACGCCGTGGTCGTCTACCGGCGCAACCGGGACCGCATGCCCGCCCACGATTTCGAGGTCGCCGAGGCCGAGGAGGAGGGCGTGATGATGCGCTGGCTCGAGACCATCAAGCAGGTCGAGGGCCACACGATCACCGTCGAGAAGATGGAGCTCGACGAGACCGGCTTCCCACAGCCCACCGGAGAGCTCGAGGAGCTCGAGGCGGACTCGGTGATCCTGGCACTCGGCCAGGAGGCGGACCTGTCGCTACTCGACGGCGTCCCCGGGATCGAGGTCGAGGACGGAGTCGTCCAGGTCGGGCCGAACATGATGACCGGGCATGAGGGCGTGTTCGCCGGGGGCGACATGGTGCCGGCCGAGCGGACCGTGACGGTCGGCGTCGGCCATGGCAAGAAGGCCGCCCGCCACATCGACGCCTGGCTGCGGGGTTTGACATATGAGCCGCCCCCGAAGCACGACGTGGTCACCTTCGATCAGCTCAATACCTGGTACTACGCCGACGCGCCGCGCTCGGTGCAGCCGCAGCTCCAGGTTGAGCGACGCCGCGGAACCTTCGACGAGGTAGTCGGAGGCCTAGACGACTCGAACGCCCTCTACGAGGCGCGCCGCTGCATGTCCTGCGGCAACTGCTTCAGCTGCGACAACTGCTTCGGCGTCTGCCCCGACAACGCGGTGATCAAGCTCTCAGAGGCGGCGGATGCGAACGTCAACGGATACGCGATCGACCTCGACTTCTGCAAGGGCTGCCGCCTATGCGTAGAGGAGTGCCCCTGCGGCGCAATCGAGATGGTCCCCGAGAAGATCTGACGAAAGGAGTCCGGATGCGCCCGAAAGTCCTGATCGGCTACGACGACACTCCCGAGGGCGAGGACGCGCTTGCCCTCGGCCGGCAGATCAGTGAGATTCTCGATGCGAGGCCACTCGTCGCGACGATCATCTCCCAGCCGCGGGATGGCGTGGATGCCGCCGACTTCGACGAGGCGGTGCAGACCTACTGCGAGCCACTGTTTGCCAAGGCTCGAGAGCGTCTCAACGGTCTCGATGTCCAGGAGCAGCCGATGATCAACGACTCGCCGGCAGCCGGGATCTATGAGTTGACCGATTGGTTCAACCCGACCGCGATCGTGATCGGGTCGACCCGCCACGGGACGTCCAGGCGCGTGCAGGTCGGCACGGTCGGCGGGTCGCTGCTCTCCGGGGTGCACAGCACCGTCGCCGTGGCCCC
>DATAPB010000229.1:0-4486 GCA_036265435.1 Solirubrobacterales bacterium | reverse complement strand
TGCTGGAGGCAGACCGAGACCTCGGAGGGCTCCAGCACCATCCAGTAGCGCTTCGCCGGGTCGCGGAAGTCGAACTGGACCACGGTGCGCTCCGCCGGGAGCTGCTCACGATCGACGTGCCGGGCCATCCAGACGATCAAGAGGTCGGGGTCGAGCTCCTCGGGGCGGGGATCGGTGAAGGACCACGTGACCCCCCACTCCCCAATCGCCTGCACGACCGCCTCCAGATCACTGCCGGCGGGCGTCAGGCGATAGCCCAGGGTTCTGCCCTTGGGTCCAAGCCGCCGCTCAACGATCTCGGCCCGCTCGAGCGAGCGCAGGCGATCGGTGAGGACCGAGCGCGAGATGCCCGGCAGGCCGCGCTGGAGCTCGTTGAACCCGCTCGCACCGCCCAGCATCTCGCGCACGATCAGGACTGTCCAGCGATCGCCAAGGATTTCGCTTGCCTTGGCGATCGGGCAGTACTGCGCGTAGCTCCGCATGCTCCGAAAGGCTAGACCTGGTTTGGCAGTAGGTTCGAAATCCGGACCGCTTGGTTCGGAGTTCGGTCTAGTCCGCCGTGGCACACCTGCGTACGGTGGCCGCGTGACTACTGAGGCGGCAACACTGGCGACGGCCACCGACGTCGAGCGTCTGCGCGGCTCTATCCAGGGCCTGGTGATCGGCCCCGACGACGAGGGCTACGACGAGGCCCGCTCGATCTGGAACGGAGCGATCGACCGCCGGCCCGCCTGCATCGCCCGCTGCAGCGGAGTCGCAGACGTCGTGACCGCGGTTCGCTTCGCCCGCCAGCGAGAGCTAACGGTGGCGGTGCGCTCCGGCGGCCATGGCGTCGGAGGTCACGCAATCTGCGACGGCGGACTCGTGATCGATCTCTCACCAATGAAAGGGATCAGGGTCGATCCGGCGGCGCGCACCGCCATGGCTGAGGCCGGTGTGCTCTGGGGCGAACTCGACCGCGAGACGCAGCTTCACGGATTGGCGACGGTAGGCGGGATCGTCACGCACACCGGCATCGCGGGGCTCACCTTGGGCGGCGGTATCGGCTGGCTGATGCGAAAGCACGGGGCGACGGTCGACAACCTCCTCTCGGTCGACCTGGTGACGGCCGACGGCGAGGTTCTCACCGCCAGCGAGGATAAGAACCCGGACCTCTTCTGGGGCCTCCGCGGCGGCGGCGGCAATTTCGGCATCGTCACCTCGTTCGCGTACCAGCTTCACGCGGTGGGGCCGATCGTGTTAGCCGGACCGATCTTCCATCCGCTCGAGGATGCCCGCGAGGTGCTGCGCTTCTATCGCGAGTTCATCGCCGCGGCGCCCGATGAGCTGACAACGATCTTCAACCTGCGGGTCGCTCCTCCGCTCCCCATCCTGCCGGAGGACGTGCACGGCAAGCCGATCGTGATGGTCGGAGCCTGCTACGCCGGCGCGCCCGAGGACGGGATTGAGGTGGTGCGGCCACTGAAGGAGTTCGGCACTCCGATCGTCGATCTTCTCGAGCCGAAGCCATACACCGCGCTGCAGTCGATGTTCGACGCGTCCGTGCCACACGGCTGGCACCGCTACTGGAAGTCGGTCGAGCTGCCGCCGCTCACCGACGAGGCGATCGACGCTCTCGTCGAGCACGCGTCGGCGCTCACCTCCCCGCAGTCGTACTGCATCGTCTTCCAGCTCGGCGGCGCACTCGGCCGCGTGGGCGAGGAGGTAACCGCCTTCAGCCAGCGCGACGCCGCCCACAACGTGGACATCAACGCGGTCTGGACCGAGGACGATCCAGATGGCGACCGGCACGTCGCCTGGGCGCGCGAGTTCTTCTCGGCGATGCAGCCGCACGCGGGGGAGCGCGTCTACCTCAACTTCCTTGGCGATGAGGGCGCCGACCGGGTGCGCCAGGCCTATGGCGCGCGGCAGTACGAGCGCCTGGCCGAGCTGAAGCGGAAATACGACCCGACGAACTTCTTCCGGCTGAACCAGAACATCGAGCCGGAGGACAGTCCGGCGGCCAACGGCGGCCCGCACTAGCGATCAATGCCTAGACGGCAAAGTCGGGGCGACTGGACTTGTACCAGCGACCTTCGGCCCCCAGCCGAGCGGATTCAGGCGTCTATGTGTCTCGGAGCGTCCGTCGTTTCCTATGTGTCCAGGGCCGTGGACGATCTGGACAGATAGGACGGTGCATCGGTACCAAAGCGGTACCCAGTGAGCGGGGTTGCGCGAGGAGGAACACTGAGACCGGAGTCGGCTGACGTTCCGTTGCGCCGGGAAGCGGTGCTCTGAGTGCGGCTCCCCGAGGCTCGCAACTCTCCGGTTAGCGACAGATCGCGCGTTCGGTGTTCTCGACGAGGATCCGGGCCGTTTCGTCCGCCGAAAGGCCGCGGCCCGTGTAAAGCAGATCGAACGCCTCGAAGCTGGCCGCGATCCAGAGCACGTGCGCAGCCTCGGCGATCTTGACGCCGGGCCGTAGTTGCTTGTGCCGTGAGAGCCTGCGGGCGAGCCACGCCATCCCGTCCGCCCGGTTCTCCTCGACCCGGCTGATCGCTCCGCCAGTCGCCTCCTTCTCGAGCTCCTCCATCGAGTACAGGGCCCGAAACACGTCGCGGTAGGCGGCGAAGATGTGGACCCCGGCGGTGATCCCTCCTCGGAGAGTGTCCCTGGGGTCGTGCACCCGGACCGCCTCGAGCAGCCGGGGATACCCAGCGCGGTCGTAGATCTCCAGGGCGACGGCGTCGAAGAGGCCGGCGCGCGAGCCAAAGATGAGATAGACCGTGGAGCGGGCGACCCCGGCCTTCCGAGCTACCGCGTCGAGGCTGATTCGCTCCGCCGGTGCCTTGCGCAGCCGGTCGATCACCGCGTCGATGATCCGCCGCCGCGTCTCGGCGGCCGACTCCGCCCGGGCCTTCCGCTTGTACGTGCGGGCCACGTTGTGTGAACTCTATCACTTTCACTGGACAGCCTGTCTCGTGAATGCAATACTGACGGACTCACAAGACACTCTGTCCGATGAAAGGTGATAGTCGAATGGATGCTCGGGAGATCGATGTACTGGTGGTGGGTGCTGGCCCGGCGGGGCTGACGGCGGCCGCCACGCTGAGGCGATACGGCGTCGAGGTGCTGGTCGTCGAGCGCAAGCGGCGACTCTCAGCGCACCCGCGCGCGACGGTGGTCAGCACGAGGTCGATGGAGCTGTTGCGCTCGTGGGGGCTCGAGGACGAGATCAAGGCCGGCGGCATGCCCGACGTGGAGTGGCTCGCGCTCGTGACCGAGACGCTGGCCGATGCGGACCGGGGCGAGCTTGCGACGCTCGGCCTGCCCACCAAGGAGCAGGCCGCAGTGCTGAGCCCGACGGCGCCGCTTTGCGTTCCCCAGGGCCAGACCGAAGCGGTCCTCCTCGACTACGTGCGATCGCTCGGCACGGATGTCGCCCTCGGCCCAGAGGTCCTGCGCGTCGACGTCGGCGACGAGGGTGCCGAGGCGCTGATCCAGGACGGGGAGAGCACCCAGGCGGTGAAAGCCCGGTACGTGATCGGCGCCGACGGCGCGCGCAGCATCGTAAGGAGCGCGCTCGGAATCGAACTGGCTGGGCCCGGCGAGGTTGACAGCGTCTCGGTCAGCGTTGCGTTCTCGGCTCCCCTCTGGGATCTCGTCGGCGAGCGGCGCTATGGCCTCTACCCCATTGTCCGTCCCGACATATCGAGCGTCTTCGTGCCCTCGGGCACCGGCGATGACTGGGTCTTTGGGATCGGCGAGAACCTCGTGGGCTCGATCGACGAGCCGGAGCTGACCCGCCTGATCCGGACCGCCGCCGGCGTGCCCGACCTGCAGCCGCGGATCCACCAGATCCGGACTTTCAAGTTCGCCGCTGAGATCGCGGACCGGTTCCGGTCTGGGAGCGGGTTCCTGATCGGCGACGCGGCGCACCGCGTGACCCCGCGTGGTGGTACCGGCATGAACACGGCGATCGCCGACGGGTACGACCTCGGCTGGAAGCTCAGCTGGGTGCTGAAGGGCTGGGCCCGAGAAGAGCTGCTTGAGACGTATGAGGCCGAGCGCCGTCCGGTCGTCGCCCACAACGTCGAGCGCTCGATCGACGACCGGGGCTCGTACCGAGACCCGGTCGACGAGATCCACATCGACCTCGGCGGGCGGATCGCGCACTTGTGGGTCGAAGCGGAGGGTGGGCGCATGTCGACGCTCGACCTCGTCGGCGATGGCCTGACTCTGTTCACGGGTCCGGACGCGGATATCGACGCTCCGACCCCGGCCAACGGTTCCGCGCCGCTCACCGTTCGAGCGCTGCCGGCGATGACCGCGCGCGCTCTGGGGATCGCACCCGGCAGCTCGCTGCTCGTCAGGCCGAGTGGCGTTCCCGCGCGGGGCAGGCCGGAGGTTGCCCTCGCCGCCGTGCATCGTCCCCTCCTCCCCGCAGCTGCAGGCGCCAGTGTCAACGAGTAGGACGCAGCGGCGACACAGAAGTCATCGACTCGCG
>DATAPB010000228.1:0-5178 GCA_036265435.1 Solirubrobacterales bacterium | reverse complement strand
GCCGGTCACATACCCGCTCCAGGCGGTTTCGAACCCGCCGCTAGCTAGTGAAGTGGGCGACGAGCGGCTGGTCGCCCGCACCCGGCAGCAGTCGCAACACCGAGACGTTGTGGGGATCCACAGGGATCCCCCCGCCGGAGCTTCCGGAGGAATCGAGGTGAAACCAGCTGAGCTCGCGCTGGCTGCCGTCGTCCATGACCAGGTGGGCGCTGCTCAGGTCGGCGCGGTGGGCGGGATCCACCGTGATCACCAGCCAGTTCGGGCGTCCCTGGTAGCTGAAGACGGTGCCGGCGAAGCGGCCGTCGCCGCCGTAGAGGGAGTAGGCCTCGAACTCCGTGCCGTTGGCCTGCTGGAGCGTCTGGCGATAGTGGGAGGCGGTCTCGATGTCGCCCGAGACGACCGCGAGCGTGATCGCGGCCGCGGCGACTGCACTGGCAACCGGTGCGAACACCAGCGCGAAGCGCCGGCGACGGCGGCGCTTGGGGGGCGTGGGTAGCACCTCGCCCAGCACCTTCGACTCGAAGCCGGGCGGGGGCTCGCGGTGCGGGGCGACCAGGAGCAGCTCGTCCGCCACCTCGGAGAGCTCATCGACCCGGCGACGGCAGTCGGGGCAGTCGGCGAGGTGCTCGAGCGCGCGGCCGCGCTCTTCGCCCTCGACGATGCCGAGTGCCAGCTCGGGCGCCAGCTCGCGGATCTCCTCGCAGCGGGGATCCATCACTCCCCCACCTCGAGCTCGTCGCGCAGCTTGATCATCGCCGTGCGAATCCTGGTCTTCACGGTGCCGAGCGGGACGTCGTCGAGATCGCTGATCTCGCGGGCGGTGCGACCCATGTAGGCGGTGAGCACGAGGGCGCGCCGCTGATCATCGGGCAGCTCGGTGATCGCCGATCGCAGCTGGTCCCGCTCGTCGGGTTGCAGATCCACCTCGTCGGCCGCCGGCTCCTGGGAGGTGAGCGAGAGCTCCGCCGCGATGATCTCGGGGTCCACCGGGTCCAGTCGCTTCATTCGGGTCACGTCGATCGCCAGGTTGCGCGCGATCGAGAGCAGCCAGGTCGAGACGCGCCCCTTGCGCGCGTCGTAGTTGCCGGCATGTCGGAAAACCCTCACGAACGTCTCCTGTGCGACCTCCTCCGCGATCGCCGGCTGACGGACGATCGTCAGGGCGAGGCCGTACACGCGCCCCTGGAAGCGCCGCACGAAAGCCGCGGCGGTGCGGGGGTCGCCTGTCGCGTAACCCGCGAGAAGTGCCTCGTCGGATGGGTCCACATCAGGAATGTACGGAGCGTCGGCCATCCGGGATTGCGTGTCCTTGCTCACTCAATCTCCACCGACGCCGACTGCGTACTACTGACCAGATTGGGGCCGACACAAAGCAAAGGACCAAAGATGAATCGCAAACGCGCTCCGCTGCTCACGGTCGCCGTGATGGCGCTGGTCGCCATCGGCCTGGCGGCGTGCGGCGGCAGCAGCAACTCCTCGGACAGCGCCTCCGCGGCCGCCAACACGACGGCCGGCGGCACCGACACCGTCGCCACGAAGTCGATCAGCGGCGTGGGGACCGTCCTGGTGGATTCGAAGGGCGACGCGCTCTACACGAACAACCAGGACAGCGGGATGAACGTCGCCTGCACCGGCTCCTGTACCGCTATCTGGGTTCCCGTCATGGCGCCGTCGAGTGGCCAGCCCACCTCGAGCGACCAGGCCGTCCAGGCCAAGCTCGGCGCGGTCAAGTCGAAGAGCGGCAGCCAGGTCACCTTCGGCGGCATGCCGCTCTATTCGTTCGTTCAGGACAGCCCCGGACAGGTGACGGGCAACGGGGTCACCGACAATTTCGGTGGGACCAGCTTCACCTGGACGGTGGCCAGCACGGGAGCGGTGTCCTCGAGCTCGAACAGCACGAGCACCTCGAGCGGCAGCAGCTCCGGCGGCTCGAGCGGAGGCTACGGCTACTAGCTCGCGGCAGAGGCCTCTTCGCGCCCGGCGACGGCCCGCTCGACGAACTGCACGATCTCGTCGGTGGGCGCGCCGGGCGTGAACACCTCGGCCACCCCGAGCTTCTTGAGCTCGGGGATGTCGTCCGCGGGAATCGTCCCCCCCACCGTGACGACGACGTCGCTGGCTCCCTGCTCGGCGAGCAACTCAACGACCCTGGGGACGAGCGTCATGTGCGCGCCGGAGAGGATCGAGAGGCCGACGGCATCAGCGTCCTCCTGGATCGCGGTCTCCGCGATCTGCTCGGGCGTCTGGTGCAGGCCGGTGTAGATCACCTCCATGCCCGCATCGCGCAGTGCGCGCGCGATGATCTTGGCGCCGCGGTCGTGCCCGTCCAGGCCGGGCTTGGCCACGACGATCCTGATTTTTCTGGCGGACTCGGTCGGCACTATTCGTCAGAGCGGTAGCTCGGGTAGCGAGTTAACCGTAATCGAACAAGAAGTTTCTACGGTTTAAACAGCGGGAAGCCGATACGACAATCAAAGAGAAGTGCATAGGGGAACCGCAGCGACAGGAGGCATGGCGGTGTACGACGTTCTTTTTCTAGACCGAGCACACGCGGAGAAGGTCTTGGGTAGTGGTCTCGCCCACGACGACGCCTGCGCCCTCGCGAGGGCGGAGTCCCAGCGGCGCGGGGTCGGCCGCATGTTCCTCGCGGGCTCCGAGCTTCAGACCACCGGCGATGTCGTTGTGATCGTCGAGTCCGCGCAGCGCGCGGCCTAGTCGCCTCTACTTCTCGTACGGATTCCTCGAGAGTCGGCGGATCTCCCGCGCAAGCTCGTCGGCATCGATGGATTCGTCGTCCACTCGCTTGCTGTCCTGTGTCGAGGCGTTCGGCCCCGGCGGAGGAGGGTGGGACCCAAAGCCGTGACGGTAGTGCCAGAGCATCCCGTCGAGGACCTGCTGTGGCACCTGGTCGGTCGCGTCGAGCGGCTGGCCCTTCGAGGCCGCGATGTTCTGTGCGGTGGCCGGGTTGACCGCTGTCATGTCGACGCTCGGCATGATCGCGTCGTAGGGCGCCGAGTTGCCCGCGTTGGGGGTGACGGCGTTGTAGAGCGGCACGGCCAGGGCCTCGCCCAGGTTCAGCGACGGCAGGCCGGAGACGATCTCCAGCGTCCGCAGGAAGGAAAGCTGGTCGTAGCGGTCGTGAACCACCGAGCCCTGCTGCGTGTACGGGCTGATCACGAGCGCCGGGATGCGATGGGCGTCCACATGGTCGGCGCCGTTCTGTGAGTCGTCCTCGACCACCAGGATCAGCGAGCTGTTCCAAATCGATGAATGAGAGATCGTGTCGACGATCTGGCCGAGGCCCCAGTCGTTGTCGGCGATGTCTGCATCGGGGGTGCGCTTGCCGGGGGAAAGACCCTCGGTGTGATCGAGCGGCAGCGAGAGATAGTTGAAGGTCGGAACCGAGTTCGCGGCCAGCTGAGCCTGGAACTTGGTGTTGAAGCAGCTGAACCTGGAGGCGTCGCCGGGCTGGGAACCCGGCGGAAGGCTCGAGTCGTAGACGTTGCCGACCTTCGGGCCGATCGCTGGCGTGTCGAAGATCGAGATGTCGCTGTCGTAGCAGCCGCCGTTGAGCTGGACGTCGGTGACGGTCGAGCTGAGCAGCTGCGCGTTCTGGGCGGTCTGCGCCGGGGTCCGGTCCTTGTCGGGGAAGGGCGAGAGACCGGCCAGCGCCTCGCCGTAGTTGTAGAAGGAAACGCCGGACTCCAGCATGCGCTGGAAGATGTAGCCCTTGGGTGGGGCACTGACCTCGTAGGACCCGAAGTCGTAGGGCCGGTTGCGACCCGCGTAGTTCTGGTGCCAGTTCTTGGTCACGTAGTCGGAGACCGCGCCGGCGGCCGTCCAGTAGTGACCGTCGATCGATGCCTCCGAGTTCGCATAGACATGGTCGAGCAGTGGGAAGCGCTGTGCGAGTGCATGGAGGTTTGGGGTGATCGAGTTTCCGAACAGCGTCAGCGCCGGATCGCCGTCGCCTCGCGACTCGTCACCGAGCACCTGGTCGTACGTCCGGTTCTCGCGGACGATGTAGAAGACATGCTTGATGGGACCGCCGGCGCGGATCGGTGTGTCCGAGGGCGCGGTCCGGGCATCGGCGGGCACCACTTGCCGATCGCTGATCGGGGTCAACTTGCGAATCTTCCGGTCGCTCGGATAGGTGAGCACGCCCGAGGCGCCGTAGACGATCGAGGGCAGGTACTGATCCAGGTAGGTATCGTCGCCGGTGTTCGGGTTCGGCCCGTTCGGGTTGGGCCCAACGCCCAGTCCACGAGCCGAGACCCAGACGAGTTGGTGGCGCTTCGGAGTCGCCGCAGCAACCGTCGGATATGAGCCCGTTGGGATCCGCCCGACGAGCTGGAACTTCCTGGCCTTTCGCCCGCCCGACTTCTCCTTGCCATTTCCCTTGTGCTTGGCGGCGAGCTGGACGGTTGACTCGCGTTCCTTCTTGCTCTTCTTCTTCCCCTTCCTGTTGCCCGCCTCCCCGCAGCGCTTCTTCTTTGAGAGGGCGAAGACCGCAACCGCGTCCTCGCCGGAATCGGCGGAGAGCAGGTCGCAGCCGTCGGGAGTGACGCTCACATAGGTGGGGGACGTCCCGACGCCCTGCGGGCGTTCGACCGAGAGCGTCCGCGCCACCGAGAACGACTTTGTGTCGATCACGCTGATCGTGTCCTGGTTCGCGTTCCCGACGAAGGCGAGCGGCGCTTTCGGATCGATGGCGATGCTCTCGGGATGGGAGAGAGGCGGCGCGACCTGGAGGTTCTTCACCACCCTGGCCGCGGCCAGGTCGATGACGGAGACGGTCCCCTCCGTCTCGCTGCTCACCAGGCCGTACTTGCCGTCGCTCGTGATGCCCGCTCCGTACGGGTAGTGGCCGACGCTCAAATACCGGACGTTGCCCGTCGCCGTGTCGATCACAGCCGCCGTATCCGCGAGATTGAGGGAGACGAGCAGCGTGCGCCCGTTGGGGCTGACGGCGATGTCACGCGGCCACGAGAGACGAGCGCTCGCATTCGATGGAAAGTCCTGATACGGAGGGGCACTGCTTGGCGGGGGCACCGGGATGACCCCCGCCCTGGTCGCGATCCCGCTCTTCGGGTCGTAGTGGAGAACGTGAATCACATCGCCCTGACGCCCGGGGACGCTGGAGTCCACCTCCTCGGGGGGATGGGAGGAGTCTGCGAC
>DATAPB010000227.1:0-4579 GCA_036265435.1 Solirubrobacterales bacterium | reverse complement strand
GCGATCAAGATGGGCGACCGGATCGCCATCCTCCAGGAGGGAGGTCGCCTGGCCCAGTACGCGACTCCGGCCGAGCTCCTGATGGCCCCGGCCAACGACTTCGTCGAGGACTTCGTCGGCGCCGACCGGGCGCTGAAGCGGCTCGCTCTGATGAGGGTGCGGGACATCGACCTCTGGCAGGCGCCTCTGGCGTTCGTTGGTCAGGCGACCGGCGAGGTCAGGGCGAAGCTCGAAGGCGCGGAGGTGCCGCACGCCCTCCTGGTCGACTCCGAGCGGCGCCCGATCGGCTGGCTCTCTGAGTCCGACCTGCAGGCCGAGACTGTGCCGGCCACCCCCGACAGCGGTCCCGAGCCGATCCTCGACCTCGACGACGTGATGCGCGACGCGCTCGCCAACCTGCTGCAGAGCGAGACCCAGTACGCGCCGGTGGCCGATCGCGACGGGCGGATCGCGGGAGTGCTCTCCATCGAGATCATCTCCGACTTCCTGGGTTCGCCCGAGGCGAAGGTCGAGGAGCATTCGGCGATCGAGCGCCCCGTCGAGCACCCCGTCGGCGAATGACCACAGGCGCCCTCCAGCTCGCACCGCTCGTCGGGCAGGTGACGATCCACAACCGGACCGGTCCGAACGCCCCCTGCCAGGCCCAGGAGGGAAAGGTGTTCTGTTTTCAGTGGGCGTTCGACACCTTCGACCGCTACACCACCCCCTTCCTCAGCCAGCTCCTGCTCGTGCTGGTCGCGGTGGCCATCGGCTTCGCGGTCGCCTTCGCCTTCGCGATCCTCTCCCACCGCCAACGCTGGCTGATCCCGACGTTCACCGGCTCCACGGGAGTGCTCTACACGATCCCCTCCCGGGCTTTCATCTTCCGGCTCCGTCCCAGCACGGGGCTCGGCTGGAAGACGGCGATCATCGTCCTCTCCGTCTACACGCAGCAGATCATCTACCGGAACATCGTCGCCGGGCTCTCGAACGTCCCGGTCGAGAGCAAGGACGCGGGTCGCGGCATGGGGATGACCGACCGCCAGCTGCTCTGGCGCGTCGAGCTGCCCCTGGCCCTTCCCGAGATCATCGCCGGGCTGCGCATCGCGACGGTCTCCACCGTGGCGATCTCGACCCTGATGGTCTTCGCGAACGTCAACACGCTCGGCGCGCCGCTCTACCAGCAGATCGACTTCAAGACCAACATCGTGATCGCCGCCGGCCTCTCGATCCTGATGGCGATCGCGCTCGACATTCTGCTGCTCGTCTCACAGCGCCTGCTCGCGCCGTGGCGAAGACCGTCAATGGGGGCGGGGGTATGAGCTCCGTTTTCCATCTCGGCGTGCTGAGCGTCTTCGGGGATGCCATCGACTTCATCCTCCACCCGCAGGAGGCCCGCACCGGGCAGACGATGGTCGGCGGACCGGATCAGGTGTGGCACCTGACCGGCCAGCACCTGAAGGTCACGTTCCTGGCGTTGGGGCTGGCACTGCTTATCGCCCTGCCGATCGGCGTAGCCCTCGGTCACTTCCGCAGGGGCGAGGCCGTCGCCATCTCGGTCGGCAACGCGGGACGGGCCGTTCCCGAGCTGGCGCTGATCGCCTTCGTCGCCGCGTTCATAGGCGTCGGGCTGCTCAATGTCACCTTTGCGCTGGCGGTGCTGGGGATCCCGCCGATCCTCACCAACTCCTATGTCGGCGTGAGCCAGGTCGACCGCAACGCCGTGGATGCCGCCCGGGGAATGGGCATGCGCGGACTGCAGGTCGTCGGCCGCGTCGAGCTGCCCCTCGCCGTGCCCACGATCATGGCGGGAGTCCGCACGGCGGCCATCAACATCATCGCCACGGCGGCCCTGGCTTCTCTCGCCGGCCTGAGCACCCTGGGAGATCTGATCCTGGGCCGCAACGTCTACGGGGATGCGGGAGTCGTCGCGGGCGCCATCCTGATCGCGGCGCTGGCGCTCGCGCTCGAGCTGACACTCGCCGGCGTCCAGTGGCTGCTGACGCCGCGCGGGCTGAAGTTGGCGCGGGCCGGTGCCGCGGCATAGGCTTACGCGGTCCATTTAAGGGGGGTGCACCCAAACCCCCAGACGAGAGGAGAGTCACGTGGTGAGCGGCCAATCGCGACTGAAGGCGGCGTTCGCCGTGCTTGCGGCGATGGTGATCGCCCTCGGCGTCGCCGCATGTGGGGGCGGCGATGACAACAACGACACCGGGGCGAGCGGCGGCAACTCCGCGAACCTGATCAAGTCGAACTCGGCCAACAGCGGGGTTCAGCTCACGGTGGGGTCGAAGAACTTCACCGAGGCCCTGATCCTCGGGAACATCTACGCGCAGGCTTTGCAGGCGGCCGGCTACGACGTGAAGACCAACCTCAACCTCGGTTCCGAGACGATCGCCTACAAGGCCCTGCAGGATGGGCAGATCAGCGGCTATCCGGAGTACACCTCGACGCTGCTGACCTCGATCTTCGGCAAGGAGGCGAACCAGGTCCCGGCCGAGGCGCAGGCCGCCTATCAGCAGGCGCAGCAGGAGCTCCAGCCGAAGGGTGAGACCGCCTTCGCCCCGACGCCATTCGCCGATGCGAATGCGCTGGGAATGCTGAAGACAAAGGCCGACGAGCTCGGGGTCACCAAGATCTCGGACCTCCAGGGCAAGTCCCAGGACCTGACCCTCTACGGATCGCCCGAGTGCCGCCAGCGGGTCGACTGCCTCGTCGGGCTGCAGGACGTGTATGGGCTCCAGTTCAAGTCGTTCAACCCGGTCGACATCGGGCTGCGCTACACGGTGCTCGACAAGGGCCAGGCCGACCTCTCGATCCTGTTCACCTCCGACGCCCAGCTCGCGGCGAACCCCGACAAGTACGTCCTGCTCCAGGACGACAAGGGGATCTTCCCCTCCGGGAACGTCATCTGGGTGACCGACCAGTCGACGGTCCAGAAGGCGGGCCCCGACTATCAGGCGACGATCGAGAAGGTCCAGCAGGGCCTCACCCTGCCGGTGATGCAGGAGCTGAACGCCCGCGTCGACATCGACAAGCAGGAACCCGCCGCCGTGGCGACGCAGTATCTGAAGGCAGACGGCTACATCCAGTAGCCACCCTCGTTCGGCAGCGAAGCGTTTCGCGAGAGGACCGGGCCACCCCCGGTCCTCTCGTTATACTGCCGCGCCAATCGATGGCCAAATCCCCTCGGTACTCCGAGGGGAGCGGGGGACCCGAAGGGGATCGACCCCCAGGGGCGAATCGCAACCAACTGGTTCGTAGCGCCGCTCTCGGCGCGAGCCCGACAGCTAACTCCGCAGGCCGCAGAGAGCATGGTCGAGGCTGGATCCGACAAGCCGGTTCGCCGCACGCCCCGCAGGGTGGTGGCAGCGCTTGCCGTCACCGCGGCGGCTTCGGCGGTGTTCGGGACCGGGCTCGCCTTCGCGCAGAGCGGTGGCGTCGGCTCTCCCGGCGGCACGGCCGCGCCGGCTCCGACGACCGCTCCGGCCGGAGCCATGGTCTTCCCCGTCGCCGGCGCGCACACGATCGGCCAGGGCTTCGGGGCGGCGCGCTCGGGCGGCCGCCGGCATGAGGGCCAGGACATCATGTCCGCCTGCGGCACCCCGCTGGTCGCCGTGAGCCGGGCCAAGGTCAAGTTCGTGAGCTTCCAGAGCCTGGCCGGCAACTACGTCGTGATCCGCAACAAGAGGCTGCACCAGGACTACATGTACGCCCATCTGGCGACCCGCGCCTCGGTGACAAAGGGCCAGGTCGTCCAGCCCGGCCAGCAGATCGGGATCGTCGGCCAGACCGGCGACGCCACCGCCTGCCATCTCCACTTCGAGCTCTGGCTCGGCAAGTGGTACCGCGGCGGGCATCCGGTCAACCCCCTGCCCTACCTGCAGGCCTACGCCGGCTACTAGACAGCGACGGCAGCCCCGATCGGCGGCCGCAGCTCGCGACCTACGTCGTCGAGAAGGGGAAGCTGCTGATCACGCTGGCCGAGTGAACGCCGGCCGGTGACCCGGCCTCGGCGTTATTCCCACTCGATCGTGCCGGGCGGCTTCGAGGTGAGATCGAGCGTGACGCGGTTGACGCCGCGAACCTCGTTGATGATCCGGTTGGAGACGCGCTCGAGCAGGTCGTACGGGAGGCGGGCCCAGTCGGCGGTCATCGCGTCGTCGGAGGTGACGGCGCGGATCACGATCGGGTGCGCGTAGGAGCGCTCGTCGCCCTGGACGCCGACCGAGCGGACGACGGGCAGGACGCAGAACGACTGCCAGAGCTCGCGGTATAGGCCGGCGGCCCGGATCTCCTCCTGGAGGATCGCGTCGGCTTCGCGGACGATCTCGAGCCGCTCCCGGGTGACCTCGCCGCCAACGACCCGAATGGCGAGGCCGGGGCCGGGGAACGGCTGGCGCCAGACGAACCGCTCGGGGAGCCCGAGCTCGGCGGCGACCGCCCGGACCTCGTCCTTGAAGAGCATGCGCAGCGGCTCCACCAGCTCCATCTCCATCTCCTCGGGGAGCCCGCCGACGTTGTGGTGCGACTTGATCGTCGCCGCCGCCCGCCCGTCTCCTCCGGACTCGATCACGTCCGAGTAGAGGGTGCCCTGGAC
>DATAPB010000226.1:0-18804 GCA_036265435.1 Solirubrobacterales bacterium | reverse complement strand
GGAGACGCCCTCTTCACCGGCCAGCTCGATCACCGCCTCGATGTGCTCCCAACCCGAGTGGACCCCGCCGTCGGAGATCAGCCCGATCGCGTGGAGCCGGCCGCGGCGGGACTCGCGAGCGGAGCCGCAGGCGGCCCGCAGTGCCGGGTTCTCGAAGAAGCTGCCGTCCGCGATCGCGTCGTCGATCCGCGCCAGGTCCTGCTTGACGACCGCGCCCGCACCCAGGTTGAGGTGGCCGACCTCGGAGTTGCCCATCTGCCCGTCGGGAAGACCCACGTCCCGCCCCGAGGTGGAGAGGGTCGCCTGCGGGTAGGTGGCCCAGAGCTCGTCGAAGTTCGGCGTGTCGGCCTGGGAGACCGCGTTGCCAGGCCCGTCCGGAGCGAGTCCCCAGCCGTCGAGGATCACCAACGCCAGCGACGGGACCGGGAGGCTCTGGGGCCCGGCGGGCAGGGGGCTCATCGGCCGGCCGGCATCCGTCTACCGCGGCGGCTCGGCCGCCGCTTCGACGATCGCGGCGAAGTCGGCCGGATCGAGGCTGGCGCCGCCGACGAGCGCGCCGTCGACATCCGGCCGGGAGATCAGCTCCGCTGCGTTGTCCGGCTTGACGGACCCCCCGTAGAGGATGCGAATCGCGGCGGCCGCGGTGTCGGAGCGGCGATCGATCAGGGAGCGGATGAAGGCGATCGCCTCCTGCGCCTGATCCGGCGTCGCCGTGCGGCCGGTGCCGATCGCCCAGATCGGCTCGTAGGCGATCACCACCTCACTCAGCCGCGCGTCCGGCACCTCGGCCAGATCCGCCTCGACCTGGCGTGTGAGCACCTCCTCGGTCTCGTCCGCGTCGCGCTGCGCCTCGTTCTCGCCGACACAGAGGATCGGCTCGAGCCCTGCGCCGAGCGCCGTGGGCACCTTGTGCGCGAGCGCCTCGTCGGTCTCGTTGAAGTACTGCCGGCGCTCGGAGTGCCCGAGGATGACGCCGTCGACGCCGAGATCGATCAGCATCGCCGCCGAGATCTCGCCGGTGTACGCGCCCTCGTCGGCCTCGTGCATGTTCTGTGCGGAGACGCGAACGCGGGTCTGGAAGCAGTGCTCGACGGCCGACTGCAGGGAGGTGAACGGCGGACAGATGACCACCTCCGCGCCCGGGGAATCCGGGACCCGCGGCAGGAGCTCGCCGAGGAAGCGCTCGGTCTCCTCGGTTGTCTTGTGCATCTTCCAGTTGGCCGCGAGATAGGGCATGCGATCAGGCATCGAGCAGAGCCTCCACTCCGGGCAGCTCCCGGCCCTCGATCAACTCGAGCGAGGCACCGCCACCGGTGGAGAGCCAGTCCACGGCGTCGGCCAGCCCGAATTCCTGCAGCGCCGCCACCGAGTCCCCGCCGCCGGCCACCGTGTGGCCCGGCGCGGCGGCGACGGCTTCGGCGACCGCCCGCGTCCCCTTGGCGAATGGCTCGAGCTCGAACGCGCCCATCGGCCCGTTCCAGAAAACGGTGCCCGCACGGGCGATCCGGTTGCCGAATTTGGCCGCCGTGTTGGTTCCCACGTCGAGGCCCATCCAGCCCTCCGGCACGTCGACGCCGTTCAGCTCGCGAGTCTCCGTGCCGGCATCGAACTCCCTGCCGATGACCAGGTCCTCGGGGAGCTCGAGCATCGTGTCGCTGCCCTCCGCCTCCTCTAGGACCTTGCGGGCCGACTCGACCCCCTCCTCCTCCACCAGCGAGTTGCCTGTGTCGCGGCCCTCTGCCTTGAAGAAGCTGAAGCACATCGCCCCGCCGATCAGGATCTCCTCCGCGAAGCCCAGGAAGCGGTCGATCACCCCGAGCTTGTCGGTCACCTTGGCGCCCCCGAGCACGATCACCAGCGGGCGCGCGGGGTCGTCGCGCACCGCCGTCAGCTCGACCACCTCGCGCTCGAGCAGCAGGCCCGCGTAGCCGGGCAGGTGGTGGGCGACGCCCTCGGTCGTGGCATGGGCACGGTGGGCCGAGCCGAAGGCGTCGTTCACGTAGAGCTCGGCCAGCGCGGCGAGCGCCTCCGCGAGCTCCGGGTCGTTCTTCGTCTCGCCAGGCTCGAAGCGGCTGTTCTCGAGCAGCAGCACCTCCCCCGCCTCGAGGCCCGACGCCATCGCCGAGACCTCGTCGCCCACCACGGCCGGAGCCTGCTTCACCTCGGCCCCGAGCAGCTCTCCCAAACGCTCTCCGACGGGCGCCATCGACAGGGCGGGATCCGGTCCCTTCGGCCGGCCGAGGTGCGAGACGAGGACGACGCTGGCGCCGCGCTCGCGGAGCAGCTCGATGGTCGGCAGGGACGCGCGGATCCGGGTGTCGTCCCCAACCACCCCTTTTTCCAGGGGCACGTTCAGGTCAGCGCGCACGAGCACGCGGCGCCCCTCGGCCTCCGCGTCCCTGACGCTCGTCTTGGTGAACGAGCGCGTACTCGATGCCTCAGCGCTCACCGTCGGGGAGCGCTAAGCACCGACCGTCGCCGGCTCCAGCACCTTCTCCGCCAACTCGACACAGCGGTTGGCGTAGCCCCACTCGTTGTCGTACCAGGAGAGCAGCTTGACGAAGGTTCCGTCGACCACCCGGGTCTGCTCGGCATCGAAGACTGAGGAGTGCGCATCGGTGACGATGTCCGTCGAGACGATGGGGTCCTCGGTGTATTTGAGGACTCCCGAGAGCGGACCCGAGGCGGCGTCCTTCATCGCTGCGTTGATCTGGTCGGCACTGGTCTCCTTGGAGACGTCGCAGACAAGGTCAACGAGCGATCCGGTGATCACCGGCGCACGGACGGCCATGCCGTTGAGTTTGCCCTGCAGCTCGGGAAGAACCAAGCCGATCGCCTTGGCCGCGCCGGTGCTGGTCGGGATCAGGTTGACCGCCGCGGCACGTGCCCGCCGGTAGTCCTTGTGGGGCATGTCCTGCAGCCGCTGGTCGGCGGTGTAGGCGTGGATCGTGGTCATCAGGCCGCGCTCGATGCCGACCGTGTCGTTGAGCACCTTCGCCACCGGCGCCAGGCAGTTGGTGGTACAGGAGGCGTTGGAGATGATGTTGTGCTGATCGGGGTCGTAGTCGGACTCGAAGTTGACCCCCAGCACGACTGTGATGTCGGGATCGGTCGCGGGGGCCGAGATGACCACCTTCTTCGCGCCGGCATCGAGGTGCTTCTGCGCGGCCTCGCGCTTGGTGAAGAGCCCGGTGGACTCGATCACGACCTCCACGCCGAGGTCACCCCAGGGCAGGGCCGCGGGGTCCTTCTCATTCAGGACCTTGATCTCGTGGCCGTCGACCTTGATGCCGTCGCCCGAGACTTCGATCTCGCCCGGGAAGCGCCCCAGGATGGAGTCGTACTTGAGGAGGTGCGCGATCATCTCCGCGTCGATCAGGTCGTTGACCGCGACGATCTCGATGTCCGCGCCCGACTCGTGGGCCGCGCGGAACAGGTTCCGGCCGATACGCCCGAAGCCGTTGATTCCCACCTTGACTGCCATTTGAGTCCTCCTACGCGCTTTCCGAAGTTTTCTGCCTACCCAAACTATCGAGCCGCGGGCGCGCCGTGCCCGTGTCGAGCACCTAGATCAGCGATCGTGTGAGACGGACACCTCGACCAGGTAGCCGTCCGGGTCACTCAGCCTGCAGCAGTAGTTACCGGGCCCGAATGCCGGCTGGCTGCCGGGCTCGGCGACGGGGTCGCCGCCGCTGGCGGTGCCTGACTCGAACGAGGCCTTGACGGCAGGGATGCTCTTCGCGGGGAACGAGATCAGCCCGAAGCCGGGCCGCGGCGAGTCCTCGGCCAGCTCGATGAAGAACTCGGCCTTGACGAAGCCCCAGCTGACCGCGTTCGCGGGCGCCTCCTGGCGACGCCAGCCCAGCGGCGCGAGGATCGAGTCGTAGAACGAACCACTCCGCTCTACGTCAGAGACTTTTACGGCTGCGTAGTTGAGCATGGTGTAGCGGTTGCGGGGACGAGACGGTCCCAGGCGAGGGCCACCTTACATCGGAAGCCTCCGATCGGTCTCAGCGCCGGGGCTCCCAGCGGAAGAACCTGACCGCCACGATCAGCCCGAACAGGCCCCACGCGGCGACGACGGCGAGGTCCCCCCACTCGAACCCCGATCCGGTCGTGTTCGGGTCCCAGGCCGTGAACATCGCCTCGAAGAAGTGGCGGATGGGGAAGACGTCGGCGAAGTCGAGCACGCCGTTGGGCAATTCGTCCTGGGGGATGAAGACGCCCGACAGGAAGTAGAGCGGCAGGACGGTCGCGTTGGTTACGGCCGGGGCGGCGTCCTCGGTGGGGATGACCGCCGCGAGCGCGAAGCCGAGGCAGGAGAACGAGAAGGCCCCGACGGCGAGCGTGACGAGCAGTGCCGGCATCGTGTTCGTGGGGATGTCGACGCCATAGATCACCGCGCCGATGACACTGACCAGCACGACCATGATCAGCGAGATCACCAGCGAGTTGCCGACCCGCCCCGCGACGAACGTCGCCGGCGGCAGCGGCGTCCCGCGCACCCGCTTGAGCTGACCAGCCTCGCGCTCGGCCGGCAGGTTGGTCGCGAGCTTCACCGTGGTCGCCGAGATCACAGCCAGCGTCAGGATCGCGGGGACGTAGTAGGTCGCACCCTTGACGTCAAGACCGGATATCTCGGCGTTCTTGAAGACGCTCGCGAGGATGAACAGGAAGATCAGAGGCAGCAGCGCGGTGAAGAAGACGGCTGCACGGTTCCGCCAGAAGATCTTCTGGTCGAAGCGGAACTGGTGCAGGACGAGGGCGACGCCGCTCATGAGCTCTCCCCCGCGCCGTCCGCCCGACGGGTGAGCTCGAGGTAGACGTCCTCGAGGCTCGGGCGGCGGACCTGCAGATCCGGGAGGCCCACCCCGCGCTCGCTCGCCCAGACCGTCAGGTCCCGCAGGACCGGGACGGGGTCATCGGCCGTCACCGAGACCGCCCCCGCGTCGACGCGCGCCACGGCGCGGACGGGCTCCGGCAGGTCCGGCGAGCGGACGCCGTGGGGCAGGCGGAAGGTGATCTCGGTGCGCGCCTCGCGGTCGCCGCCCACGTCCTCGGGCGAGCCCGTCGCCACGATGCGGCCCGCCGAGATGATCGCCACGCGGTCCGCGAGCGCCTGCGCCTCGTCCATGTAGTGCGTCGTCAGGAAGACCGTCTTGCCGAGGTCGCGCAGGCCGCCGATCACGTCCCATGCCTGGCGGCGAGCGGACGGGTCGAAGCCGGTGGTCGGCTCGTCGAGGAAGAGCAGCTCGGGGTCACCGATCAACGCGAGGGCGACGTCGAGGCGCCGCTGCTGCCCGCCGGAGAGGGTCGAGGTCCGGGCGTTCGCCTTGTCGCCGAGGCCGACCAGGTCCACGGTCTCGTCGATGTCCCGGGGCGATGAGTAGTAGCCCGCGTACTCCTCGACCGCCTCTCGCGGGGTGAGCTCGGGGACCAGGCGAGACTCCTGGAGGACGAAGCCGACGCGGTTCTTCCAGGCGCGGTCGGCCCGCTGCGGGTCGATCCCCAGGACGCTGATCTGACCCGCGCTGCGCGTCCGGTAGCCCTCGAGGATCTCGACGGTGGTCGTCTTCCCGGCGCCATTCGGCCCGAGGAAGGCGAAGATCTCGCCGGCGCCGACCTGCAGGTCGATCCCCCGCACTGCCTCGAAGCCGTCGTAGGACTTGCGGAGGCCCTCGACGCTGATCACGGGCGCGGTCACCGGACGGATGTTATGGACGGGCAGATCGCTGAACGATTAGCGGGCCGCCGCCTGCGGCTCGAGCTCGACGTCGCGGTGAACGACCCGCAGCTTCACGTCGTCGCGCTTGTCGAGCTGGCGCGCGATCCGGTCGGCGACCGTGACCGAGCGGTGCCGCCCGCCGGTGCAGCCGACCGCGATCGTCAGGTGCTGCTTGCCCTCCGCGACGTAGGCAGGCAGGAGGAAGTCGAGCAGTGGCATCAGGCGCCCGTAGAACTCACCGGCCTGCGTTCCCGACTCGACGTACTCGCGCACCGGCTCGTCGAGGCCGGTGAGCGGGCGCAGCTCGTCGACGTAGTGGGGATTCGGCAGGAAGCGGACGTCGAGGGTGAGATCGGCGTCCAGCGGTGGGCCGTTCTTGAAGCCGAAGGTGAGGATCGTAAGGGCGAGCTGGTTCTCCCGCGTGTCCCGGCCGATCAGCTCGATCGCGATCCGCCGGCGCAGAGCGCCGCCGGTCAGCGCGGAGGTGTCGATGACTACGTCCGCCCTCTCGCGAAGGGGAGCGAGCCGCTCACGCTCCTCGCGGATCCCGTCGACGATCCGGCCGCTGCGGGCGAGCGGATGCCGGCGCCGCGTCTCCTTGTAGCGGTGAAGCAGCGCCTCGTCGTCGGCCTCGAGGAAGACCACCTTCAGGTCCAGCAGGGCGCTCGACTTCAGCTCGCCGAGGACGGCGAGCAGGTCCTCGAAGTACTCGCCCCCGCGGACGTCCGTGACCACGGCGGCTTTCTCGACCCCGCTCCCCTCGTGCTGGAAGAGCTCGCCCAGCCCCTCGATCATCCGCGGCGGGAGGTTGTCCACGCAGAAGTAGCCGCCGTCCTCGAAGGCGGCGATCGCCTCTGACTTGCCCGCACCCGAGTAGCCGGTGATGACGACCAGCTCGACCCGCTTCTCGCTGGGCCTCGCGCCGTCTCCCCCCACTGATCCGTCCTGGGACATCAGCCCGCTCTGTGAAGTTGGCGGTGGATCTCGCGGGCGAGCTTACCGGGCACCCCGGGCACCGCTTCTAGCTCCTCCCGGCTCGCCGCCAGCAGGCGGTCCGGCGAACCGAAGTGGCGCAGGAGCGCCCGCTTGCGGGCCGGTCCGACACCGCGAACACCGTCGAGAACCGAGGCCGTCATCGCCTGGTCGCGACGGCTGCGGTGGAAGGTGATCGCGAAGCGGTGCGCCTCATCGCGCACCCGCTGCAAGAGCCGCAGGGCGTCCGAGCCCTGCTCGAGCAGGATCGGGTCCTTCCGCCCCGGCAGGAAGACCTCCTCGATGCGCTTGGCGAGGCTGACGACCGCGACACCCCTCTCCAGCAGGGGCTCCAGCGCCTTCATTCCCGCCGAGAGCTGCCCCTTGCCGCCGTCGATCACGATCAGGTCTGGGAGCGCCGCGAAGCTCGCGTCGCGGTCGGAGTCGTGCGGCGAGATGTCAGCCTGCTGGAGGTAGCGCCCCAGGCGCCGGGACAGCACTTCCTGCATCGCCGCAAAGTCATCAGGTCCCTCACCGTTACCGGCAAACTCGCCGCGAATGTTGAATTTGCGGTAATCGGACTTCTTCGGCGCCCCGCCCTCGAAGACGACCATCGAGGCGACCGTGTGGGTCTCGCCGAGGTTCGAGATGTCGAAGCCCTCCATCCGCACCGGCACTCGCTCGAGCCCCAGCGCATCCTGCACCGCGGACAGCGACTCGACCCGCTGCTGGCGCCGGTGCTCGCGCCTCAGCTTGTCCTGGGCGAGAGCGAGGTTCGCGTTCTTCTCCGCCAGCTCCCTCATCCGGCGCAGGTCGCCGCGTGAGGCCACCCGGACCTCGACCTGGGCGTCGCGCTGGCTCGAGAGCGCCTCGGCGAGCACCTCCGTCCGGTCCCGCAGCTCGGGGCCGACGATGACGCGCCCCGGGATCGCCGGGGCGGCGCCGTAGTACTGGAGGAGGAAGGTCTCGGCGACCTCGCCGGCGTCGCGGTCGCCGTCCGCGCCGTCCTCCTCGCCCGCGAGGTAGAAGCCCTGCCGCTCGGCCAGCACGCCGTCTCGGACCTGGAAGACCTGGGCGTTCGCGTCGCCCCCTTCCACCGCCACGCCGATCACATCGGCGCTGCCCAGGGCACCGCCCGCGACCTGCTGTCGCTCCATCATGCTCCGCACCGCGTTCAGGCGGTCGCGGAAGAGGGCGGCCCGCTCGAAGTCCCGTGCCTCGGAGGCCCCCTGCATCTGCTCCTCGAGGTCGCCGGCGATCTCCTTGTAGCGGCCGGACAGGAAGCCGATGATCCGGTCGATGTTGCCCCGGTACTCCTCCTTGTCGATGTAGCCGACGCAGGGCGCCTGGCAGCGCTTGATGTAGTAGTCGAGGCAGGGCACCCCTGAGCGGCGGCCGGGCTCGGGCCCCTCACAGGTCCGGTACTGGAAGAGCTTGCCGAGGAGATCGAGCGTCTCGCGCACGCGCTTGGCGCTGGAGAAGGGGCCGAAGTAGACCCGGTTCGTCCGGTGACGCTCCCGCGTGAAGTAGACGCGAGGGAACTCCTCGTCGAGGCTGACCCCGACATAGGGATACGACTTGTCGTCGCGCAGCCGGATGTTGAAGCGCGGCCGGTAGCGCTTGATGAAGCTCTGCTCGGCGAGGAGCGCCTCCGCCTCGGTCTGAGTCACCAGGGTCTCGATCGAATCGGTGCGGTCGATCAGCTCTGCGGTGCCGCCCATCCCGGAGCCGCGCCCGCCTCCCCTGCCGGCGAAGTGGGACGCGACTCGCTTGCGGATCGAGTTCGCCTTGCCGACGTACAGGGCGTTCCCCGCGCGGTCGCGGAAAACGTAGACGCCGGGCGCGTCGGGGAGCTCCCGGCGGCGTTCGGCCAATTTCTCGCTGCTCTTCGCCACAAGTAGAAGGGTAGGCTCCGGCTCCCCGCGCCCTTGGAGGTTGGAATGGCAGAGACCGCAGAAACCGAGATTCCGTTGCTGACCAGCGATCCGCCCGAGCTCAACACGCTTCAGATCGAGGTCGATGGCCAGATCGGGACGCTGACGCTGAACCGCCCCGATGCCCTGAACGCGATGAGCCCCGAGCTGATCGGCGAGCTGACGACCGCCGCCGCCTGGCTCGCCGATCGCGCCCCGATCCGCGCCCTGATCGTGACGGGCGCGGGCCGCGCGTTCTGCTCGGGCGGCGACGTCAACTGGTTCAAGCGCGGGGTCACGGAGGAGAGCGTCGACCTTCCCTCGGAGGTCCGGCTCGGCGCCGAGGCCCTCCACAACGCCATCGTCGACATCCGCCGCATCCCCTACCCGGTGGTTGCCGCGATCAACGGTCCCGCCGCGGGGGCGGGAATGTCCCTGGCGCTCTCCGCCGACATCAGGATCGCGTCGGACGAGGCCTTTCTAGCCATCGCCTACGGCCGCATCGGCGCGGCGCCCGACGGCGGCATGACCTATTTCCTGCCGCGGGTCGTCGGCCCCGCGAAGGCGCTCGAGCTGGCACTCAACGACCCCAACCTCGACGCCAATGCCGCTCTCGAGGCGGGTCTCGTCACCGAGGTGGTCCCCGCCGATCAGTTGCTTACGCGGGCGCGCGAGAAGGCCGAGAAGCTCGCCGCCAAGGCGCCCTACTACGTGCGCATGACCAAGCGCCTCCTCCACGAGTCGATCGAGCACTCCATCAACGACCACCTGCAGCTCGAGCGCCACGGGATCGCCGACAGCATGGGGACCCAGGACCTGAAGCGCGGCGTGACGGCCTTTTTCGGAGGCGAGACGCCGGAGTTCAAGGGTGATTGACGCAATCCTGCGGAGTTACGAACCCGTAATAGAGTGAACGGACCTGGCGACGAGCGAAAGGTGGCCCCGATGAGACGAGCTTCAGTAGTTGCATGCGTGGCGGTTGCCGCCGCGCTGGGCCTGGCGGCCTGCGGTGGAGGCAGCGACAACAACGACACGACTGCCGCGGCGACCCCGCCCGCGACGACCACGGGCGGCGGTGGCGCCGGTGGAGGAGGCTCGACGGTCAACATCTCGACGCCCTCGGGCACCGAGCTCGCCTACAACCAGAAGGACGTCAGCGCGAAGGCCGGGAGCGTGACGATCGACTTCCAGAACAACGAGTCGATCCCGCACGACGTCGCCGTCGAGAGCTCCTCGGGCGACACCGTGGGCCAGACCGACCTGGTCGCCTCAGGCACGGCGAACACAACCGTGGACCTGCAGCCCGGGACCTACCAGTTCTTCTGCACCGTGCCCGGCCACCGCGAGGCCGGCATGGAGGGAACGCTGACGGTCAAGTAGGGCGGCGCTACTCGGGGAGGGCTCGGCCGACCGAGTCCGCTACACAGGCCGGCTTGTCCGAGCCATCCACCTCAACCGTGAAGCGCGTCACGATCTGCCACCAGCCGCCGCCGACGTCATCGACCTCGGTCACCTCGGCGGTGGTGCGGATCCGCGAGCCGGCCGGCACCGGAGCGGGGAACCGCACCCTGTTCCAGCCGTAATTGACGCCGAGCTTGAAGCCGCTCGAGTTGAGCAGCTCGAGCCGCATGCCGTCGATCATCGAGAGCGTCAGGTTGCCGTGGGCGACCGTGGTGCCGAACGGGCTCTCGTTCTTGGCGCGCTCGACATCCACGTGGATCCACTGATGGTCACCGCACAGATCGGCGAAGGTGTTGATGTCCTCCTGGGTGACCTCGCGCCACTCGCTCGGCCCGATCTGCTTGCCGAGCAATGCCTTCAGCCCTTCGATTCCCTCGACCTGAACCGTTGCCATGGCTCAACCCTACTGATCACCCACCGGCTATGAATAGGCCCGTGGGGTGCGGAAGCGACACCTACCGCGCGCTCGGGGCCGTTGTCCGTCGGCGCTTCTTGTGGCCGACGGTGGCGGTGGCCCTGACCCTCGGCCTGGCCGGCTGCGGCGGGGGCGGTGATAACGGCCCGGGTGCGACGAGGCTCGATCTCGTGATCGGAAACGTGCTGCCGCTCGGCGGCGGCTCCCAGGCCCTCGGCCAGTCCGGCGAGAAGGCCTCGGCGGTCGCGCTACAGCAGATCAACAAGGCGGTCGCCGAGACGGGGTCCGACCACAACGTCCGGAGCGTCAACGAGGACCAGGGCCCCGATGCGACCTCGGCGACGGCGTCGGCCAGGAAGCTCGTCGACGACGACAATGCGACCTGCCTCACCGGGCCATGGTCCTCGAACGCCGTTGCCCAGTCCGCCCAGGACGTCACGATTCCGGCCAAGGTCCTCCAGATCTCCACCGTGGCGGCCAGCGACGATGTCGCCGACCTCGACGACCACGACCTCGTCGACAGCACTGCCCTGCCAGTCTCCACTGAGGGAGACGCGCTGGCCAGGGCGATCGAGCGCGGCCTGGGCGGCGTCGACGGGCGCACGGTGAACGTCGCGGCGAGCTCCGACCCGAGCGCAAGCACTGTCAGCCAGGACTTCATCAAGGCCTGGCAGGAGAATGGCGGGACCATCGGCGGGCAGATCGCGCTCGCCTCTCCGCCCCTCTCCGCAGAGGCGTCGCAGCTGACGGGCAACAGCCCCAATGGAGTGCTGCTGGTCGACGATCCGACGGGGTTCGCACAGCTCGCACCGGCGCTCTCGGGCAGCTTCGGCTGGGATCCCGCCACCGCCTGGGGCAACGATCAGCTGGTCTCGCCCGCCGTCCCCGCCCAGGTGGGCTCGAATGTCGTCGAGGGGATGCGCGCGCTCGCCCCCGGGATGCCCAATGGCGCCGAGGCCACCTCCGCCTTCGTCGAGCAGTTCGAGTCGGCCGCGCCGCGGAAGGTGAAGATGGCGCCGTTCGCGGCGCAGCAGTTCGACGCGACGATCCTCTGCTACCTGGCGGCGGTCGCAGCCGGCTCCACGGACGGACAGAAGATGGCCGACGAGCTGATCGACATCACGGCGCCGGGCGGCACGGAGTACAGCTGGCAGCAGCTGCCCGAGGCGATCAGGACGCTGGAGGATGGCGAGGACATCAACTACACCGGGGCCTCCGGGCCGCTCGACATGGACGTCCACGGCAACCCCAGGAACGGCGTCTTCGACGTCTACCAGTACGCCTCGGGGAACCTGGAGGTCGTCGGCGAGGTCGCGGTCGAGAAGCCGAACCCGGTGATTCCTTAACTGACGAGGCGCACCTCCAACGGTGGCGAGAGCAGGACGCCGGCGCCGTCGGCGAGGGCGAGGATCCGCGCCACGTAGGCGCGCGTCTCCGGGTACGGCGGGATGCAACGGCACGTCGCGACGGCGCCGGAGCCGGCGTTGTAGGCGGCAAGCGCCAGCGGCACCGAGTGGAACTGGCGCAGCAGGTCCGACATCAGGTGCGCCTGGGCGTCGATCGATGCGACCGGGTCGAAGGGATCGCCCAAGCCGTAGGTACGCGCCGTCGCGGGCATGAACTGGGCGATGCCAAGCGCCCCCGCCGGAGAGACGGCCCGGGGGTTGAAGCCGGACTCGGCCATCAGCTGCGCGGCGAGCAGCCCCGGCGAGACGTTCCAGCGCGATGCCGATCGCAGGATCGCGGTTCGGTACTGCGGGGGCACGAAGCTGGGAAGCGCCGTCGCGGCGCCCTGCCCCGAGGCCGCTCCGTCGGGCCCGACCGCGTTGCCCGCCGCCGAGCAGGGTGGCGGACCGGCGACGAATCCGTAGTGCCAGGCCTCCCAGCTGTAGCGCTGGAGGAAACCGAAGCGACGGGCGTTGGCCGCCAGCCAGCCGTAGGCAGAGGATGGCCCGAGGTCGAGCTCGGTCGCGCAGCGGTGCAGCGAGTGACCGGGCGGCGCGACCCAGCGCGGGTCGGGATGTCTGGCGAACAGCTCCGCCTGCTCGGCATCCGAACGGAAGCCCGAGACCACGACCAGATCCAGGCCGGCGCGCTTCGCGACCGTGCTCATCCGGTCGTAGGCGGCTGCCACGTCCGGCCGCATGCCCTCGCCGTCGCGGTAGACCAGTGGGCCGGAGTAGCCGCCGCCCTCGGCCATGGCCGGCATCCCGGTCCACGAACTCACAGGAGCGGAGGCTTCGGCCACGGCGCTCGCCACCACCGGGATCGGCCGAGGATCCGCGATGCGCTCGGCGCCCGGGAGCTGCTCGGGATCCACTTCGCCGACGATCGTCGCGCGGGCCCGAAGCGGCGGCGCGGCGGCGGCATCCGGAAACGCGACCCGGAGCCGGGTGGGATCGACACGGTTGCGTCTCGCGGCGTCGACTGCCGCCAGCCGTGCGCGCTCAAGGTACCGGCCGCGGGAGAGATGCCGGGGATTGAGCGTCCCGTCCGGCAGCCGAGCGGGGGCGAGCAGCCCCGGCACGTCGTCCCTCATGTTGCGAACGGCTGAAAGCGCGGCGAGGTCAGCGGCGCGCTGCACCCGGCCGCGTCCGGTGGCGGCGCCTCCGATCGCCGCCAGCGCGAGCGCGGCGAGGATCAGGATCAGTCCAGCGCCGAGCAGCGCAGGAAGTGCCTGCCCGCTTTGCCCCCGAGGCGGTGCGTCCAGATCGTGGCGGTGAGCGCCCAGGCCGAGCAGCCGTTTCGCGATTCCTCGGGCGTATTCGGAATGCCCACCGCCGGGCCGCGCTCCCGCCAGGGCGCGTCGTGAGGCGACCGGACCGGGGGACCTGGTCGCGATCCGGCCCGGTACGCGCCGCCGCGCGAGCTCACCGACGGCGAGGGCCGCGAGGGAGCGCTCCGCCGGCAGCGAGACGAGCAGGCAGCCGCCGGCGATCCGCAGGTCGGAGGCGAGGGCCGGCACCCAGAGCCTGCCGGGCAGGTGGATCACGGCCAGCTCGGCGTCCGCTGTCTCGAGCGCAGCCTCGGCGGCGTCGAGCGCCTCGGCCTGCTCGAGCGCGAGGTGGCAGATCAGTCCCCGCGCCGAGCCCCGCAGTTCTCTCTGACGCAGGCCCTCCTCGATCCGCCGTGCGCCCGGAGAGGCGAGCAGCGTCGGGCTCCGTCTCCGGGCCCCCTCGCCCACCTCGACCAACAGGGTCCCGGCACCGGTGAGCGCCGCGCTCTCGACGGCGAGCGCGGCGGCGAGCGCGAGGCTGCGCCGCCGATCGGTGCCGCTGGCGAGAATCGTCGAGCTCATCCCCCACTCCCGCGCGGCGGCCTGGACCAAGCATCCGAGCTCACCGTCAGGGCGTCGGACAGGGCCCGCATCGGAGCCGGCGGCCTGATCTCGACCCGCACCCGGCCGTCACCGGCGACCACTCGGGCCCTGCCCCTGGCCCAGCCCGGCAAGGCGTCGCGGGCGGCCTCTCCGGCATTCCTGCCCGCCGCACCTGCGAGCGCCCCGGCCTCCGCCGCCCCGTCGGCGATCGTCAGGGAATAGCCGACCAGGAGCAGCTGAACCGCCAGAACCGCTGCCAGAGCGAGTGCGGGGAGCGCGGCGACCAGCTCGACCGACGCCTGACCCGAGGCGGTGCACTTCTCACCCGGCCGCAGCATCCAGGGTCGAGGAGGCGGCGACGGCGGGCAGCTCCACGCCGGGCACCAGCGCGGGGACCCGGACCCTGACGCGGACTCCGTCATCGGAACGGATCACGGCGCCGCCGCGCAGGGATCCGGGGAGTGCTCGGCGGGCTGCCGCCTCGGGGTCTCCACCGACCTGCTCGGCGCGCGCACCCGCACGCGCCGCCACCCCGGCGGACCACAGAGCCCAGCCGGCTGCAACCGCCTGGGCGGCGAGGATCAAGCAGACGGCGAGGGCGGGAAGCACGGCGACGAATTCGACCGATGCCTGGCCGGGTCCCGCAGCTGTTGACGAGGGCGCCACTGCCCCGAACCTACGAGCGGCCCGGTGACGCGATCCGTCGAGGGTGCTACGAGAGCGGAACGAATCGGCGCCAGGTCAGCGCGGCCCCGCCGAAGGCGTCCATCCGACCGGGCGCCCGACTCAGTACGTGGTCGCCTTGCGCCAGATCAGGAAGATCGCCGCGACGCAGGCTGCCATCAGCGCGATCCAGAGGAGCAGGCCCCCGCTCCACGAGGAGAACTCGTCGTAGGCGACGACCAGGAGCGCGATCCCCCCGAGGGCGCCGAAGAGCCCGGCCCTCTGCGGATCGGTGAGGGTCGCCAGGGTCAACTGCTGCTCGCGGTAGAGGCGGTAGACGAACCAGGCGATGGCCGCGAGGAAGATCAGGGTCAGGGCGGCCATCACGGTGGCTGCCGCTGCCCCGCCCCCGGGCAGGAAGTCGACCACGGCCGCCAGGGCGAGGATGATCGCGACGTTCCGGACCGTCTGCAGCACTGCGGCGATTCTAGGTCAGGACTCGATTGCCGCCGCCCCGAAGGGCGCCGGAAATATTGCCTTTGCAATCTAATCCGCAATGTGAAAGGTTTGTCAACCGGTTTTCTTCGAATTTGCGTGAATCTGGGGCGAGCCAATTGAGAATCAGGCACGGCGTCGTTAGCGTTTCATCAGATGACTGAGGTTTCGCTACGCCCCGAGGCCGATGTCACGTCGGATCAGGCCACGGCCGCCCTGCGCTTCGCTCGCCGCGTTCACTTCGGACAGCACCGCAAGCAGACCGGTGAGCAGTTCGTGCAGCATCCGATCGCGGTCGCCGACCTGCTGACGCAGTCGGGCTTCGACGGACCGATGATCTCGGCCGCCTACCTCCACGACGTCGTCGAGAAGACCGACGTCGATCTGGCGGAAATCCAGGAGCGATTCGGTCCGGAGGTCGCCGCGCTCGTGGACTCCCTGAGCGAGGACCCCGAGGTCGACGGCTATGGGGCGCGCAAGCGCGCGCTGCGGAAGCGGGTTCTGGAGTCGGGCGGAGACTCGGTGATCATCTACGCGGCGGACCGGGTCGCCAACATGCGCGACTGGCACAAGATCGCCCCGGAGGAGCGGCCGGCCTGCGGCCAGCGCCTCGGCACGACCTTCGAGGAGCGCCTGGAGCTGTGGCAGGAGGACGTCGAGGAGCTCCATGACGCCGATCCCGCCACGCCCTTCCTGGACCAGATGGGGAGCGAGCTCGAAGCGCTTCGAGCCGAATCCCGCACCTGACGAAGTCCCGAACAGCCGGCCAAACGGCCGTTGTTTGCGCCATTTAGGCGCCGCATAGGTCCTCCTGAATGACTAGTGTTTTGGGCGCGTTCTCCGAACGCCTGCCCGCTCACTCTGCCGTTCGATCTCCCTGACCACCGCTGACCACAGCCAGTTCGCGATCGGCTTCGACCGCCGTGACCTGCCCCGCCTGCACGAGCTGTGGGACGAGATCGTGTTGGCCGAGCGCTGGTCCGAGGGCGAGATGACCGCCCGCTTCGAGGCCGCCTGGTGCGATCTCCATGGAGTGGGATCGGTGGCGACCGGCGGCTGGAGCGGCGCGGCTCTCGCCGCCCTCGACTTCGCGGGGGTCAAGGGCGAAAAGGTGCTCTGCCCCTCGAACACGTTCATGGCGACCGCGCTCGCGATCGTCCACGCGGGGGCAGAGCCGATCTTCGTCGACTGCAATCGCGACGACCTCTGCGTGTCATTCGACGACTTCCAGCGAAAGGCGGAGGAGCACCGGCCGCGCGCCGCGGTGCTCGTCCACATCGGCGGGCACATCGCCTTCGACGTGGAGCGAATCGCCGACTACTGCCGTGATCACGGCATCTTCCTGCTCGAGGACTGCGCGCACGCCCACGGAGCGCGGTGGGGCGATCGCCGGGCCGGAACGTGGGGCGATGCCGGCGCCTATTCGTTTTACGCGACCAAGACAATCTCGACCGGCGAGGGCGGCATGCTGGTCTCGCGGAATGAGGAGCTCCTGGAGCACGCGCGCGCCTTCCGCAACTACGGCAAGCCCGAGCACCGCATCGACGGCCTCAACCAGCGGATGAGCGAGTTCACCGCGGCGATCGGCCTCCTGCAGACCGAGCGCCTGGACGAGATCGTCGCCCTCAAGAACCAGGTGGCGCGAGAGCGGCTCGACCCCGTCTACACCAGGCGGCTGGAGCTGCCCGACGGGATGACGTCGGGCCTCTACAAGTACATCGTCTTCGAGCCGATCGAGCGCTCAACCGGCAAGGTCTACGAGGATCCCTGCCACCGCATCATGGGGAGCGGAGACAACCTGCCCAACACCGACTGGGTCGCCGCGAACCATTGGTGCGTGCCCCTGTATTACGCGCCAGATGAGAGGGCGCAGCGGACGCGAAGCGGAGCAGCGACCCGTGAGGTGTTGGCCGAGCGGGTTCCGGCCGAGGACGCTGCATGAAACGCGTGCTGGTGACCGGCGGTTCGGGGTTCATCGGCAGTCACGTCGTGGACAAGCTGGCGGACGCCGGCTTCGAGCCGCGCATCTACGACCTGCGCCCCTCCGCGCACCACGAGCCCGAGTCGGTCGACACCACGATCGGCGACCTCCTCGACGCCGAGGCGCTCCAGAATGCGATGGAGGACTGCGACGCGGTGGTTCACCTCGCGGCCTACGCCGACGTCGGCGTCGTCGCGGAGGAGCCGGTCTCCGCCGAGGAGTGCAACGCCCGCGGCACCCTCGCCGTGCTCGAGGCCGCCCGCGCCACCGGCACGCGGGTCCTCTACGGGAGCACGATCTGGGTCTACGGCGCCTCCGGCGAGGGCCTGATCGACGAGGAGGCCCCCATCGGCCTCCCGGACCACCTCTACACGGCGAGCAAGCTCGCCGGCGAGATGTACTGCACCTCATACGCCGAGCTCTACGACGTGCCGTGCACCATCCTGCGCTTCGGCATCCCGTACGGCCCGCGCGCGCGGCCCTCGGCCGTGATCCCGATCTTCGTCTCCAAGGCGCTCAAGGGCGACCCGCTGACGATCGCGGGCGACGGCAGGCAGACCCGGCGATTCGTGTACGTCGAGGACCTCGCCGATGGCGTGGTCGCGGCAGTCGAGCGGGGCGCGGAGAACCGCGTCTACAACCTGGCCGGCGACGAGACAGTGACGATCCGGGAGCTCGCCGAGGTCGTCTCCGATCTCGTCGGCGACACCGAGATCGTGCACACACCCGGGCGAAACGGGGACTTCGGAGGCGCCGTGATCTCCAACGAGCGCGCCGCCCGAGAACTCGGCTGGTGTGCCTCGACCCCGCTGCACGAGGGCGTCCGCCGCTACCTCGCGTGGCTCGAGCCCGAGCGCGCCCCGGCCCCCGAACCGGTTGAGGAGCCCGTCCCCGACCCGGTGCCGGCGGTCGTGCCCGTGGTCTCCACCCGCAGGCTGCCAGCCTGGCCGAGCGCTCCCGCCTCCTCCTGGCCGAGCGTCTGGATCGTGGCGCTCGCCGGCTTGGCCGGCACCGCGATCCCGACGATGCTCGCATTCCGTAGCGACGACTTCGGAACCGGCCAGGGCGGCTATGTCGCGGTCACCTGCCTGATCGCCATCCTGGCTGCTCTCAGCCTTCTGCCGCTGGGGCCGGGCGGCCGACGCCCAACCGGTGGCGGGGTGATCGCCGGATGGCTGCTGGCCGGCTACGTCGCGCTCGAGACGATGCCCTGGACCCGCCACTTCTTCAACCTCGGAATGCCGCACAAGGGCACGATCGCGCTGAGCGCGATGGGTATCGCGATCGCCCTGGTGGTCGCCACCGCCGCGCTGCGATGGCGCGGCGACGAGGACGCCGCGACGGACACCGTCAGTTAGCCGTCGTTAGGCCGCCGCCTTCGATCCGGCCCAGGATCGAGGGCAGCGCCGCGACGGTGCCGCGCCAGCACTCCGGCTGGCTGTAGTGGTCGGCGTCGTGGAGCAGGAGCACGTCACCGCCGTGCAGGTCTTCGGCCACCTCGGCTGCGATCGCCGCGGGCGAGCGGTCGGAGCGCCAATCGTGTCCCCAGCGCGACCAGAGCAGGGGCTCGAGGCCCCGCGCCCTGACCTCGAGGATGCCCGGGTAGCTGAAGATGCCGTAGGGCGGGCGGAAGAGGTCCGGGCGGAGGCCGGTCGCCTCCTCGATCGAGGCGATGGCCCGCTCCAAGTCGTCGACGAAGCTCCGGGGTGGCAGTCGGAGGGCGTTGCGGTGGCGGTAGCCGTGGACCGCCACGGTGTGCCCGGCAGCGGAGATCTCGGCGGCCAGTGCCGGGTCCCGATCGACCTGCTCGCCGCAGAGAAAGAAGATCGCTGTCGCGTTCCGCTCGCGGAGCGCCTCGAG
>DATAPB010000225.1:0-9131 GCA_036265435.1 Solirubrobacterales bacterium | reverse complement strand
GTGAAGCCGCTCCGGCAGCCGGTCGTTGTCACCTACGACGGCAAGAGCTACACGTTGAGCGCCAGCCAGCTCCATCCGACGGCCGACATCGACGGCATGGTGCAGGAGGCGATCGACCGCAGCCGTCAGGGCAGCATCTTCGACCGGGTTTCACGCTACGCCGGCGGAGGATCGGTGGACGCGAACCTGCCCGCGCAGGTCAAGTACGACAAGAAGGCCGTCAAGGACTTCGTCAACCAGCTCTCCGACGAGATCGACCAGGACGCGGTCGACGCGACCGTCGTCCCGGACGGCTCGCGGCTCGCAAAGCAGGCCGGGGAGCCCGGGCGCGCAGTCGAAAAGGCGCAGATGACGGACGAGATCAACGCGGCCGCCCAGTCGCCCGGCCGCGATCAGGCGGTGCACGCCGTTGTCAGGACCACCAAGCCGGAGGTGACGACCAAGGACCTCGCCAGCGCCTACCCCAGGTACATCTACATCGACCGCGGCAGCTACACCCTGCGCTTCTACGACCACCTCAAACTCGTCAAGAGCTACACGATCGCCGTCGGCCAGCAGGGCCTCGAGACGCCCGCCGGCCTCTACCACGCCCTCGACAAGCAGGTGAACCCGTCCTGGCACGTTCCCAACTCGGCCTGGGCCGGCAGCCTCGCCGGCCAGGTGATTCCGCCCGGCCCAGCCGACCCGCTGAAGGCGCGCTGGATCGGCATCTTCGACGGCGCCGGGATTCACGGCACCGATGACATCGGCTCGCTCGGCTCCGCCGCCTCGCATGGCTGCGTGCGCATGTCGATCCCGGACGTGATCGACCTCTACGACCGCGTCCAGGTTGGGGACCCGATCTACGTTCAGTAACGGTGATCGGCCCGGGGTGGGCGCAGGGCTGCGGCGACCCGCGGCGAAGTTATGTACGTGCGCGAGGCGACGCGAGAGGCTGCTCTGAGCGATCCCTGGCGGAAGGCGCTCGGCCTCTTCGACCGGGACCTGACGGTCCGGTCCGCCGCCGAGTCCACCCGCCGTGCCTACTCCAACGACGTGGGACAGCTCGCCGAGTGGGCCAGCGGCTTGGGCAAGGAGCCCGAGGCTCTTCGCCATCGCGACCTGCGCCGTTTCGCCTCACAGCTCTCGGACCGCGGAATCTCGAAGGCCGGAGTCGCACGGAAGCTGGCCGCGATCCGCGCCTTCTACGCGGCGCTCCTCCGCGCGGGCGAGGTCAGCGCCAACCCGGCCGACCTGGTCGCGACGCCGAAGCGGGACCGCAAGCTGCCGCGTGTCCTCAGCCGCGAGGAGATGCAGACGCTGCTCGATCGGATCCCAACGCGGACGCCCCTCGAGATGCGCGACCGGGCGATGCTCGAGCTCGCGTACTCGTGTGGCCTGCGGGCGGAGGAGGTCGTCAACCTAAACCTCGACGCACCGGATTTCGAGGGTGAGCGGCTGCGGATCGAGGGTAAGGGCGGCAAGACCCGGCTCGTGCCGATGGGCGAGCCCGCGCAGGCGGCCCTCAGCCGCTACCTCGAGCGCGGCCGTCCAGCGCTCGTCGAGCGCAACGGGGAGGAGGCGCTGCTCGTCTCGAAGAGCGGCCGGCGGCTGCACCCTTCGGACGTCCGCCGCCGTCTGCAGCGGTGGGTGCGCGAGGCGGCGATCGCGGGAGGAGTCTCTCCCCATGCGCTGCGCCACTCGTTCGCGACCCATCTGCTCGAGGGCGGGGCGGACCTGCGCACCATCCAGGAGCTGCTCGGGCACTCGAACCTGTCCACGACGCAGGTTTACACCCAGGTTGAGCCTTCCTGGTTGCAAAGCCAGTACGCTCGGAGTCATCCTCGCGCTTGAGGACGTAGTCGCCAGATCCAGGTGAAAGGCCTATGGAAGCGGAGGTAAAGGCGTTCGAGCTAAGGGAGCTCTGGCGCCGCTACAAGGAGGGGGGCGATGGGAGCGCCCGCGAACGACTGGTCGTCGCGTATTCGCCCCTGGTCAAGTTCGTGGCGGGCCGTACCGGTGCCCGCCTGCCCTCGCACGTCGATCAGGCCGACCTGATCTCCTACGGCATGATCGGCCTGGTTGAGGCGATGGAGCGCTTCGACCCGAGGCGGCAGATCCGCTTCGAGACCTTCGCGATGCAGCGCATCCGTGGCGCGATCATCGACGAGCTCCGCTCTCTCGATTGGGTTCCGCGCTCCGTCCGCTCGCGCGCACGCGACATCGAGGAGGCGAACTCGAAGCTCGAGCACGAGCTCGGTCGTGCCCCGTCCGACGCCGAGCTGGCCGAGCGGCTCGGGATGTCGGAGGAGGATCTCCAGGAGGCGCTGCTTCAGATTTCGAACTCATCGATCCTCGCCCTCGAGGAGCTCTGGATGACGCCGGACTCCTCCGGCGACAAGGTGTCCCTGCTCGACACGATCGAGGATGAGAGCGCTCCCGACCCGCAGGCGTCACTTGACACCAGCGAGGTCAAGGACCGGCTCGCCGAGGCGATCCAGGACCTGCCCGAACGGGAGACGCTCGTCGTCGCGCTCTACTACTTCGAGAACCTCACGCTGCGTGAGATCGGGGAGGTCCTGGGCGTCACCGAGTCCCGCGTCTCACAGCTTCACTCGAAGGCCGTGCTGCGGCTGCGGTCGAAGTTGAAGACCAGCGGCTGACGCCTGGGCGACCGACAGGCTTGGCAACCCTGAGCGGTGCTTATAGGGTGCTGGGCTCATGGCGCACAAGGCCGCCGACAGGATTCGCAACGTCGCGCTGATCGGCCACCGCGGCTGCGGCAAGACCTCGCTGCATGAGGCGATGCTGTTCGAGGCGGGAATGGTCAACCGGCTCGGGCGCGTCGAGGACGGGACCACCACCTCGGACTACGAACCGGACGAGCAGGCCCGCGAGATGTCGATCGGCGCGACCGTCTCGTCGTTCGAGCACGACGGCCGGAAGATCAACCTGATCGACACCCCGGGTGAGCCGAGTTTCATCGCCGACACGGTGGCCTCCCTGCGGGTGGCCGACGCTGCGGTGGTCGTCGTCAACGGCGTGATGGGCGTGGAGGTCCACACGGATCGGCTCTGGCAACGCGCCGACGAGGAGGGTCTGGCCAGGCTCGTGTTCGTCAATATGCTCGATCGCGAGCGGGCCGATTTCTTCCGGGCCCTCGAGTCGCTGCAGAACGCCTTCGGCAACCATGTCATCGCCACGGAGATCCCGATCGGGTCGGAGCACGAGGTGCGCGGCGTCATCGACCTGATCGACATGAAGGCCTTCATCGCGCAGGGGGAGGGGAGAGGTGCTCCCGAGCCCCAGGACATCCCCGACGAACTGGCTGCGCAGGCGCAGGAGTACCGCGAGAAGCTGATGGACGAGGTGGCGGAGAACTCCGACGAGCTGATGGAGCGCTACCTCGAGGGCGAGGACATCGACCACGACGAGATCGTCACGGTGCTCAAGCGAGGGGTCACCGACGGCAGGATCTTCCCCGTCACCTGTGGCGTCGCGACCAAGAACCTCGGCACCACGAGGCTGCTGGAGGCCCTGGTCGAGGACCTCCCCTCTCCCGCCATGCGGGGCCCGGTGACCGCCCTGGGGGAGGACGGCGAGGAGATCGAGATCGCTCCGGACGAGGACGGAGAGCTAGTCGCCTACGTGTTCAAGACCCTCGCCGATCCCTATGCCGGCCGACTCAACCTCTTCCGCGTCTTCTCCGGAGTCATCAAGGGGGACTCTCAGGTGACCAACGTGACCCGCCGGGCAAAGGAGCGGATCGGCCAGATCCTGATCCCGGGTGGGAAAGAGCACGAGCAGACCGAGGAGCTGGGTGCCGGTGACATCGGCGCCGTCGCCAAGCTCAAGGAGACCCGGGCCGGCGATGTACTCGCGGAGAAGGACTCCAAGATCTCCTTCCCGCCGCTCGACCTGCCCGCACCGGTGATGGCGTTCGCCTTCGAGCCGAAGACCAAGGGCGACGAGGACAAGGCCGCCAGCGCGATCCGGCGCCTCGAGGAGGAGGACCCGACCCTCGACGTCCACCGAGACCAGCAGACCGGTGAGCAGATCATCGCCGGGCTGACCCAGATCCACGTCGAGGTGATCGTGGACCGCATGAAGGACCGGTTCGGAGCCGAGATCGAGCTGCACCCGCCGCGGGTGCCCTACCTCGAGGCGATCCGCAAGCCCGCCAAGGCGCACGGCCGCTACAAGAAGCAGACGGGCGGACGCGGCCAGTTCGGTGACTGTCACATCGAGATCGCGCCGGGCGAGGCCGGCAGCGGCTACGAGTTCGTCGATGAGATCAAGGGCGGTGCGATCCCCAAGGGATTTATCCCCGCGGTAGAGAAGGGCGTCGCCGAGGCGATGCAGCACGGCACGCTCGCGGGGTACCCGGTCAAGGACCTCCAGGTCCGTCTCTACGACGGCCAGTACCACCGAGTCGACTCATCGGAGAATGCCTTCAAGATCGCAGGATCGATGGCGTTCAAGGACGCCATGGATCAGGCCGACCCGGTTCTGCTCGAGCCGATCATGTTGCTCACGGTCAGCGTGCCCGAGGACGTGGTGGGCGACGTCGTCGGCGACCTCAACTCGCGCCGCGGCCGACCGCTCGGGATGGAGGCGAAGGGCTCCGCAACGGAGATCAAGGCCGAGGTCCCCATGGCCGAAGTGCTCGACTACGCACGCGACCTGCGCCAGATCACCGGCGGGCGCGGGGATTACACGATGGAGTTCGCCCGCCACGAGGAGATCCCGTCGCACCTGGCACAGAAGGTGATCTCCGAGGCTCGCTCAGAAGAGGAAGTCCGGGCATAGGCCTGAAAGTCGTCGTCAACGTCGACGGGGGCTCCCGGGGCAATCCGGGGCCCGCGGCGGTCGCCGCCGTCGCCACCGACCCGGCCGGCGAGGTGCTTGCCGAGCGCAGCGAGACGATCGGCGAGGCCACCAACAACGTTGCGGAATACCGGGCGCTCCTGCTTGGCATCGAGCTCGCCAAGGAACTCGAGGCGGACGAGGTCGAGTTCGTCGGCGACTCGAAGCTGATCGTCGAGCAGGTGAAGGGCAACTGGAGGGTGAAGCAGGATCACCTGCGGCCACTGCACACGAAGGTGAGGGACGCTCTCAGGGACCTGTCCAGCTGGTCGATCCGTCATGTCAAGCGAGGCGAGAACGAGCGGGCTGATGAGTTGTTAAATGAGGCATTGGACGCTGCGGCATGACGATCACCGACGAGAACGTGGGCACGATCGAGATCGGCGATCGCCGGGTTCGCCGGCTCGGATTCGGCGCGATGCGCATCACCGGGCCGGGGATCTGGGGGCCGCCGGCCGATCACGACGAGGCGATCGCCGTCCTCCAGCGCGCCGTGGAGCTCGGGGTCAACTTGATCGACACCGCCGATTCGTATGGGCCGCACGTCAGCGAGGAGCTGATATCGGAGGCGCTGTACCCCTATCCGGAGGACCTGCTGATCGCCACGAAGGGCGGCCTGATTCGAACGGGTCCCGGCCGCTGGCCTGCCGACGGCAGGCCCGAACATCTCAGGGAGGCCTGCGAGGGCTCGCTCCGGCGCCTTCGGCTCGACACCATCGACCTCTATCAGCACCACCGTCCCGACAAGAGGGTCCCCTACGCGGAATCCATTGGAGCGCTCAAGGAGCTCCAGGATGAAGGCAAGATCCGGCACGTCGGCGTCTCCAACGTCTCGATCGAGCAGCTCGAGACCGCGCGCGAGATCGTCGAGGTGGTCTCGGTCCAGAACCGCTTCAACCTGACCGATCGGTCATCGCAGGACGTGCTCCGGCGTTGCGAGGATCTCGGAATCGCCTTCTTCCCCTGGGCCCCGATTGCGGCGGGCGAGCTCGCCGAGCCCGGGGGCCCGGTCGACAGGATCGCGTCGCGACACGACGCGTCGCCGGGGCAAGTCGCGCTCGCCTGGCTGCTGGCGCGCTCGGTGGCCATCGTGCCGATCCCGGGCACTTCATCCGTCGAGCACCTCGAGGAGAATCTCGCTGCGGCCGAGCTTCGGCTCGGCGACGACGAGCTCGCGGACCTCGAGGGCGCTGCCGACTGAGCGAAGAAAAGGCCGGGCCCTCGGAACCCGGCCTTTGCAGACCTCTATTGGTGTGAGAACCCGATTCCTACAGGCCCAGCCCCTTCAGGCCGGCGCCCTTGAGGACGGCCCCGACGATGTTCTGGTTGAACTGCTCCGTCCCAGGCACCAGGTTGACGCCTGCGAATCCGGGAGCGTTGGCGTGCAGGTAGGCGAGCTCCATGCCGAGGTTGCCCACGCCGTTCGAGGCAGCAAGCGGCGCGAGCTGAACGGTGCTGAGCACTCCGATCGCTCCGCCATTAGCGTCCAAGAAGCCGCTGCCGGAGTCGCCCGGGATACCGGGCGTGACGGTATGGACGTCGTGGCTCCAGCCGCTCGGCGTGCCCTGGACGACCAGTCCGATCTTGGGGCTGAGCGCCGCGATGCCGCCGCGCAGCTCGGAGTTGCCGTACGTGTAGACCTGCGAGCCCGTGCCTCCCCAGGTGCCGACTCCGGTCGGGCCGCCGAAGGCGGGAACCGACGGATTCACCTTGCCCACGTCCGCCGGGTCGACCTTGATCAGGGCGAGATCGTTGAACGCGCAGGTGTCCGCGTCGGTCTCCCCCTTGGACTGCATGGTGAGCCAGCTGTTGTAGACGAGTGTTCCCGGATGGTCCGCGCCCGTGACGTCCACCGGCGTGCCGACCGGCAGCGAGCCGGAGTCGCAGCCGTCGGTGTCGGTGGCGGCGCCGGTGCCCGAGCAGTGCGCCGCCTGACCGAGATAGACGTTCGAGCCGTCCTGATAGACGAAGTTTGAGGTGCACTGGGCGCCCTGCGTGAATAGCTGGACCCCCGGATGGATGGTCGCCTGGTCGGCCGGAGCCCAGGCCGAAGCGACCGAAGGTGCGATGAGAAGCGCCGAGATCGCTACTGCGCCAAGCAGCGCGGTCAGAGCCTTGGGATGCATTGCGGATTCCCCTCCTGTGATAGTTACCCCAAGCGCGATGACCATACCTAAAAGTGAGCATGGGGGGCCCCACTTGCCCGCACCTATACTTCTCGCCTCGCGCGGCTGTAGCTCAGTTGGCTAGAGCGTCTGCTTGCCATGCAGAAGGTCGTGGGTTCGAATCCCATCAGCCGCTTGTCATGAGGCTCTCCGCCAAGTCGCGACAGACCGCGACAGAACGGCGTTAGAGAGCGATTTCCAGCCAGATCACGATCGCGATCCCGGCCGCCGGAATGGGCCGGTTCCGAACCCAATTGGTAGCGAGGTAGTAGCAGCCGAACCGGTAGCAGAGCCGTTGCTACCACCCCGTTGCGAAAACTGCGGCGCCTCACTGGAGGGCAGGCGCAGGGACGCCCGTCACTGCTCAGACCGCTGTAGGTACGAGTCCTGGGCGAAGAGGCACCCACAACGGCTTTCAACGGCTTCTACCTCGTCTGAGACCCCTTCCACCAACGGCGGGGGCCCTGCTCCTCGACGCCCGTCACGGGATGGACGCGGTGTACGGCTCTACGTGCTCCCCGAGGACGACACCGCGACGATCCTCGAGAAGGTCAGGGAGGTACGCCGCCGGATCTAAGCCCCCGGATAACGCCTCCCGGCGAGGGATGGTTCTCCTCGATCCTCCGCCCCGGTGACGGCCAGATAGGAAAACGGACGTGAGAGCGACCAGAGCGGAGGACATTCCCAGATCCCTTATGCCCCGTCGCAGTGCTCCTCGGAGCAGGGCAGACGAGTCGAAGCTCGCAAGAGCTGCGCGGTAAAGCTGCACCTGGGCGCGTTAGAGACTCGGGCCTCGTCCAACACGGATTCCTCAGTCCCGGTCGATGGTCGTGCTGTCCCCCCTCCATAGGGGGCAGTGCGCCCCGAGCCAAGCCGTTGTCCTCGAGCCCAATCGATGGCAAGAGCTACCGACCTAATCGATGGAGCAAGCCGCGGCGACTAGCCGAGGTGAGCGACTCGCAGTTGGACTGCAAACGAAAGGAGAACCTATGTCGTCAGAGGAGAGCAAACCAACACCCGAGGAATGGGAGGTGGCGATCGCCACCTACCGCGAGAGCCATCGCAAGCTCATCGCCCTCGGCGCCCACCTGATCGAGACCGGTCAGGACCTCACACCGCTGAAGGAGATAGTCGACGGTCTCACCGAGACCCAGGCCAAGGAGATGCTGACGGTCGCGCTGGCCGGCGATGCGAGCGACTACAACGATCAGCGACGTAGGTCTAGCCTGAACTGATGCCCACATGGGTGAACACGATCGCCACACTCGAGGTTCCCTCTCGTTGCGAGATGGAGGGATGCGAGCGACCACCAGCCGCGGTCGCGGCCTACATCCGAGACCGAGAGCAACTGGACACCTGGGCCCCTGGTAGCCGTGTGGATATCGAGATTGCATGGGGATGCGAGGAACATGCGGACGAACTCGCCGCAGGTCGGTCTCAGTGGGAACTTCACGGTGCATGTGAGCCACCCCGAGACCAGTGCGAAGAACCAGCCACCTACATCGCGGTGATGACCGAGACAGCGAAGAACACCACCGTCGTCTCCGAACTCTGCAAGACCCACGCCGATGAGGTCGAGCATCAGCGTGTGGACTCAATCGTCCCGGATTACCCACCCGGCGACTGATTTCCAATACGTTCGCCGAGCATGACTGACGAGATGGATCGCCCGTTCCTTCGAGGCCCGAAGGGACCGGAGGAGATGAACGTGCCGGGGCCGAAGCTCACTCTTACGACGGAGCAGGTGAAGTCGGTTGCTGAGATGGCCAAGTATTGCTCACATGTGGAGGTCGAGGATCGTGGCGGCGGCTACCTGAAGGTCAGAAGCCTTGACCGCAAAGGCGAGCCGACCGACGAGCGGTGGGTCGACTCCGATGGCGTGGACCGACTCCGATTGCTTCTACGGCACAAGGACCTTCCGGAGTAGACCCAAGGCCTCCGAGGCGGCAAGGGACAACTAGTCCGACTCCTGACGGTTCTTCCAGTCCTCCGGGTTGAAGGTCACGCCTCGATCAACGTTGTAGTTACCACCCTCTTTCCCAAGCACGGCGCTCACCCGAGCTACCGCCTCCCCGGCCTCGGTTGCATCAAGCACGGCGAACATTAGGTTGCCGACCCTCG
>DATAPB010000224.1:0-29457 GCA_036265435.1 Solirubrobacterales bacterium | reverse complement strand
GGATCACCGAGGAGATGAAGCTCGCCGCAGCTCGCGGCATCGCCGAGGTCGTCACCGAGGACGACCTGGCCGAGGACTACATCATCCCCTCGGTGTTCAACCGCGACGTCGCCGCCAGCGTCGCCCGCGCAGTCGTCGAGGAGGCCAAGGCCGCCGGCCTCGCCCGCTTCTCCGAGGAGACCGGCGCCTTCGAGGTCGTGGGCGGTGACGGTGCGGTACCGGACACCGCCGCCGCGGACGCGCAGGGCGCGCCGGACATCGCCGGCACCTGACCGGACGGCGCGCCTAACCGAGGGCCGGCGTGAACGACTCGACCGAGGCGGCCGGCTCCCCCTCGAACGCCGCGGCCAGTGTCTCGGCGTCGCTCCGCCGCCGGCAGATGAACGAGAACGGATAGGTGGCGTCACCCGTGACCGGGTCCGGCATCTCGACGGTCAAGATCGAGAGCCCGCGCTCGGCGGTCTCGAACCGCTGCTCGAAGTCGCGTCCGTAGTCGTGGTAGTGGCCGTACTCCCCACTCGGCTCGTCGGTATGACTCGACTCCTCGCCGGTCAGCCCGGAGTTGAAGGTGATGTGGAGGATCAGGTCGTCCGACCCCACCCGAAGCAGCTCGCCGAACGCCTTGCGGTCGTCGGGCACGAACTCGAGAACCAGGCTCAGGCTGATGAAGTCGTAGCTGTCGTCCGGCCGATCGATCGCCTGCATGTCGATGCTGTTCTCGCCGCCGTACTCCGACCCCTCGAAGCTCCGAAACCAGGTCTCGTCCAGCGAGGAGTCGGGCGCGAACTGAAGCGCGCGACGCCAGGCGAGCATCGGCGGCGGGATCAGCATGAAGGCCCGCCGCAGAGCCCGATGCCGCTCCAGCGAGCCGCAGCTGGCGCACCGGGGCGGGCCGCCGTCCGGGCTGGACCTGCCCCGCGGACCGGACTTGAACTCCGTCCCCCCGCATATGTTGCACAGCGCGACCACTGGGTCGCCTAGCCTAGCCACGACTCTTCGCCGATCCTGTGTCTATGAAAGAGATCAATCTCGAGTGGACGCCGATCAACGACGCGGCTGCCTATCGACTGACGTTCCGTGAATCCGAGACCGGCGACCTGGTCACCCGCTCGGACCCGTTCAACGAGCCGCGCTACGCCCTCGACCCCTCACTGGCGAAGGGCCGTGAGATCTACGGGAGGCTCGAGGTGCGCCGGAACGGCGAGGACGAGGACGAGGATGCGTGGGAGGACGCGGGCCCCACTGCACCCATTTCGGTCCCGGGGCCTGATGAGGACGTCACCGTCCTCAATTGGGAGGGAGTGAGTCCCGTGCACCGCGTGGTGATTTCGGACCAGACCACAGGGAACAAGCTCGTGGACCAGCCGGTCCTCGGAACGAGCTACCCATACGCACCCGCACCCGCCGAGCAGGGTCACGACCTCGTCTGGCGCGTCCACGCCTGGCGGGACGGCGACTGGGACGAGGGCACAGAGTGGCAGACGCTGCCGCTGCGGGTGATGATGGGAGAGCGGCGCGAGCCGCCCCCGCCGATCGCCTCCGACCGCGATGCGGGCCTGCTGCTGGTGTTCTCGATCGACACCGAGGGCTTCCTGGCCCGCCAGCGGGATCCCGACCCGGCGACCACCGTCGACGAGCTGATCTTCGGGGACTTCGGCGGCAACGAGAACCGCGGGATCGGGCTCCACATGGACCTGCTGGAGCACTTCGGCTACCGGGGCTCGTTCTTCGTCGATGTGCTCTCCGCGTACCAGTACGGAGAGGACCAGCTGAAGCGGGCCGTCGAAGCCATCATGGAGCGCGGCCACGAGGTCCAGCTGCATGTGCACGACGAGCACCTGCGGAACTCCGGCGACCCCGCAATCCACGCGCTGGCCGGCGACCTGATGCAGAAGGACCACGACGAGTTCCGGGCGATCCTCGAGTTGGGTGTGGAGGTCTTCGAGCGGCTCACGGGCAAGCAGCCGATCGCCTACCGCGCCGGGGGGTATCGGATCACCGACGAGCACTTTCCCACGCTCCAAGAGGTGGGGATCAAGATCGACACCTCGGTCAACGCGTACCTGAACTCCCGCGTCGCGGATTGGATGAAGACCCGCACCCAGCCGTACTGGGTCGGCGACGTTCTCGAGCTGCCCCCGACCTGGACCCTCGTTAGGGACGATCGGGAAGCGCAGGAGACGCGCGCGTTCGCGCCGAACGCGACCGCGGGCGATCCCGTCTCATTGATGCCGTCGTCCCAGACCGGCGTCCCGCGGGTCGCCACCTATGTCTCGCACTCGAGCGAGCTGATGTATTCGGACCGAAAGCTCCGGGGCGACGCGCTCACGAGTTGGGAGCGCAACGCTCGCGCGCGCCTTCCCGAGGAGATCGCCGAGAAGGCGATCCAGGAGGTGACCGCCAACCCGAGGCTGGTCAACGGTACCGTGGACGACGGCCTGGTCTACCGCGTGGCCGGCCTGCTGCGGCGGATAGCCGACCGCGACGACGCCCGCTGCGTGACCTTCGCCGAGCTCCACGAGATCGCCGAGCGATTCCCCCGGGACCGCCGGCCGGAACCGGTCGACCCGGTGCCGGCGATCGATCGCCCCCATGGCGCAGCCACCGTCACCGGCACCCGAATCTACTCGGAGGCCCTCCTCACGGCGCTCGGCGCCTCAGCCACTCACACGCGACGGACCAGTGAGACCGACGACCACGCCGTGACCACCCTGGTCAACGCCGACGTCCCCTGGAGGGGCGGAGCGGTGGCGGTGATCGGCGACGACTCGCCGCAGCTGAGCGCCTGGCTCGAGCGACGGGGGGTGAAGCGGGTCGAGCACTTCGAAGGATCGGACCCGAGCGCGAGCGGCGGGTTCGACGTGGTGGCCTGGCCCTCCGGCTTCGAGCGCTGCCGGCCCGCCGAGCTGGCCGACCGCCTCGAGGCCGCCGCCGGAATGCTGAACGACGATGGCGCCCTGGTACTCCGAGCCCGAACCCTGGGTGTTGCACCCAGCGGCGAGCGCAACGACGGTCCGCCGCTGTCCGAGCTCGTCTTCCCGACGGCGGCGCAGCGATCGTCCGACGTCACGGCCTGGGACGCCGCCACGTTCTCGACCTGGCTGGGATCGCGGGGCTTCCAGGTCATGTCGGAGCGCCGGGTTGCTCGAACCGGCGCGGAGCTAAAGGCGCTCGACCGCTTCGCGGACAAGCTCGCGGCGATTCCCAACCGGGAGCTACAGACCGGCGCCGTGGACTTCACGCTGCGACGCGCGACGGCGGCGCGGGAAGCCGAGCCAGAGCCGGAGCCGGCCGAGTCCGCGGAAGCCGGCGGTACCCCGGCCGGCAGCGACCTGCTCGCCCGCTTCGAGATGGTGACGCCGGGCGACGACGTGCTCGAGATGAGGCCGTCGGAGGAGGTTGCGACCGAGATCGCGATGGAGGACGTGACCGTCACCACCGCGGACTCCGAGGCGCTGGCCGAGGGTGCGATCGAGGCGGACAGCTGCGACGTGATCGTCTGCGACGAGATCCTGGAGCTAATCGAGCTCGAGCGGCTCGAGGATGCGAGTCGAACACTCTTCCGTGCGCTTCGGCCCGGAGGCCAGCTGCTACTCGAGGTCGGGCCCGCCGGCGCCGGCCTCGCCACCGACACCACCATCCTCGTGAGCCTGCTCCGAGCCGGTCTCGAGGTGGTGGCCGCCGAGCGCGTCGGCGACCGTCAGTACTTCCGACTGCTCCGGCCTCTGGAGCTGCCGGACATCGTCCGCTTCTCGGGAATCACCGCCTGAACGCGGCGAGCAGCCGGCCGCCTCGGCGGGACTCCTCTTGGGGCGGTCCACCGTTCGCGCCCGCCTGCGCCCAGGATTTCTTCGACAGACCGTGCAGCTTCCGCACCACACCCTCGAGCGAGTGGAGGTCCTCGGGTTCGACGTCCTCCTCCCAGAGCGAGCGGCCCAGCTCGTCGTGCTCCGCGATGGTCATCTCCTCGAACAGGTACTCACCGATCCGTGCGTCGTGGTCGGTCGGCTCGCTGTCGTCGTCCAGCCTGCGCAACAGGGCCACGATGTGCGCCTCGCTCTCGCCGGGCCGCGCATCGACTGGTTGGATGAGCATGCTGGGCCTCCAACCCTCGACGATGACCTTCTCCAGAGCCGTGACGTTCTCGGGCCCCAGCTGGCGGAGCCCGTCCTCGATCTCCGGTGAGCGCACCCACCGGCTCGGCAGGATGAGGCGGAAGAACCGGCGGGCGGCCTCCCGGTCCTCTTTGTTGATCACGCCGGTAATGAACAGCCCGACGATGTAGACGACCACCGCCCCCGCCTCGATCCCGGTGTCCGCATACCCGCCCGCTGCCGGCCCGACCACGCGGGCGATGACCAGGGCCACTCCGGCCAGCGCGAAACACCCGGCGATCCGGCCCCATTCGATCTCGAGCGGGGTCGGGCCGCGCTGCGACAGGTAGGTGAGCCCGAAGGCGGACACCGCAAAGCCGTTGATCACGCAGAGCGCCGCGCCGTACGCGCCCAGCCAGGGGACGAAGACCGGTGCCGAAGCCAGGAAGACGACGGCCGAGGTGATCGCGGCGCCGACATATGCGGCCCGCTTCTTCGGGAAGGCCGAGAGCCGGTAGACGCTGATGAACAGTCCGTAGGCGAGGAAGCCGCCGCCGATCAACGGAATCAGCGGGGCGGCGGCGGCATAGGCGGGTGGGGCGATGTGAACCAGGCCGTCGGCAGCCGCGGTCATCGCCAGGATCAGGAAGAGCCCGATCATGATGAAGTAGGTGAGTAGCCGGCCCCCGAGCGCCTCCTTGCCGCGGGACTTGATCGCCGCGGCGAAGGTCGGCGTCTGCGCCAGCGGTGTCCAGGCCATGAACAGGGCCGCGGTGAAGTAGTCGAGGAAAGCGCCGAAGCGGCCGGCCAGGCGGTAGAGCCCGACCACCTGGTCGTTGTTCGTGAAGTAGGAGACCGCGTAGATGTCGACGTTCTGCGCGATCCAGAGCGAGATCAGAATCGGGACGAAGATCCCGCCCCGCTTCAGGATCATCTTGGCGTGCATCCGGTCGAGCGCGAGCACGTAGCTGTGCCGGGTGGCGATCAGGCCGACGATGATCGAGACGATCCCGCCGAGCGCGGTGCCGAGGATGGCGCCTTTGACGCCCATCCCCGCCGCCGTGAATGCGATCACGCCGCCGACGACGACCACGGGTCTGACCGACTGGAGCGCGACGAAGCGCTTCGGCTTGCGCTCCATCCGTAGGATGTTCACGACCAGCCGCCAGATCGATCCGGCGGCTCCCGAGATCGCCGCGATCACGATCAGGTCGGCCTCGCCGGAGTCGCCCAGGATCCTGGCGGCGAACCACGGCGACGCCGCCAGAATGATCGCCGTCCCCGCCAGTGTGATCAGAACGGTGATGATCAGCCCGGTGCCGAGAGCCTTTCGCTTGGTCCCCGCCTGCGAGGACTCGACGTCGTCGTCGGCGATGTCCTCTTCGCCCGCGGACCCGAAGACCCAGAGGAACGTCCCCTGCAACGTTCCGACGTTGTAGATGATGGTCAGGAAGGCGGCGAACGTCAGGAGTAGGGCGAGCTGCCCAAACTCGGCGACCGAGAGGAACCGCGTGACGACCGCGATGCTGATCAGGGCGAGGAAGAAGCCGATGAACGCACCGATGACGTAGATCGAGGTGTCGCGGGTCAGCGCCGCTCCCCAGGCCTCCCCAGCCCGCGGGTCCTTCCGCCTCTTCTTGGGCTCCTTCCGCTCGGCCCCGTTCGCCCGGTTGTCGGCGTTCTCGGTCATGACGGCTTCCGAGCCACCAGGTGCTGATAGCGGGCGATCGGCTTCATGAACTCCGGCCACCGGCTGGCGGGAGAGGCGGCCAGCTTGACCTCGGTGAACCCGGCGTGGCGCAGCTCCCTCTTCGCCTCCAGCGGAGAGACAAGCCTCACCTCCGAGCGCGGGTGGCCGAGCCGAGCCGCCAGCCGGGTGGCGGCGTGCGGGGGCAGGAGCGTTATCAGCGGTAGACCCGTGAACTGGTCACGGGGATGCCAGCGGTTGGGGTTTCTGATCACCACGAATCCTCCGGGTCCGAGCACCCGAGCCGTTTCCCTGAGGGCCGAGCGCCGCCCTTCACGATCGACGATGTAACAAAGGCTGTTGTTCTGGATCGCAAGATCGAAGCTCTCATCGGCAAAGTCGAGCTTCTCCATCCACCCCTGGCTGAACTCGACCGGGAGATCGTGCTCCGCCGCCACGGCCCTGCCCACCTCGAGCCGGTCCGCGATCGGGTCGATGCCGGTGACCACCGCGCCCTGCTGGGCGAAGAAGACCGCCAGTGCGCCGAACCCGCAACCCAGGTCGATCAGGCGCAGACCTTCGATCGAGTCCCGTCCCGTGATCTCCGACAGTGTCTGCAGCAGGGGGGTTGCCCGGCGCTCGACGAAGCCCGAGTTGGTCTCGAGGGTGTTGGTCCCCGCGGGATCCTCGAGGCTCTCGCCGCGCTCGGCGTAGAACTCGAGCACGCTGCTGCGAAGCGAGTCGGCGATCGGGGTGAAGTCGCGCGCGATCATCGAGGGGGCTGGTCGATGCCGGTCCTGATGGGTCTGGGCGCCCTCCCGTCGCCCTGCGGCCGGTGGGGCAGCGCGCCGCCGAGCATCCGGTCGAGCCAGAGACCGGGTCCGGACGCCCAGTTGTTCGGATGGGTGACGGTGAGGATCGGGGAGGCGCGCGAGGCGAGCAGCTCCAGAGGGTCGATTCCCTCCATCCAGCCTCCCTCGGCCGCGATGCGGTCCGTCAGCCACAGGGCGAGTTCGCGCCCCCGCATCATCTCGTTGCCGTCGTATTCGATGCCGTACTCCAAACAGTCCTCGCCCTTCAGCAGCAGGGCGTTGTGCACCTCCGGAATCCGCGAGTCCCCGTGAGGAACCGCACTCCGGCAGGGGCCGAACAGCCGCTCGAAGGCGGCGAGCTCGCCGCGCAGCACCCCGCGGCAGTGCTCGATCAACTCGTCGCTGGGGTCCTCGTGAATCCCCCGCTCGAGCGCGATACGGCTCATCGTCTCGTAGTGCAGGCCGACCTGGAAGCCGTCGCGCTTCAGCGACTCGATCACCCTCGGGTGGGCCGTGCGCCAGCGGAAATACCAGGAGGAGCGCAGGCCCAGCCTCGTCTCGATCGCCGCCATCCTCAGAACGGAGCGCGGGTGCTGGTCCACGTCGTGGCGGAGGATCAGGGTCGGCTCGCCCTCCACCGGGAAACCCTCGGCGACCCACTCCTCGAGCGAAACGATCCGATAGCCGTTCTGGAGGGCCTCGCACAGGAAGCGCTCGTACTCGACCCAGCGAGACCGTGAGAAGGTTCTCGAGAGCCTGGGCCGGACCCGCGCCGGGCCCGAGTCGATGCGCTCCAGCGTCGAGTCCATCAGCCCGCCGCCTGTGCCGCCTCGCGGTACTCGTCGGCGAGGCGCTCGGCCTCGCGATCCCAGTGGAGCTCCGCGGCGGCCTCGCGCGCCGCCTCGCGGAAGGCGTTGTTTCGCTCGGGCTCGAGCATCTCGCCGAGCTTGGCCGCCACGTCCTCCGCCATACCCGGCTCGGCGAGCAGGCCGATTCGGTGCTCCGTGACCAGAGCGCTGATCGCCGGCAGGTCGCTGCCGAGCACAGGCAGGCCCGCGGCGACGTACTCGAAAACCTTGTTGGGGAGGCTCATCCGGTAGGACAGACAGACCGGCTGGATGAGAGCCAAGCCTACGCTCGCCGCGCTGATCGTCTCGATGAGCTCACCCGGTGCCACGGCGCCGGCGAACTCAACCCGGTCCGAGACTCCCTCTCGGCGCGCCAGCTCAACGAGTTCCGCGAGATAGGCCGGCCGGGCCGGTCCCACCAGTCGCAGCCGCACGTCGTCGATGTGGTTCAGGGCCATGATCGAGAGCTCCAGTCCGCGGCCCGTGGTCAGTGCCCCGACATAGAGAGCGAGGCGGTCCGCATCAGCGGTGTGTCCGTTTTCCGAGGCCACCGCCGACGGCAACATCGACGCGTCAGGGATGTTGCGGATCACCCCCGGCGGCGGAATCCGGTAGCGCCTGGCCATCACCTCGGCGTAACCGGGGCTCGCTGTGATCGTCCGGTGCGCAAGGTGGACGAATAGGAACTCGCAGGCGATCAGCCACCAGCGTGGCTCGGGCCGCTGGTTGCGATCGGGCCAGAGCTCGTGGGAGTCGTAGACCACCGCGGTCCCCGCCAACAGCCGCGCCGCGACCCCCACCCACATCGTGTTGTAGTCGTTGCAGTGGATCAGCGCCGGCCGCTCCTCGCGCACGACCTTGAACGCCCGGCGGTAGAAGTCGAGTGTCCGCATCCAGCGGTGGATCCGGATCGCCACCCTCAGCAGCGGGTTCCCCGACCGCGGCGGCTCGGGCTCGGGGTCAGACCGTTCGGTCCCCGGCTGCCTGGGACGGCGGGTCAGCTTCCTCTGCAGTGAGCGGGCCCAGGCGAATGGCGAGGTCGGCTCGAGCCGGACGATCGGGGTCCCCGCCTGCTCGTCGCGCGTCTCTCGGACGTCCTCGGACACCACTCCAAGGATCAGCGGCTCGTAGCCGATCTTCCGCAACGTGTCGGCCTCCCTCAGGATCCTGGAGTCGTAGACACAGGGGCCGCGTCTGATAATCAGAGCCGGCTGCGCGGCCCCCACTTGCTCGAACGCTGAGTTGTCTGTCCCGGTGGACACCGTCGGTCCCTTCAAATCCGGTCGTCTCCCCTCTTCCGGTGGCGACCGTCAGCGAAAGGGTAGGTGCTGGTAACGCCGAATCCGGCAGGATCTCTACGCTGGGCCGACGCTGCCGATGAGGGTCTCGATCATGTTTCGCCCGGAGGGGGAGGCGCCAGAACGGGCGGCCGGAGTGGCCGCGGCGCTCGAGGGCGCCGGCCATAAGGTCCGCTCGATCGCCGTCAGCGCGGTGCCGGGGGCGATCCGGACCGTGGCTCGGAGTTCGCCCGAGATCGTTCACGCGGTGGGCACGAATGTCGCCGGCCCCGCAGCCGTCGCCGCCCGGCTCGTGGGCGCGGCGCTCGTCTGCGAAGCGCTCCCCGCAGATCCCGCAGCGGACGGCGGCATCTCACGGGCGCTGCGGACCGCGGTGGGCGCGCCTCGCGGCGGCACCGTGTTGGCGGCCGACGTGGATCGGGCAAGGCGCCTGCGCGCGGAACTCGATCTCCCCTATCTGCCCGTCGTGGTCGGAGACCTCCAGGATCCCGGCTCGACCTCGGTGCTGGTCGCCGTCTACGACCGCCTGCCCCGGCTCAACCCCGAGCTTCCGGTCGAGCGCGCCTGCGCGGCGGAGGCGGCCCGCGAGTGGGCGTGGGAACTGGCTGGGCCACTCCGGCGGGGAGCCCTTCGCCATCCGGGCGCGCTGCTCACCTACCTGAAGGGACGGCTGCTCCGGTCCCGCGGCCGTCTGCCCGCCGCGGTCGAGACTCTCACTCATGCGGCCGAGCGCGACAGAGACAATCCGATCTATCGCCTCTACCTCGCCAAGGCACTTCGTGAATCGGGGGCATCCGACGAGGCCCTCGAGCGGCTCGAAGATCTGGCCGGCGGAACTGAAGCCCACCCGGAGCTGCTCGGGGAGGTCGGCGTCGAGCTGACCCGCTTGGGCCAGCACAACCGGGCCGAGGACGTCGCCAGCCGGCTGGCCGGCCCAGGGGGTGGGGATCCGCCGCCCCCCGTCCTGGCCTGGGCCCAGGCGGCACGGGTGTACGCCGCGGCGGGCGACCTTCGCACCGCCCGCGAGCTCGGGCTGAGAGCGGCGGCGCAGGCACCCGATGGCTCAACCAGCCAGCGCACCGCCGCACGGGCCCTCGAGCAGTCGGGCGAGCCGTCCAGAGCGCTGGATCTGGCACGACGCGCGGGTGCGGGAGACCTGGAGCGGCGGGTCGAGGGGCTCTTGCGCGAGCTCGGGCCCGGCTGGATGCCGCAGCTCGATGGCCGGGCGGAGATTGAGCGGACCTCTCCATCCCGGGTCATGACTCTGCTCGAGGTCTCGCTCCCGCACGCGCCTTCCGGGTACGCGTACCGTTCCCGTGAACTGCTCGCTGCGCTTCGCGGTGGCGGCTTCGAGCCCGTCGCGGCCACCCGCCTCGGGTTTCCGGCGAACCGCGGAGAGCGTGACTGGTCACCGGTCGAGAGTGTCGACGGGGTGGTCCACCACCGCTTCAACGTTCCCGGGCTGCGCCAGTACAGCGGGCAGCCGCTCGACCTGCAGCTGGAGGAGAACGCGAAACGCGTGCTCGAGCTGATCCGCCGGCACCGACCCGCGGCGATCATCGCCGGCACGCCCGATCTGAACGGCGTGGTCGCCTTGGCGGTCCGCTCCGCCAGCGGGATACCGGTGATCTACGACGTCCGGGGCTTCCCCGAGATGAGCTGGGCTGCCCACAGCGGGGGGTCGGATTCGGAGCTCTACCGCCGGCGCCGCGAGGCCGAGACGGCGTGCGCGTCCGCCGCCGACGCCGTGATCACCCTGAGCGAGACGATGCGGCAGCAGCTGGCCGGGCGAGGACTCGACCCGGACCGGATCTTCATCGTGCCTCAGATCGTCGACACCAGTCGTTTCGCGCCGCGGCCTCGCAGCGAGGAGCTCGCCCGCTCATACGGGCTCCACGGCAAATTCGTCGTGGGCACCGTCAGCTCGCTGACCGACTACGAGGGGATCGACGATCTGCTTCGCGCGGTCGCCGGCGCGCGCGCTGCGCGGCCACAGATCGCGGCACTGATCGTCGGCGACGGCGCCTACCGGCCCGCCCTCGAGGAGCTGACAGCCGAGCTCGGTATCGGCCACGCGGTCATCTTCACCGGCCGCCTCGAGCAGGAGCAGGTGCCGGATCACTACGCTCTGCTCGACCTGTTCGCGATCCCCCGGCGAGATCTCGAGGTTTGCAGGGCGGTCACGCCGCTAAAGCCCTTCGAAGCTCTGTCGATGGAGATCCCGGTGCTGGCTACCGACCTACCGGCGCTGGACGAGATCGTCAGCTCAACCGGGGGCGGGCGTTCCGTGCCCCCGGGCTCGGTGGATGCCCTGGCCGAGGCGATCCTGGACCTGGAAGCCGACCCCGCCGGGCGCGAGAAAATGGGGCGCAGCGGGCGTGAGCACGTGCTCGCGCACAACACACCCGAGCGGGCGAGCGCCGCAATTCGCCTTCCCATCGCCGGTCTGGTGGGCAAGAATTGGGGTGGCAGATGAGTGCTCATCGGGAGGGCAACGGCGGGACGCGCGCGCTGGTGATCGCGGGCGGGCGGTTCCGCGCGCTGGCGGCGCCGACGTCACTGAACGGGCTGGTCCCCTCCGCCGGTGAGTATCAGCAGCCCGATCCTCCCGACACCGTCCCGGATCAACTGAACAGCGGCGCCGGGACCGCCCCGCCCAGCCCCTCCACTCGGCCCGAGATCTACCTGACGATCGACACCGAGGACGACTACTTCACGGTCCCACACATGCTCACCGGCGAGGGGATCGGGGAGGAGTACGGCGCCTACGGGATCCTCGACATCCTCAACCGGCACGACCTGAAAGCGACCTGGTTCGTGAACGTCTACGAGGCCCACCGCCACGAGGATCCGACCACGATGGAGCGGCTCGTCAAGGCGATCGACGAGCGTGGTCACGAGATCGCCCTGCACACCCATCCCTCCGAGGACCTCGAGATGTACGCCCGCCCCCTCTATTGGTTCGACGCGGAGCAGCAGAAGGAGATCCTCGGGTACGGAGCCGAGCTGATCGAGAAGTGGACGGGACGCGCCCCGGTCAGCTTCCGAGCCGGCGGCTATGTCCTGAACGACGAGACCTTCGAGGCCCTCGAGAGTCTGGGATTCCGGATCGACTCATCCGTCTTCTTCAGCTCCAGGAACAACCGGATCACCCCGTTCACCGTGAACGCCGTGCGCATGCGCGGCCGGGTGGTGGAGGTGCCCGTCACCTACGTGCCCCGGGTGCAGTCGGACGGCAACATCGACCACCGCAAGTTCGACGTCAACTGGCTGACCGGCGAGGAGCTGGACAAGGTGGTGGATCGCCTCTGCGAGTTCGGGATCGCCCAGGCGATGTTCATGATGCACAGCTTCTCTTTCATCGACAAGGCCTCCCTCAAGGAGGATGACCCCGGTACCGCCCGGGCCCTCTACCGCAGCTTTCCTCTCCGCTCGCGCTTCGTCGAGATCTACGGTCCCAACCCCGAGCTTCGCGAGCGCTTCGAGCGGTTCGCCGAGAGCGTCTCCCGCGATAGCCGGGTCGAGGTGAAGACGCTCGCGGCCGCCGCGGACGGTCTCGAGCGCCGGGCCTCGGAGCCCCGCCCGGACGTCGTTCCCGTCGTCTAGCGCTCAGCTCCTCGACAGCACGAGCGCATCGCCCGCGAGCTTGATGCCCAGTGGGCTCTCATCCATCCCGGTGAGGACGACCCCGGCGTCGGTGCCCGCGAGCCGGCCCTCCGCCCACGCCGGCGCCGGCTCTTCCCCGGCGCCGGCCAGGGACAGCAGGTATCCGAACATCCCGCCCCCGTAGCGGGAGAACGAAACGGTCGTGCAGGCCTCCACGTGCTCGATCTCGGGGAAGAAGATCCCCCCCATCGGCGGGCTCGTCCTGCCCCTGAGCACGGAGACCGCGTCCGGGGCTCCACCCTCCTCCTCCAACGGCGCGAGCCACGCGACCCGCACTCCGTCGCGCAGGATCTCGACCTCGCCGCTGCTCAGGACCGTCGCACTGAGCTCGGGGCTGAGTTGGAGACAGCGCTCGACCACCTCATCGCCACGCGCCTCGACCTCATCGACCACCGCGAGGGCCCACCCGGGCCGGTAGACGAAGAGACGGCGCGCCACACGCTCATCGGGTGCGATCCTCGGGTTCTCGGCGAGGATCGCGTGTGTGTCACGGAGCGAGCCGCTGGCCACGATGCCGCTGCCGGCCCCGCCGCGAGGGTCGTCGATCCAGGTGTGGGAGTCGATACCGATCCCGCTGTGAGCTGCGGGTGAGACGCAGAACTGCCGGGCCGCGCCCTCGTAGTCATAGCCGGCGTTGCTGGAATCGCCTACGAGCAGGCGGCCCTCCTCATAGAGGCAGTACGAGAGGTCGTCGGAGTGCTTGTGCGCCGGGCTGTGAAAGCCCGCGGTGACGAAGAGGTAGCTCCCACCGTCGCGGACCATTGCGTATCCCGACCTCCGGAAGGTCCGCAGGCCGATGCACCCCGCGATCGCCTTCTGAGCCGGCGGGTCGGGCTCGGCACCCGCACTGGTATCCCCGATCGTCGGCAGCGTCCCATCCGGGGAGGTCATCCAGGCGGTCGCCTCGTCCATTCGCTCGAGCAGGGTGCTCAACTCGACCTCGGGCAGCAGGCCGCGAGCTCCGAAGCGCTCCAGCGCCCGGCGCATCACCAGCTGGTAGAAGGGCGTGTGCTCCAGGTGCACCCCCTCGCTCGTCTCCACCGTGCTCGCGAGCGTCGTCCGGAAGCGCTCGGTGGCGACCGATGCCCATTCCGCGGACTCCGGGAAGAAGGACAGGGCGTCGGCGGCGAGATGAAGTCCGGCGTCGCTGAACAGGCCATGGTTGTGATTCGGCTGGTAGTTCTCCTCCGCCATCAGGTAGTCGACGTGCTCGATGACGGATGCCGCCAGGATGTCCGTCTCCTCGGGCGCGAGGACTCCCAGGCGGCCGCCCTCCCGGAGCAGGTGGGTCAGGTGGACCACCCGCGCCGAAACGGAGTGGTCGTACCAGGCGTACTTGTGGGGGCTCCGAGGATCGACCTGCGGGTTCTGTTCGATCCAGTCCTCGTAGAGGACCGCGAGCGTTTGGAGGAGTGAGGCGCGGATATCCTCGGGTACCTCTGCGAGTACGACCGGGTCCGCGAAGAAGAAGCAGTTGAGCCTAAAGGCGGTCTCATCGCCCTCGGCGTACGGCTGCTCCGACCAGTCGACCGGGGCTCGAAGCTCCTGCCGCACCTTGCCCATCCGGAAGCGCCCCTCGCGCGCCGACTCGACGTCACCGTCCTTGGCGTGCGCGGCGTGGACGCCCACGAACGTCCTCCGCTCGAGGCGCGGTGCGCTCCGCTCCAGTGCCTCGAGCAGCGCCAAGGTGCGCGTGTCCTGGGATATCTCGCGTTCTGAAATGCTCTCGGAACCCAGCACGAATCTCCTCCCCGGGTCCAAAGTATGGCCGAGCCGGTTAATCCTGACACAGCTATCGCATTACGACCGGTCCATGATTTCCCTCCCGTGCGCTTGTCGGCCTTCGAGGACCCGGCGGACGAGAAGTCGTCCCACGGCTCACAGCGGTACTCCGGACTGATCTCGCACTTCGAGGGCCGCGATCCCTCCTGGTACGAGCGGATCACCCGGGAGTTCGCCGGGCTGAAGCGCGTGCTGGATCTCGGCGCCGGCCCCGGGCTCACGCTGCGCGCGTTCGCCGAGCACGGCGTTGTTGAGCCGATCGGCATCGATCGCTGGCATGGCTTCCTCCACGATGTCGAGGCGGCGGGAGGACGCTTGATCCTCCACGACCTCACGCTGCCGATGCCGTTCTTCCGGTCGGGGTCCTTCGATGGGATCTTCAGCCACTTCGTCCTCGACTACATCTCGCCAATCGGCGTCGTCCAGACGCTGCGCGAGGCGAGGCGCCTGCTCGCGCCGGGTGGTCTCATGGCCCTTCACATGAACGCCGCCGGCCTCGTTCTCGGCGATCGGGTACGGACCACTCCCTACGACGGACCGGCGGTGGCCGAACTCCTCACCTCGCTCGGGTTCGAGGACGTCGACGTCGACCAACCAGACACCCGCCGGATCATCATCGTCCGGGCTCGCGGCGGGGGGGCAGATACGAGCGGAGCGGAGATCCCGGCCGTGGAGGCAACCGTCCTCGAGCACGAGGCGGGCGGCGAGATCCAGGTCTCGGCGGGCTTTCGTCCGATGCAGTCGTTCGACGGCGCGCCAGAGATCGCTGTGGAGGTGGCCGCCGGCGAGGAGTCGATCGAGTACCGACCGGACCTCAGCTCCCCGCCCCCGCACGCGGGCGACGAGGTCACCCTGGACGTCTCGATCTGCCTGCGGCTGGTTGCGGTGGGGCCCAACCGGTTCGAGCTTCAGTCCTGGACATGGCAGGGCTCGCGGATCGCCGCAATCGATAGCCTCGGCCTCGACCTGCGTCCGCATCTGTTGAGGATTCGTGTGGATGGCGCCGTTGAGCATCAGGACGTCTGGCGGCCCGAGCCCCCGATGTTCGAGGAACCCGGCGACGCCTACACGAGGATCGGGGAGGCCGAAGCGAAGCTCGAGCCCGATGAGGAGTGGATGGCGCGTGGGCGTCAGGTGATCGTCGAACAGGAGGGAGACGACCACGACCTTCTGCTCGCGGCCGCCGAGAGCAAGGACCATTTCCTAGTGCACCGACCGGACCCGGCCGATACCGACTTCGAAGAGCTCGAGGAGGAGTGGAGAGCGGGCCGGCTTCACGGCATCGTGCTCGAGTTGGAGGGCGCCCTCCGTCCCGAGTCACGGCCGCTCCTGGAGTGGGCGGGTTCGCACGGCGCCCTCGTCTATCTCGAGCCCGACTCGTGGACGGCGGTCGCGTCCGCCAAGGCGGAACTGCGGGGCTGGGACTTCCCCCTCCTGATCGTCGACCCGTCCCTGAGCGGCTGGCCTGACGCTCAGGCAGAGGTCGAGATTCCAGAGGGAGCGATCACCTCCGCGCTCGATGCGGTGCCGGGGCTCCACCTGGTGCTCGCCGGAGCGACCGCCGGTGCCGCCGGTGCGCTGTGCGGTCGCCACTCGACCCGCGTACTGATGGGCGATCCCGGCTCCGGACTCTGGCAGGAGATCGGGGACGCCCGCCTGACGGACGAGGCGACCGAGAACCTCCGCTACCTCACCGAGCTCACCACACTGATGTGGTTCCGCGGCGTGTCGGGTCGGACCGGTAGCGAGCTCGGCCGCTACGGGCCAGTGCCTGCGGGCTAGCCCGCGGATCCGGCCTCTGGGTCACCCGTCCAGATCCCCGCAGCAATGCGGAAAATCGCGCCTCAAATGTGCGGGAAACCACGCACAAATGCGGTTGTCATGCGGAGGGTGCCTCTGTACCCTCGCAGGCAAGGGGTATAGGGGAAAGCTTCGACTCAGGCTGGCCTTCGGGCCGTGCAGGCACAGGGATCTTCCATTGGATAAGGGACACGGTCGGACCGTAATTCGCGGCTTGCTCTGCTGCCTGGCGCTGGCGCTGCTGCTCGGCCTGCCGGCGACCGGGATGGCCAACCCGATCACAGACGAGAACGCGCTGGCGGGCAGCTCCGGCTGGGAGCGGTCCCAGGCGGACGCGCCGAACGTCGAGGGCTACACCTCGAAGACGAGCGTGGCCCCGGGCGAGACGATCGGCTTCCACGTCAGCACCAAGCCGACGAACAACTTCCGGATCGTCGTCTACCGGCTTGGCTGGTACAACGGCGCCGGCGCCCGCCAGATGACCTGCCTGCCGAGCTGCACCACCAGTTTCTCGGGCGCCTCACAGTCGACCCCCGATCCCAATTCGGCCACGGGCGAGGTCGACGCCGGCTGGCCGCAATCCGCCTCGCTGACGATCCCGTCGAACTGGACGACGGGCGAGTACGTGGCCGAATACGTGCTGACCAGCGGGTCGCAGAGCGGCACTGCCCGCTACTCGCCCTTCGTGGTCCGCTCCAACGCTCCGCAGGCGCAGGCGTCTTCCCTGCTCGTCGTCGTGCCCTTCAACACGTACAACGCCTACAACGAATGGGGCGGCACGAGCAGCTACGTGAACAACGCGAAGAAGTCGATCTTTAGCTTGGCCCATGCCACCAAGGTCTCCTTCAACCGGCCCTTCCACCGCCGCGAATGGCGCTTCTGGGACATCGATCTGCTGCGGTTCCTCGAGCGCGAGGGCTACGACGTCTCCTACGTCAGCGACACCGACGTCGACGCCAACCCGCAGATCCTCCAACAGCACCGCGCGGTGATCGTCTCGGGCCACAGCGAGTACTGGAGCCAGAACATGCGGAACGGCTTCGACGCGGCCCGCGATGCCGGCACCAACCTCTTCTTCACCGGCGCCAACGACGCCTACTGGCAGGTCCGCTACGAGGACAGCTCCTGCGCCGACGACAACACCGTCTGCGGGACGGTCGGCGACCGGCGGACGATGGTGATCTACAAGGAGGAGGGAAACGACGGCGAGGACCCCAATACCAACCCCTCCCTGGAGACCATCCAGTGGCGCGACCTGGGCAGGCCCGAGTGCGAGCTCCAGGGAGGCGTCCAGTACGGCAGCTGGTTCCCGAACGACGGCTATCGGGACTACACGACGACCGCCGACGGTGCCGCCGACCCGTGGGCCGCCGGCACCGGTCTCAGCAACGGGAGCACGGTTTCCGGCCTGGTCGGGTTCGAGTACGACAGCTTCTTCCCCAACTGCAGCGTGCCGGGGACGCCGAAGATCCTCTTCGCCTATCAGGGACCCGAGACCAGCGCACAGTTCGACTCCGCCGCGGTCAAGTACACCGCGAACGGCTCGGGCGCCCGTGTCTTCTCATCCGGCACCGAGCAGTGGGCCTGGGGTCTCGACTCCTACCGCTGGGACCCGACCCTGTTCACCGGCATCCCTCCGACCAATCCGGCGATCCAGCAGTTCACCCGGAACCTGCTCGCCGACATGGCTCGCCCGGCTCCGCCGGCGGGCCTGACGGCGAACGCCTCCGGAGGCTCGATCCAGATGGACACGACCCCGCGCGGCGATTCGCGGATCACCTCGTACAAGATCTATCGCCACGCCGGCACGGGCGCCTTCCAGCCCGGTGACGCCGGCGTCACGCTCGTCTGCCAGAACCTCACGGGGGACTGCACCGACACCCCGGCGGCCGGCACCTACCGCTACGCCTCGGTCGCCGTCGATCAATGGAACGACTCGGGTGCTGCGCTCTCCCAGGCCGTCGACAATCTACCCCCGCCAACCGCAGTCGATGACTCGGCCACCATCTCCGAGGACGGCGCCGCCACTGGGGTTCCCGTGCTGTCCAACGAGACCAACCCGAGCGGCGGTCCGATCACGATCAGCTCCGCCTCCGATCCCGCCCATGGATCCGTGATACTGATCGGGGGTTCCCCGGGCGCCAACACCGGGCTCACCTACCAGCCGGACGCCAACTACTGCAACAACCCGCCGGGGACCAGTCTCGACACCTTCACCTACACGATCAACGGCGGCTCGACGGCGACCGTATCGATGACCGTCACCTGCGTGGACGACCCGCCGGTCGCTGTCCACGACAGCAAGAGCGTCATTGAGGACGATCCGGCAACGGCGGTCGACGTCCTCGCCAACGACACCGACTCCGACGGCGGGCCGAAGACGGTCGCCTCCGTCACGCAGCCGGCACACGGAACCGTGGTCCGGAACAGCGACGGCAGCGGGCTCACCTACCAGCCCGCCGCCAACTACTGCAACTTCCCCGGGGGCGCTCCCAGCGACGACTTCAGCTACACGCTGAATGGCGGCTCGACGGCAAGCGTCTCGATGACGGTCGACTGCGTCGACGATCCCCCCCTGGCGGCGAACGACTCCAAGACGGTCAGCGAGGACGATCCTGCGACGGCGGTCGACGTCCTCGCCAATGACGGCGACTCAGACGGCGGGCCGAAGACGATTCAGTCAGCCAGCGATCCGGCCAACGGAACCGTCGCGATCACCGGCGGGGGAACGGGCCTCACCTACAAGCCGGATTCGAACTACTGCAACACCCCCAGCAACCCCAAGGACACCTTCAGCTACACGCTGGACGGCGGCTCAACCGCCATGGTGTCCATGACGGTCCGCTGCGTCGACGATGCGCCGACGGCTGCGGACGATTCCGGGACAACCACCGAGGGGACGGGGGCAACTGCAATCTCGGTGCTTGCCAACGACACCGATGTCGACGATGGTCCGAGGACGATCGACTCCGTGACTCAGGGCGCCCATGGCAGCATCGAGATCACCGGCGGCGGCACCGGTCTCACCTACGACCTGGACGACAGCTACTGCAACGACCCCAATGGGCCGCCCGCCAACCCGAGCGACAGCTTCACCTACACGCTGAACGGCGGTTCGACCGGCACCGTGTCGGTGACCATCGCCTGCGTCGACGAACCACCGGTCGCCGTCGAGGACAACTCCGTGGTATCCGGCAACTCCGGCCCAAACACGATTGGCGTGCTGGCAAACGACACGGACGTGGACGGCGGGCCGAAGACCATCTCATCGTTCACGACGCCGGGCCATGGATCCGTCACAGGGGCCGGCGGACCGACGAATGCCTGGACCAGCGTCAGATATCAGCCCATTACCGGCTACTGCGGCCCCGACAGCTTCGACTACATCATCAACGGAGGCTCGACGGCCACGGTCTCCATCACCGTTGACTGCAGCATCCCCCCGAACGCCGTCAACGACAACGCCACGGTTGGTCACGATGCTCCAGCCACGCCGATCAACGTGCTTGCCAATGACACCGACAGCGACGGCGGGCCGATGGTGATCACTGGCTCCAGCGATCCGGCTCACGGCACTGTGGTGGTAGACATCGGCGGCACCGGCCTTAACTACAAGCCGGACGTGGGCTACTGCAACACCCCCAGCGGACCCACCGACAACTTCACCTACACGCTGAACGGAGGACCGACGGGGACGGTCTTCATGACCGTCATGTGCGCCGCCGCTACCCCCAACACGACCCTGCAGCAGACGGGCACCATTCCCTCGACCAAGAAGTGCAAGAAGGGCTTCAAGCGGGTCAAGGGGAAGTGCAAGAAGAAGAAGCGGAAGCGCAATTAGCACCCATTCCGCTTCCTTCCGCCCGACGCTAAGGTCGCACCGAGGGGGCCGTCCGAGGAGCACCAGGCGTCCACGGACGGCGTAGGGGAGAAACCGATGGCTCGACCCGACAGTGCTGCCCACAGCGCGAGAGCGCCGGGAAAGTCCGCCGACTGTTCCGCCGGTCGTGTAGGCCTCCGCGCCCTCCTCCTACTGATTTCGGCGCTCGGGCTGCTGGTCGCGCTGCCGGCCCTCGCGGCGGCCAACCCCATCACTGACGAAAACGCATTGGCGGGCAGCTCCGGCTGGGAGCGGCCACAGGCCGACACCCCGAACATCGAGGGGTATACGTCGAAGGTCAGCGCGGCGCCGGGGGAGACGATCGGCTTCCACGTCAGCACCAACCCCGTCGTCAATTTCAGGATCATCGTCTACCGCCTCGGCTGGTACAACGGCGCGGGCGCCCGCCAGATGACCTGCCTGCCGAGTTGCAGCACCAGCTTCACCGGGGCAGCCCGCACGAAGCCCAACCCGAATTCGGTCACCGGGAAGGTGGATGCGAATTGGCCGCAGACCACCTCTCTGACCCTTCCGTCGAACTGGACCAGCGGCGAGTATGTCGCGGAGTACGTGCCCACGAGCGGTTCGAACAGCGGCAACACCAGCTACTCGCCCTTCGTCGTGCGCTCGAGCGCGCCACAGGCCCAGGCCTCCAACCTCCTGGTGGTCGTCCCGGTCAACACCTATCAGGCCTATAACCAGTGGGGCGGTACGAGCGCCTACGACAACCTCGTCAAGCACTCGGTCTTCGCACTGGACCACGCCACCAAGGTCTCCTTCAACCGGCCATATCACCGCCGCGAGTGGCGCTACTGGGACCTCCCATTGCTCCGCTTCCTCGAGCGCGAGGGCTACGACGTCTCGTACACGACCGACACCGACGTCGACGCCAACCCGAACATCCTGCTCCAGCACCGCGCGGTGCTGGTCTCCGGCCACAGCGAGTACTGGACCAAGGGGATGCGGGACGGCTTCGAGGCGGCTCGCGACGCCGGTACGAACATCGCCTTCCTGGGCGCCAACGACGCCTACTGGCAGGTTCGCTACGAGGACAGCTCCTGCCCCTCGGACAACACCGTCTGCCCGGGGACGCCCGGACCGGGCGACCGCCGGACCATGGTGATCTACAAGCAAGAGGGGAACGACGGCACGGATCCGGTCACCGATCCATCCCTGCGCACGATCCAGTGGCGAGACCTGGGCAGGCCGGAGTGCGAGCTCCAGGGCGGGGTGCAGTACGGCAGCTGGTTCCAGAACGACGGCTACCGGAACTACACGGTGACCGCGGCGGGTGCCGCCGACCCGTGGTCTTCTGGGACCGGCTTCACGCAGGGGAGCACAATCACCGGCCTGGTCGGCTTCGAGTACGACAGCTTCTTCCCTGACTGCGATCCGCCGGGCACGGCGACGATGCTCTTCACCTACCAGGGACCCGAGACCAGCGCCACCTTCGACGCGGCGGCCGTCCGTTACACCGCACAGGCGTCTGGGGCCCGAGTCTTCTCCTCTGGCTCGATGCAGTTCGCCTGGGGCCTGGACTCATACAGGTGGGACCCCACCCTCTTCACGGGCATCCCCCCCACCATCCCGGCCGTTCAGCAGTTCACCCGGAACTTGCTCGCCGACATGGCCGACCCGGCGGCACCCGCCAGTATGAGCGCCACGAACTCCAGCGGCACGATCCAGATCGACACCACACCCCGAAATGACACTCGGATCACCTCCTACAAGGTCTACCGGCACGCCGGGACGGGTGTGTTCCAGCCGGGCGACCCCGGCGTCACGGCGGTCTGCCAGAACGCCAGCGGCGACTGCAGCGACTCTCCGCTGGGTGGGACCTACCGCTACGCGTCAGTCGCCGTCGATCAGTGGAACGACTCGAGCGCCGCGCTGTCCGGCGCCGTCACCACCACCGCGGTGTCCGCGGTCAGCGACTCGGCGACGGTCGCCGAGGACGCCGCCGCCACCTCGATCGACGTGTTGGCCAACGACACACCGCCGGGTGGCACGAAGACCATCAGCGCCGTGACGCAGCCGGCTCATGGCCAGGTCGTGCTCACCGGCGGCGGGAGCGGGCTCACCTACCAGCCCGGCGCGAACTACTGCGGCCCGGACAGATTCACCTACACCCTCAACGGCGGCTCGAGTGCGAGCGTTTCGGTGACCGTGAGCTGCGTGGACGACCCGCCGACCGCCGTCGATGACACGGCGACAGTGACCGAGGATGCTTCGGCCGCGGCGATCGCGGTACTCGGCAACGACACCGACGGCGACGGCGGGCCCAAGACCGTCAGCTCCGTGACCCAGGCGGCGCATGGGACCGTCGTCCGAAACGCCGACGGCAGCGGGTTGACCTACCAGCCCAGCGCCAATTACTGCGGCGCGGACAGCTTCACCTACACCGTGAACGGCGGCTCGAGCGGAACCGTTTGGGTGACGGTCACCTGCGTCGACGATCCGCCGACGGCATCCAATGACAGCCTGGTCGTTATCGAGGACGCGTCCGCGACCGCGATCGCCGTCCTCTCGAACGACACCGACGTCGACGGTGGTACGAAGATCGTCAACTCAGTGACTCAGCCGGGGCAAGGGGCCGTCGTCCGAAACGGCGACGGCACCGGGCTGACATATCAGCCCAACGCCGACTACTGCGGCCCCGACATCTTCACCTACACCCTCAATGGCGGCTCGAGCGGAACCGTGTCGGTGACGGTGACCTGCGTTGACGATCCGCCCACGGCGGTTCCTGACCAAGGCGCTGTGAACATCACGGTCGATTCCGGCTCGGTCACGTTGAACGTCCTCGCGAACGACACGGACAACGACGGAGGCCCAAAGTCCGTCGCCTCGATCAACTTGCAGCCCGCTCACGGCGCCGGTTCAGTCGCCGGCGGCGGTACCGGGGTGACCTACCAGCTGGATGCGCACTACTGCGACGACGCACCCCCCAGCAGCCCGGATTCCTTCCAATACGTGCTCAACGGCGGGTCTGCCGCCAGGGTGTCGATGACGATCGACTGCACGGCGCCGCCAACCGCCGTCGACGACACCCCCTCGCCGGTTGCGCAGGACGCCTCGGCAACCGCGATCCCGGTGCTGGCCAATGACGCCAACGATGGAGGCCCGATGTTCATCGGCTCGCGGACCCAGGCGGCGAATGGCACCGTCCTGATCACGGGCGGCGGCACGGGCCTCACCTACCAGCCCAACCCGGGGTACTGCAGCACGCTGACCGGCTCCACCGATGACTTCACCTACACGCTGAACGGCGGTTCCAAGGCGACTGTGTTCATGAGCGTGACCTGCGCTGGGGTGCTCGTTCCGGGCGCTGCTCACGGGCAGGTGCTGGCCGCGCCCCCGGTGAGCAAGTGCAAGAAGGGATTCAAGAGGGTCAAGGGAAAGTGCCGGAAGAAGAAGCGCAGGCGCAAGTAGCTAGCTTGGTGTCAGGGCGATGATCGAAGCTGCCACCACGCTTGCGAGGGAGTCGCCAGACTCCATCGGTGAGGATCCGCCCACCATTCGCTTCGGTCTCTACGCCGAGGTGAACATGAACCTGATCGACGGCTCCTCGGTCTGGGTGCAGTCGGTCAGCCAGACGCTCACCCAGATAGAGGGTGTGGAGGTGACGCTGCTCCTCCGGGCGCCCGCACAGCGTGACGTGCTGACTGCCCCGCTTCGCGCGAATCCGCGAATCGAGCTCGTGTCTCCGGAGGAGGTCGGCCATGAGCGACCCCTGGAGGTCGGGGAAGCGCTCGACGCCCTGGAGCGGCTCGACGGCGAACGGGGCTTCGACCACGTCTTCCTGCGCGGGGCCGGGATCTCTGCCCAGGCCGCCCGCCGGCAGTCCTTCCCCGGGCGACTCTGGTCCTACTACCTGACGCCCCACGACTTCCAGCCGGGTCAGGAGATCGATCAGCTCCGGCTGATCGCGCCCGCCTCCGAGCGGGTGCTCTGCCAGACGGAGCCGATCCGCGAACTGGCGACGGCCGCGGTTCCGGAGCAGGCCGAGAAGCTCACCCTGCTGCCCCCCATGATTCCCTCCGTTGCGAAGAGAGCGCGCCGACCTAAGGGCGGAGAGCTCAAGCTCGTCTACGCCGGCAAGTTCGCTCCCGAGTACTACTTCCTGGAGATCATCGACACCTTCCGCCGGCTGCGACGCACCCACCCGGATGCCGAGCTTCACCTGATCGGCGACAAGATCCACAATCCGCCCGCCGATCCCGGGTTCAAGCCCGCGGTGCAGGCGGCGCTCGAGGAGACCGAGAACGTCGTCTGGCACGGCGGGGTCGCCCGAACGGAGGTCGACAAGCTCCTGCGCGAGGCCGACGTCGCCCTCTCGGTGCGCCACCCGATGATGGACAAGGAGCTCGCCACCAAGGTGCTGGAGTACGGCGCGGCCGGGTGCGCAGTCCTTCTCAATCGCACAGCGCTCTACGAGCAGCTGCTCGGGGCCGACTATCCCCTCTTCGCGACTGACCCGGGCGAGATCCTCGCGGTCCTCAAGCAGACCGCGAAGAATTCCGATCTTCGTGATGAGGCGGCCGATCGCTGCGCCGAGGCCGCGCGCGAGTACACCTTCAAGCGTGTCGCCGAGCAACTCGAGGAGGCGGTTCTCTAGTGGCGAATTCGGGCTCAGGCAGGTCGACGAGGAAGACAGCGAAGCCGCGCAAGACCGCGGCCAAGCCCACGCGGTCCGCGGCGGCCGAGCTCGAGAGGCTCGCCGCGGAGAAGGAGGCAAGCGACGACCGGGTGTTCTCGCTCACGCACCGGGTCGCGACCCTCGAGGGACGCGAACGTGACCTGAACGAGCTGATCATCGGCCATCGCGAGCGGATCGCCGCCCTGCAGGCCGAGCGCGACGCCCTCGGCAGTCAGCTCGAGGGCGAGAAGGGACGCTCTGACCGTCATGAGGAGCGCGCCGACGAGCTCGATCAACAGCTCGCCGCCGCCCGCGATCGCATAGCCGCACTCGAGGCCAGCCGTGACGAGCTGAACCAGAATGGGCGCATCGCCGAACTCGAGGCGGGACGCGAGGCCCTGACGCTTCACAAGCGGGTCGCGAGGCTGGAGGCGGAGGGCGAGATGCTCAACCGCGCGCTGAGGGAGGAGCGAACGGCCCACGCCGCCATCCAGCAGAAGGAGGGCAGCCTGCGTCCGGAGCTGGACAGCGCGCGCGAGCGGATCCGTGCGCTGGAGTCGGAGCAGCAGCAGGTGCGGGAGGGCGCCGAGCGACGGGAGCAGGAGCTTCTCGGCAGGGTCGAGGCCGTCCAGGAGCAGATCGAGAGGGTCAAGGCCCACCGGGAGTCCCTTGAGCGGGCGCTGGCCAAGGAGCAGGGCAGCCGCTCAACGCTGCAGGAGCGGGAAACCGAGCTCGCCGACACCCGCCAGCGCGTCACCGCCCTCGAGGCGGAGCGAGACAAGCTCGCCTCTGAGCTCGAGGGCGAGCGGCGGAGCCTCCTCGAAGTCCGGGCGCGCGAGGAAGAGCTGCAGAGGAATCTCGAACAGGTTCGAGAACGGGAGACCGAGCTGCAGAGGGATTTCGCCGAGCTCAGCGCGCGGGAGAGCGAGCTTCAGGGCACGATGAACGGGATGCGGGAGCAGGTCAGCGGCCTCGAGGCCCAGCGGACCAGCCTCCTGGCCGAGCTCGACCATCTGACGACGGAGCGCGACCGCGTGACCGATCGCCTGGAGCGGCTCGAAGACAGCCGGACCTACCGGATGATGCGGCTCACCTGGCGCGTCCGGAAGAGGATCAGGCACCCCTTCCGACGGGCGCCACGCCCCGCTCTCCCCGAGCCCGCGAACGCAAGAAAGCGCAAGAAGCCCGCCGAGCTCGAGACGCCCGCCTCCCCCGCCCCGACCCCGGCTGCGGCGAGTGATGACCGGCCGAAGGTCAAGCCGATGCCCGCCCCGGCGATGCGGAAGCCCTCCAAGCCCGCGACGGCAGCGACCGCGGCGAAGGCCGAGCCGGCCCAACCCAGCACGCCGGTGAAGACGCCGGATGGCGACCGGGCCACCGAGCCGGCGCAGCCCGCGAAGGCACCGGAGCCCGCGAAGGCGCCCGAACCGGAGAAGGCCGCGGTCCCCGCCCCCGCCGTGGCGGTCGTCGTCGACGCGATCGACGCCGAGAGGGAGCGCTGGCTCGCAAGGCCGCAGGCCCCGCCGGCCGACGTCAGCAAGCTGCGCGTCGCCGGCGTGCTCGACGAGATGTCCGCCGCCTGCATCGGGCCCGACTGCGACCTCATGCGGATCGATTCGGAGGGCTGGGCCGAGGCTCTCGAGACCCACGAGCCGCACCTGCTGCTCGTCGAGTCGGCATGGCAGGGAAACAGCGGCTCATGGCAGTACATGGTGGCCTCCTACACGCACCCGGACTACATCGGTCTGCCGAACCTGAGGGCCTTGATCGCCGCCTGCCGCGAGCGGGACATCCCTACGGTCTTCTGGAACAAGGAGGACCCGGTCCACTTCGAGCGCTTCAAGGAGGCTTCAGCCCTCTTCGACTACGTCTTCACGTCGGACGCCAACTGCATCGACCGCTACGCGGCCCTCGAGCGCGCCTCGTCGGGACCGATCGAAGCGCTGCAGTTCGCGGCCCAGCCCCGGATCCACAATCCGACCGGCGCCCCGGCCGAGCGCAACCCCTCCCCGGTGTTCGCCGGGGCGTACTACCGTGACCGCCACATCGATCGGCAGACGAGTCTGCAGATGCTCCTCGACGCCGCGATGCCGTTCGGACTCCAGATCTATGACCGCAGGTTCGGGTCGGACGACAAGGCATTCGGGTTCCCGGAGCGGTTCAAGGAGCGGGTCAAGGGCGCGCTCGCCTACGACGAGATGATCGATGCCTACAAGGAGCACCGGGTCTTCCTCAACGTCAACTCGGTCACCGACTCCCCGACGATGTTCTCGCGCCGGGTCTTCGAGCTGCTCGCCTGCGGCACCGCGGTCGTCAGCACCGAGAGCGTCGGGGTCCAGCGAACACTCGGTGACGTGGTCTCGGTGATCGACACCTCGAAGGAGGCCACTGATGCGTTGACGAAGCTGCAGGAGGTCGGCTACTGGCGCGAGCTGACCCAGCGCGGGCGTCGGCGGGTGATGGGGGAGCACACCTACCGTCACCGGCTCGTCGAGGTCGCGGACACCCTCGGCTTCAACGTCACGCCTTACCCCGGCGAGGAGGTCGCGGCCCTGGCGCTCGTCGACGACGTCGAGCAGGCCCGGCGCTTCCGAGCGGTCGTCGCCAGCGTCTCCGCGCAGGAGACCCGTCCCGCGGAGCTCCTGATCGGCTCGCACACCTCCGTGGTCGGCGACCTCCAGGAGCTGCAATCCGACGGCAGCGAGATCCGCGTCCGGGTATTCCAGCAGAACCCGGATGCCACCCGCTCACAGCGCTACCGCGAGCTTGCCGCGCTGGCCGCTTCGCCGTGGCTGGCGATCCTGCATCCCACCCACACCTACGGCGAGCATCACCTCACCGACCTGGTACTGACCACTCGCTTCGCCGACGCGGACGTGATCGGCAACGCCTCCTTCGACACGAATGACGGGCGCGGCGCGATCGACCGCAGCCTCGAGCACAGGTTCGTCGACTCGGTCCATCCTCATTCCGTCCTGGTCAAGCGCGAGCTGGTCGCGCGGCGTGGCTGGCCGGACGACGTCGGGGGCGCCGGCGGGTCGCTCAGCGACTGGTTCCGCCACGGGGTCCGCATCTACTCCGGTGACGCGGGCAACTTCGAGGCGGACGCCGCGCTCGGGCTCCCGGGCCGCGCAGCAGCCGCAGGCTCCGAGCGAACCCCGGACGGCTAGGACCATGGGCTCGGCCGCGTCCGACAGCCGACTCAGCTCAGGCGTCGAGCGAGATCGGCCCCTGAAGATCGCCCTCTACGGCGAGGTGAACATGAACCTGCTCGACGGCTCGTCGGTGTGGGTCCAGTCCATGGCGCAGATGCTCACCTCGCTTCCGGGAGTGGAGGTGACCCTGCTGCTCCGCTGCGCGGAGGAGCGCCAGATTCTGACCGGGCCTCTTCACGGCCAACCCCGGGTCGAGCTGATCGATCCAGGGCTCAGCCCGGACCCTCGTCCGCGCCTCAGCCCGGCCGAGGCCGTCGCCGCCCTGCAGGCACTGGACGCCGAGCGCGACTTCGATGTCGTGCTCCTCCGTGGGGCCAACATCACCGAGGAGGCATGCCGGCGCGCCGCATTCCCGGGGAGGCTCTGGGTCTACCACCTCTCCGAGTCGCGGCCAGGCGCTGAGGCTGACCAGCTGCGCCGGGTCGCCGGCTGCGCGGACCGGATCCTCTGCCAGACGGATGCGATCCTCGCCCTCGCGGAGGCGGCGGTCCCCGAGCACGCAGGCAAGCTCACCCTGCTCCCGCCCATGATCCCCGCGCCCGCGACCTCCGACCCTGTTCCGACCGCCGAGCCCGACAGGCCCCTGAAGCTGATCTACGCGGGCAAGTTCGCGCCTGAGTACGAGTTCATCGAGATGCTGGAGACCTTCAAGCGGCTCCGGCGCAGTCACCCCGAGGCCGAGCTGCACCTGGTCGGCGACAAGATCCACAACCCACCCGACGACCCCACCTTCAAGCCGAGGGCGGAGGCGGCGCTCGCCGAGACCGACAACGTCGTCTGGCATGGTGGAGTGGGTCGGGAACAGGTGGCGGAGCTCCTACGGGATGCCGACGTCGCGCTCTCGGTCCGCCATCCGATGATGTCCCGCAGCAAGGAGCTCTCCACGAAGGTCCTCGAGTACGGGGCCGCCGGCTGCGTCGTACTGCTCAACCGGACCCCGCTCTACGAGGAGCTGCTCGGGGCCGACTACCCCCTGTTCGCGATCGGCGGTGACGACGCGCTCGCCGCGCTGAAGCGGGTCTGGGAGGACCCGGCGGTCCGAGAGCTGGCGGCCGAGCGCTGCAGGGCGGCGTCCGAGGCGTTCACGTTCGAGCGTGTCGCCGGGAACCTCGAGCCCTATCTCAACAGCGCCGCCCCCCGCATCCGCGTCTCCGCGGGGGAGGGCAGGCATCGGCTGGTGATCGCCGGCCATGACTTCAAGTTCCTCTCCGGGATCCGGGACCGGGCGCTCGCACTGGGCGCCGAGGTCCGCGAGGACAATTGGGCCGGTCACACCAAGCACGACGTGAAGGCCACCGAGGAGCTGCTCGGCTGGGGCGACGTCGCCCTCTGCGAGTGGTGCCTCGGGAACGCGGTCTTCTACAGCGAGAACGTCCGGGACGATCAGCGCCTCGCCATCCGCTTTCACCGTGTCGAGAGGACCACCGACTATCCGGCGGCGGTCAACATCGACCGGGTCAGCCGGGTCGTCTTCGTCGGCCCGCACCTCCTCGAGGAGGCGGCTGATCGCTACGGCTGGCCGCGGGAGAAGCTCCGGCTCGTGCCCAACGCGGTCGACGTCAGAGCGCTGCGCCGGGAGAAGCTGCCGGGGAGCTCCTTCAACCTGGGGATGATCGGCTTCGTGCCCGCAATCAAGCGGATCGACCGCGCGCTCGACATCCTCGAGCTGCTCCGGGCACGCGATCGCAGATTCCGCCTGCTCGTCAAGGGCAAGCCGCCGTGGGTCTTCCCATGGA
>DATAPB010000223.1:0-1658 GCA_036265435.1 Solirubrobacterales bacterium | reverse complement strand
GTCAGCACCCGGTCCGAGCCCTCCACGGGGTAGTCGATCGAGTAGAGGGTGTCCGTGACCTCGCGGCTTTCGACCTCGAGCTCGGAGATCGCCGAACGCGTCCCCGGGTCCCAGTTGACCATGTAGTTGTCGCGGTAGATGTAGCCCTTCTCGTAGAGGCGGACGAAGACGTGGTAGACGGCGCGCACGTAGCCCTCATCGAGGGTGAAGCGCTCGCGCTCGTAGTCGAGGGAGGCCCCGAGCCGCTTGTACTGCTCGACGATCTCCGACCCGTAGCGCTCCTTCCACTCCCAGACCCGCTCGACGAAGGCCTCGCGTCCGAGCTCGTGGCGGTCGGTTCCCGCGGCCCGCAGCTCCTTCTCGACGACAGCCTGGGTGGCGATCCCGGCGTGGTCGGTGCCGAGGACCCAGAGCGTGTTGCGCCCCCGCATCCGGTTCATCCGCACCAGCGCATCCTGCATCGAGCCGTTCAGGGCGTGCCCAATGTGCAGCGCGCCGGTCACGTTGGGCGGCGGGATCGCGACGGAGTAGTTCTCCTGCGGGGTGCCCTCCGCCGGCGGATGGAAGTAGCCCTGCTCCATCCACTCGGCGAAGATCCGCCGCTCCACCTGGGCGGGGTCGTAGCGGGTGGTCTCCTCGAGCTTCCTGCGGGCGTCGCCGGGCACGCGGGCGAGTTTAGTTTCAGCGCAGCCCCGCCCGGCGCCTCGCCGCGCGGCCCGGAAGCCCCCGGCCCGCGCCTACGCGGACTCTTCGGCGGGCAGCTCGCCGGCCGGCTCGATGTCGGCCGCGGCCGCCTCGGTGACCAGGGTCGGGCGCCGGTTGCCCTCGATCGTCTCCTTGGTCACCACACACTTGGTCACGTCGCGGCGCGAGGGCAGCTCGAACTGCACGTCGAGCAGAGTCTCCTCGAGGATCGACCGCAGCCCGCGCGCGCCGGTCTCCCGCGCCAGGGCCTTGTCGGCGATCGCTCCCAGCGAGTCGTCGGCGAAGACGAGCTCGATGTCATCGAACTCGAAGAAGCGCTGGAATTGGCGGGTGAGCGCGTTGCGCGGCTCGGTGAGGATCGTGACCAGGTCGTCGCGGGTGAGCTGGTGGATCGCGGCGACGACGGGGAGGCGGCCGATGAACTCCGGTATCAGGCCGTACTCCATCAGGTCCTCGGGCAGGACCTCCTCGAAGAGCTCGCCGATGTCCTTGTTGACGGGATCCACCATCGCCGCGCCGAAGCCGACGCCGCTGTTGCCGATCCGCCGCTCCACGACCTTGTCCAGCTCCGCGAAGGAGCCGCCGCAGATGAAGAGGACGTTGGTGGTGTCGATCGTCAGGAACTCCTGGTGAGGGTGCTTGCGGCCGCCCTGCGGGGGAACGGAGGCGGTGGTCCCCTCGAGGATCTTCAGCAGCGCCTGCTGCACCCCCTCCCCGGAGACGTCGCGTGTGATCGACGGGTTGTCGGCCTTGCGCGCGATCTTGTCGATCTCGTCGATGTAGATGATCCCGGTCTCCGCCTTCTTCACGTCGAAGTCGGCCGCCTGGATCAGCTTCAGCAGGATGTTCTCGACGTCCTCGCCGACGTAGCCGGCCTCGGTCAGCGCCGTCGCGTCGGCGATCGCGAAGGGGACGTTGAGGATCCTCGCCAGGGTCTGCGCGAGCAGGGTCTT
>DATAPB010000222.1:0-14171 GCA_036265435.1 Solirubrobacterales bacterium | reverse complement strand
TCGACCCAGCCGGGGCCGCGCTCCTCCTCCAGCCCGTTGGGCGCAAGCTCGAGCAGGTTGGCCATCACCTGCTCCGAGTACTCCGGCTCGCAGCGAACCGCGAGACGGATCATTTACGGCGGCTGATGCGAGGGGACTCCGTAGGCGAAGCCGAGGAGTCAGCCGTTTCATGATGGCCACGGAGCGCGTCTGCCAGCCGCTCGGCCGCCTCCCGCTGGTCGGGATCGAGGTCCGTGGGGACCACCAGTTCGAAGACCACGTGCTGGTCGCCGCGACGCCCCCCGCGCAGGGGCGGCAGGCCCCGCCCATCGAGCCGCTCGATGTCGCCGTGCTGGGTGCCGGCGGGGACCTCCACCGCGATCTCGCCCTCCAGCGTGGGTACGAACACCTCGCCGCCGACGATCGCGGTCGTCACCGGCACCTCCGCCCGTGCGATCAGCTCGGTCCCCTGGCGGGTGAACCGCTCGTCGGGCTCGATCCGGACCTCGACGTAGAGATCGCCCTCTCGTCCCGCAGCCGCGCCGGCGTGTCCCGCCCCCGCGATCCGCACACGCTGGCCGTCCTCGATGCCGGCCGGGACGTCGACCTCCCAGGTGCGCATCTCGGACACCCGCCCGGCGCCGCCGCAACGCTCGCACGGCGTCTCCGGGATCCGGCCGTCTCCCCCGCAGCGGTCACACGGCATCGCACGGACGACCTGGCCGAAGATGCTGCGGCTCACCTCCTGAAGCTGGCCGGAGCCCCCGCACTTCGGGCAGGTCTCGATCGGGGTTCCCGGCTCCGCGCCGTTTCCCCGACAGCGCTCGCAGACGCTCACTGCCTCGAAGGAGACCTCGCGCGCCTGGTCCTCGAGCACTTCCTCGAGGGTGATCTCGACGACCGCGCCGATGTCTGCGCCCGCGCCGGACTGGCGACCGAAACCGCCGAGGAACGGATCGCCGCCGCCGAAGATCGCATCGAAGATGTCCTGGAAGCTGCCGAACCCCGCGCCCGGCTGGAAACCCCCGCTGCGCAGCCCCTCGTGGCCGAACTGGTCGTAGGTCTGGCGACGCTGCCGGTCGGAGAGCACCTCGTACGCCTCGGCGGCCTCCTTGAACTTCTCCTCGGCCTCCGGATCGTGGGCGTTGACGTCCGGATGCAGCTCACGCGCCAGCTGGCGGAAGGCCTTCTTGATCTCGCCATCCGAGGCGTTCCGGTCGACGCCCAGCAGCTGGTAGTAGTCGCGCTTCGCGGTTGCCATGGGCGGCTACTCGTCGTAGACCGTCTCGAAGAAGCGGGAGAGCTCGCCCGCGGCGCCTCGCACGCTGGCGATCGCGGTCGCGTAGTCCATGCGCAGTGGCCCGATGATCCCGACCGACCCAAGATTGCGATAGCCCAGGCCGTAGTTCGCGCCCACCACGCTGACCGAGCGCAGCTCCGGCGCGGGGTTCTCACCGCCGATCCAGACGAACACCGAGCGCTGGTCGATTGCCGTGCGCAGTGCACGCAGGACGTTCACCCGCCGCTCCAGAGCCCGCACCAGGTCGTCGGCGTGTGGCAGGTCGGCGAGGTGCTCCTCTGAGAGCAGCCGGGCCGCGCCGTCCACGTAGAGCGTGTCCTCCGCTGACTCCTCGAGATCAGTGAAGGCGCTGGAGATCTCGGCGAGGAAGCCCCTCTCCATCTCGCCGAGCTCATCGTCGCGCAGGCGGTCCGCCGCCATTCGCGCGCCGAGGCCGAGGCCCGCCAGGCGCTCGTTCAGGTAGCTGCCGGCCCACGCGACCAAGCCCGGGTCGACCTCCTGGTCGAAGGTGAAGGCGCGCTTGGTCACACCGCCGTTGGAGGCGATCACCATGACCATCACGACGCGTGGTTGCAGCCGCAGCACCTCAATACGGTGGATCGTGGCCGTGTGGAGCGGCGGGGCGGTCACCAGCGCCACCAGATCGGTGACCTGAGAGAGCGCCGTCGTCGTCTCCCGGATTGCGACATCCACCTCGCGGCGCATTCGCGAGAGACCCAGATCATCGGATGTCGGGCGAGGCAGCCGATCCTGCCGCTCGAGCAGCTGCTCCACGAAGAAGCGGTACCCGGTGTCGGTGGGAACGCGGCCTGCAGAGGTGTGGGGGTGCGTCAGGAAGCCCGCCCCCTCGAGGGTGGCCAGCTCGGCTCGGACGGTGGATGCGCTCCACTCGATGTCGGCCCGGTTCGCGAGCGCGCGCGAGCCGACCGGACGCCCATCGTCGACGAAGCGCTCGACCACCAGTCTCAGGATCTGACTTTGGCGTTCACTCAGCACGACGTTAAGGATAGGAACGCCGCGCTACGAAATCCGAATCTCGGCCTCCGCGTTGCGGATCACCTGGTTTTCGCCCTGCGCGGCCACCGTGTCGACGACCACCCGGTCGCCCTCGGCCTCCTTGATGGTCCCGCTCACGACCAGCTCCTGCTCGGGGAAGCCCATGCCCCTGAATTGGACCGAGAGGCGCTTCAGGGCACGGGGATCGCCGTCCGCGAGCTGGGCGTTGCCGCGAGCGACCTGGGCCATCATCCAGAGCCCGTGGAGGATGTTGCCCGGCAGGCCAACCGCCTTCGCGAACTCGGGGTCGATGTGGATCGGGTTGAAGTCGCCGGAGGCTCCGGCGTAGCGGTGCGGCAGGTATTTGTCCGGCGTCACCTTGAGCTCGGGGATCGAGTCACCCGCGTTCAGATCCGGCATCAGACACCCCTCACGATGTTGGTCCAGGTTCCCTTCACGGTCTGGGCACCGTCCTGATTGGTCGAGACGGTCTCGAAGACGTAGAAGCCCTTGCCGTCCTTCTCGTAGATCTCCCGGCAGGTGGGGGTGGTCGAGATCACGTCACCGTCGCAGACAGGCTCGTCCCACTCGAACTCCTGGGAGCCGTGGAGCATCGTGGCCAGGTTGATGCCGATCTCCGGGTCCATGATCGCCGGGCCCATCGCCCGGGCGCTGTAGACGACGCAGAACATCGGCGGCGCGACCAGGTCACGGAAGCCGGCGGCCCTGGCGGCCTCGTGATCGTGGTGGACCGGATTGGCGGCGCCGATCGCGTTCGCGAACTCGCGGACCTTCTCGGCCCCGACCTCGTAGGTGGCCGGCTCCCACTGCTTTCCTATCGCGTCGGCGTTCACCGCCATGGGCGGCGCGATTCTAGTTCCGGAGCCGATTCCGAGGCTTTCGCGGCACCGGGCTAGGGTAGGTGTGAAGTGTCTTCGGTCAGAGGGTAGGTATCGAGTGTGTCTTCGTTCCTGACCACCAGGGATCCGCAGGGCGGCATGCGCTTCCGCCCCTTCGCCATTCCGCTGATCATCGCCGCGATCTGCGTCTCCGTCGCGGCGGCGATGTCGCTCTCGAGCACGGGCCTCGGTGCGGGAATCGGGATGGCGGTCGGTGCGGTGGCCGCAACCTCGCTGATCGTCTTCGCGGCGCGCGCGAAGCCTGATGGCAGGCTCGAGGTGGCGCGGAGCGAGGATTCCGGACATCGCGTCCTGGTGGTCGCGGTCACCGAGGCGACCCCGGGCGCGGCGCAGCGCATTGCCGACATCACCGGCTCTCCTTCCGACGTGCGGCTCCTCGTCCCGGTCCCCAGCCACCGCCTGGACCGCTGGCTCTCAGCCGAAGACGACGCCCGCCACGAGGCGGAGGCGCGGCTCGCTCGCTCGGCGGGAGTCCTGGTGGCGGCGGGCTTGCCCGTCAGCGGATCGATCGGGGATCATGATGCGGCCCAGGCACTCGAGGACGAGCTCCGCGGCTACCCGGCGGACGAGGTGGTGCTGCTCACGGATGGCGATAGGGACCCGCTCGGCAAGGTCGAGGCCCGGCTCACCCTCCCCCTGCGCCGCGTCAGCGCCTAGGACGCCTCGCGCCGTTCGGCCATCTCGACGGCCTCCTCCGGCGTCGGGAGCATCGCGAGATAACGGCACCTCCCCTGGTCGTCGACGTCGAAGAGGAAGGCCAGTTCCATGCTCACCTCGATGCCGCCGCGACCCCGGCCCTCCTGATGGACCGTCGTGACCACGTGGCGCTCGCCGATGGGGCTGTTGTCGATCACCTCGGCGCTGATCTCCTCCCAGGCGTCGGTCCAGGCAGTGATCCAGGTGACGAAGCCGTCGTGGCCGGAGTACTGCCCGGCGTTCACCATCTCGGGAGAGGCATAGACCTCGACGTCCTCTGAGAGCGCGGCGAGCATCGCGGGCATGTCCGCATCGTTGAACGCCTTCATCCCGGCCTGAGCCATCGCAATCCGCTGTTCGCTACTTGCCATTGCCGTCCATCTCCAGGACGGCGAGGAACGCCTCCTGCGGCACCTCCACGGCGCCCACCTGCTTCATCCGCTTCTTGCCCTTCTTCTGCTTCTCGAGCAGCTTCCGCTTGCGGGTCACGTCGCCGCCGTAGAGCTTGGCGGTGACATCCTTGCGGAGCGCCTTCACCGTTTCGCGGGCGATCACGTTCGATCCGATCGCCGCCTGCACAGGGACGTCGAAGAGCTGGCGGGGGATCGTCTCGCGCAACCTCTCGACCAGCGCCCGCCCGCGGTCATTGGCCGAGTCCCGGTGAACGATCAGCGACAGGGCGTCCACCCGATCGCCCGCGAGCAGAACGTCGAGCTTGACCAGATCTGACGGACGGTTGCCGATCGGCTCGTAGTCGAGCGAGGCGTAGCCGCGGCTCCGGGACTTGAGCTGATCGAAGAAGTCGAGCACGATCTCGGCGAGCGGCAGGTCGTAGCGGATCTGCACCCGCTCCGGCGAGAGGTAGTGCAAGTCGATGTGGGTGCCGCGCCGCTTCTGGCAGAGCTCCATCACCGCTCCGACGTATTCGTTGGGCGTGATGATCGTGGCGCGGATGTACGGCTCGAGGATCTCCTCGATCACCGACGGGTCGGGCATCTCGGTCGGTGAGTGGACCTCGACGAGCTCGCCGCCACGGACCCGGACCTCGTAGCGGACGTTCGGCGTGGTGGCGAGCAGCTCGAGGTCGTACTCGCGCTCGAGCCGCTCCCGCACGATGTCCATGTGAAGCAGGCCGAGGAAGCCACAGCGGAAACCGAAGCCCAGAGCCTCCGACGTCTCGGGCTCGTAGGAGAGGGCGGCGTCGTTGAGCGCCAGGCGGTCGAGGGCATCGCGCAGGTCCTCGTAGCGGTCTGTGTCGATCGGGAAGAGGCCGCAGAAGACCATTGGGCGCACCTCGCGGTACCCGGGCAGCGCCTCGCCGGCTGGGCGCTCCCGGCTCGTCAGCGTGTCGCCGACCCGCAGCTTGGTGACGTCCTTGATACCGGTGATCACGTAGCCCACCTCGCCGGCGGACATTCCCCTGGCGGGCGTCATCTTCGGCGTGAAGAAGCCGATGTCGTCGATGTCGGCCTGCGTCCTGGCCTGCATCGCCGCGATCGGCTCGCTCTTCGAGAACTCCCCATCCACCATCCGCACGTACGCGACGACCCCGCGGTACTGATCGAACTCCGAGTCGAAGATGAGGGCGCGCGGCGGCTCGTCGGGCCGGCCCTCGGGCGGCGAGATCCGCTGCACGATCGCCTCGAGCACGTTCGGCACGCCCTCCCCGGTCTTCGCCGAGATCCGGAGCGACTCATCGGCATCTCCGCCGAGCAGGTCGGCGACCTGGGCGGAGACTCCGTCCGGATCCGCCCCGGGCAGGTCGACCTTGTTGAGGACCGGGATCAGCTCGAGGCCGGCATCGATCGCGGCGTACGCGTTGGCGACCGTCTGCGCCTCCACGCCCTGGGCCGCGTCGACGACGAGCAGCGCGCCCTCGCAGGCGGCGAGGCTGCGCGAGACCTCATACGAGAAGTCGACGTGACCCGGTGTGTCGATCAGGTGCAGGTGGTAGGTCTCGCCGTCCCGCGCCGTGTAGGCGACCCGCACCGCCTGTGCCTTGATCGTGATCCCGCGCTCGCGCTCGAGATCCATCGAGTCGAGCAGCTGCGGCAGGTGCGTGCGCGGATCCACGGCGCCCGTGAGCTCGAGGATCCTGTCGGCGAGCGTCGACTTGCCGTGATCGATGTGGGCGATGATCGAGAAGTTGCGGATGCGATCCATGAGCGGCCGCCAGCCCGCTCCATCTGGAGCGCCGCTCGGCGGCGCGACTGATGTTAGGCGGCGCTTGTGGCCGCGGGGATGGGGCGAAGCCGTCAGCCGTTCCGCAGCTCGCGGTCGCCGATGCCCATGGCGCGGAGCCCCGGGGTCCCCTCAACGATCCGGACCGGCAGGTCGGCTCCGCCGAGTCGCCCCTCCAGCCGGTCGGTATCGGCGGCCACCTCGAGCCAGGTGATCCCGCCGGCGTCGGCACCGGCATCGGGGTCGGGTATCGCTTGGTCCCGCGCGATGAAGAACGGCAGCCAGGGATCTCGGAGCGCCTCGGCGACGCCCACCAGCCGGGCGCTGAAGCCATCCCTGGTGACGGTGGTGATCGGCGAGCCCAGGCGCGCGGCCAGGGAGTCCAGATCCTCGGCCTCGACAGCCCAGGCGAAGAGACCCTCGGCATGGTCGGTGAGCCATGCCTGAACGGCGCTCCCGATCGGAGACTCCGCGGCCTCTTCGGGGTCGGCGACGGCCATCAGCTCGAGGTATCCGCCTCCGAGCGGCACGATCCTGTTGTGGGTGCCGTGACCCTCATGCCGGCCGCCGGGCACCGTCCCCAGGCTGAGCTCGGACTCGACCCGAGACGCCGCCGCATCGAGATCAGCGGTCGCGTAGATGACGTGGTCGATCCGCATGAGGGGACGCTAGCGCGCGGTTAGAGTGGCGTCGCGATGGAATGGGGACTGGGACGCTACGAGAGGATCGCCGAGCAGCTCCTCCCCGTCGCCGAGATCGTGGTCGAGCAGGCGGAGATCGCGAGCGGCGAGTCCGTGATCGACATCGGCTGCGGGACAGGTAACGCGGCACTTCTCGCCGCCGAGCGCGGTGCGGCCGTCGTCGGAGTGGATCCGGCGCAGCGCCTGCTCGATGTCGCCGCGGCGACGGCGGCGGAGCGAGGCCTCGAAGCGAGGTTCGTGCTCGGCGATGCTGCGGACATGCCCCTCGAGGACGACAGCGGCGATGTGGTGATCTCGGTCTTCGGCGCGATATTCGCGCCGGACCCGGAGGCCGCCGCGACCGAGATCGATCGGGTCACCGCGGCGACTGGTCGAGTGCTGCTCGCCACCTGGGTCCCGGGGGGCGCGATTTCGCAGGCCGTTCGCCTGGCCCGCGAGACCCTGGCGGAGATCCGTGACGAGCCTCCAGCCCCTCCACCATTTCCGTGGCACGAGCTCGATTCGCTGTCGAGCCTGTTCGCGCTGCACGGCTTCTCGGCGTCCCTGACCGACCACTCGATCGCCTTCCGCGCTCCCTCGCTCGACGAGTTCATGCAGATCGAGGGGGAGAACCACCCGATGGCGATCGCAGCCCGACCGGTCCTCGAGGCCGCTGGTCGGGCGGAGGAGGTTCGAGACGGGATGCGGCGGATCTACGAGGAGGCGAACGAGGACCCGGGGGCGTTCCAGATCACGAGCCCCCTCGTGGTGGCCGAGCTCAGGCGGTAGCGGGCGAGGAAAGCCCGTAGCGGGCGATGATGCGGTCGTAGTTCAGCCGCATCAGCCCGATGACCTCGCGGACGTCCTCATCGGTCTCGATCCGGCGGGCGGCCGGACCAGGCTTGCCCGGAAAGACCGGGTGGTCGACGACGCGGCCCTGCTCCTTGAGGGCGGTGCCGATCTCCCTGCCGAAGCTGAAGTGGGCGGCGCGGTCGCCGTGCAGGTGGCCGACCTCGTGCCCGCTCACGTAGAAGCCGAACTCGCCACGCTTGCCGTAGCCCGATTCGACCCCGTCCCAGGAGGTGACCTCCTCGGTGATGCGCTCGCTTGGTGATCTCGTCTCGCTCATTGGGCCTCCTCGACTGTTGGGTGCCAAACTACAAGCTCAAGTGAGCTTGAAGTCAAGTCCCAAACGTGCTTACCTGCCTCGGGAATGGACGACCTGCTCACGATCGGTGAGGTCGCGAAGCGAAGCGGGGTCGCGGCTTCGGCCCTCCGCTTCTACGAGGACAGGGACCTGATCGGCTCCGAGCGCGCCGGCTCGGGCCATCGGCGCTACCCCCGCGCGGTGCTCCGCCGGATCGCCTTCATCGTCTTCGCCCAGCGCATCGGGCTCACGCTCGACGAGATCAGGGACGAGCTGGCCAAGCTGCCCGGGGACCATGCGCCGAATCGCAGGGACTGGTCCCGTCTCTCGGCCGGCTGGACCTCCCGGATCGACGAGCGAATCGCGGAGCTCGAGCGCCTGCGCGCTGGTCTCACGGAGTGCATCGGCTGCGGCTGCCTCTCCCTGGACCGCTGCCAGCTCGCCAACCCGGGCGACCGAGCGGGGCGCTCCGGGCCCGGTCCGCGGTACTGGGTGGGCGACCCCCGCCCCGCCTAGATCCGGCGCAGCAGGCGCACGATCTGAGCGGCCTCCGGCACGCGCAGCGCCAGCACCGCACCCAGGTAGGTGACGAATCCCGCAGCCAATGCGGCCCCGAGCGAGACGATCTGCGCGATCAGATCGCGGCCGAGCGCCTGATCGAGCCCGTACCAGACCACGTAGCTCACCCCGGCGAGCAGCGCAGCTGCGATGACCACGCGCAACGTCGTGTCGAAGAGGCGCGGCAGGTCGAGGCCGTGCAGCTGTCTTCGGAGGATCACCGCCTCCGCGACGACGCTCGAGATCGTCGCGATCACCGTTGCCGCCACCACGCCCCCCACCCCGAACGGCGAGTAGAAGGCGAACGAGAAGATGATGTCCACGACGAGGTTCGAGCCGGCGACCGCGGTCGGGACCCATGGCCTCTGCAGGCTGAAGAAGGTGCGGGTCAGCAGCAGGTAGAGGCCGTTGAAGGGCAGGGAGAAGGCGAACCAGAAGAGGGCCTGGGCCACCAGGTGGGTCTGGGCGGCATCGAACTCACCCCGCTGGTAGACGAGCCGGGTCATCGGGACGGAGAGCACCAGAATCGCGGCGGCCGCGGGGATCAGCAGCAGGAGGATCTGCCGCATCCCGTTGGACATCGTGGAGCGGAGGTTGTCCCACTCCCGGCGAGCTGCGAAGCGCGCCAGGGTCGGGAACGCCACGGTCGCGACGGCCACCGAGAAGATCCCCTGGGGCAGCATGTAGATGCGGAAGGCCTTGTCGATCGCCGCGGGGGCCTCGTTCGAGACAAGCGTTCCGACGATGCTGTTGAGCAGGAGGTCGAAGTTGATCAGCCCGAGGCTGAGGGTCACCGGCAGCATCAGAAGCAGCACGCGGCGCACGTCGGGCAGGCGCCAGTCGATGTCCCGGGTGAATCGAAACGGGGTGTTGCGTAGGTCCCAGGCCGGGATCGCGAGCTGGACGACCGTCCCGACGAGAACGCCGATCGCGTAGGCATAGATCCGGTCGTTGCCGTGAAAGGCGGGCTCGAGTAGGACGAGCACGAGGATGATCACCACGTTCCAGAAGAACGGGGAGATCGCGAACGCGGCGAAGCGGTCGTAGCTGTTCAGGACCCCCACCACCATTCCCGTGGCCCCGAGCAGGATCAGGATCGGGAACAGGATCTGGGAGAGCGTGACGGTGAGGTCGAGGATCTCGCCGCTGAATCCGGGGGCGAAGATCGGGACGATCAGGGGTGCCGCGAGCACGAAGATCGCTGTGAGCGCGCCCAGCACCAGGGTGACCAGGTAGATCAGGGTCGAGGCGAGGCGGAACGCTTCGCGCTTGTTGCCCTTCTCCAGCTCCTCGGTGAAGACCGGAACGAAGGCGGCCTGGATGGCGGCATCCGCGAAGAGGGAGCGGACGAGGTTCGGGACCTGGAAGGCGATCGTGAACGCCGACATCGGCCCGGTGATGCCGAAGTAGCTCGCGGCGACGATCTCGCGCACCAGCCCGGCGACCCGGGAGAAGGCCGTCGCGATCGAGAAGAACGCCGTCGAGCGACCGAGCCGCCCCTCGCGCTCGCCCCACTCCGGCGGGACGAACGGTGACGTGGGGGTGGGAGCGGGAATCGCCATGAACGTCGAGGTGTCCATGGAGACCGCCTCGTGGCGACGCTCTATCTCCTCCGACTCACGCTCGACGGCGGGAAAGTCCCGCGTCGAGGGATCGAAGGGGTCAGGGCGATCGGTCATTGCTCTATTCTCTTCGCCGCCCCCGACGGGGGTCTTTTCATGGCCAACATCGCCTCACAGAAGAAGCGGATTGCGCGCTCAGAGCGGGAGCGGCAGGAGAACCTGCGCTTTCGCAGCTCGGTGAAGACGTACTTCCGCAGGCTCGAGGCCGCCGTGCGGTCGGGGGACGCGAACGCCGTCGCAAGCGAGCACAAGGCGCTCGTCTCGCGCATCGACAAGGCGGTCCAGAAGGGCGCCCTGCACCGCAACACGGGTGCCCGCAAGAAGTCCCGCGCCGCGAGCATCGCCGGCGCCGCCTCCCAGAGCCAGGGCTAGCGGAGCGCCCAAGCCAGTGGCTCGGTGTCGTCGGCCTCGAGGCCGATCGCCCGGCGCAGGGTGAGGGTGAAGGCGACCCGCTCGTCGTAGTCCGAGCCGCCGCGTGACCAGAGCTCCAGGTCGGCGAGGGCGCGGATCGAGGCGTCGAGGTCCTCCGGGGAGCGGCCCTTGACCTTGGAGACGAGCATCTTCGCGGCATACGGATGCATCGAGAGCCCCTTGGCCACCTCGCTCGCCGGCCGGCCGGCCTCGAGCTCGGTCGCCGCCTTCAGGGCCTGGCGCAGGCGCGGTGCGAGCGAGTAGACGATGCGTGGAAGGGCCTCTCCCTGGGAGACGAGCCGTTCCGCGACGCCGATCGTCTCGGCCTCGTCGCCGGCGACCACGGCGTCGGCCAGCGTCCAGATCGCCTCCTCGGAAGTGTCGGACACCATCGCCTCGAGGTCATCGGTCGCAACGCTCCCGCCCTCCCCCGCCCAGAGCGCGAGCCGCTCGAGCTCGGTTCGGAGCCGCATCGGCCGCGCTCCCAGGCGCTCCACCAGCAGGCGGGCGGCCGCGGGCTCGAGCTCGAAGCCGAGCTCCCTGGCGTCGGCGACGAGCTGCTTCGGCAGATCGCGGGCGCGGGGCAGCTCGAACGAGAGCACCTCTCCCCCGGCCTTCTCCACGGCCTTCGCGATGCCGGCCGGCGGCTTGCCGTGGGAGACCAGGGCCACCGTCGTCTCGGGTGGGATCTGGCCGAGGGCATCGACAGCCTTCTCCGCATCCCCCTTGCCCCATCCCTCGACCCCATCGATGAGGAGATAGCGCCGCGACGCGATCAGCGAGATGTTTGCCAGCGAGCCGGTCACGGCCTCGACGTCCGGGGAGCGGCGGCCGTCGCCGGCCTCGAACACCTCGAGCGCCCCGGGGCCGCCCTCGCGCTCGGCCCGGTCGCGCAACCGAGCGCGGGCGCGGGCGATCTTCGCCTCGTCGTCCCCGGCGATCAGATAGCTGGCCTTCATCTCAGCCACGCGTCGAGTGTACGTGCCGCTCCCGCCGCCGAATCTCGGCATGGGCCTCGCCTGCCGGCCTAGAGCCCGAAGACGGGGCTGCCGGCCGCCTGGCAGGTCTGGGCGCCTTCTGCGCCCTGATTCGCTCCTTCGCGGCCTGCGCCTGGTTGTGCTTCTTCTTCGCGCCGGCGAACGCTCCACCGAGCCCAAGCGCGAGCACAGCGATGATCAGCACGACTCCTGCCCGCCGCAGCACCAACATCGAACGGGTTGCTCCTCAGCTTCGCTTCCGGGCCCCCTCGCTAGAAGCTAACCAGCGCCCGGGGCGACTGTCCAGCGGGAACCGTCGGCCTCGACGTCGATCTCGCCGTCGGTGTCGGTGCGCAGGGTCGGCACGCGGTGCTCCCGGAGGTCCGTGAGCGTTCCGCCGTCGGGGTGCCCGAACGGATTCTCGGCGCCGACCGAGATCACGGCGAGCTTCGGGACCGAGCGTTCGAGCAGCTCGTCGAGCCCCGCGTCCTCGGAACCGTGGTGCGCGACCTTGAGCACGTCGACCGGCCCGGGATCGATGGGCACGGCCTCGGCCTCGGCGTCACCGGTCAGCAGCATCGAGAAGTGGCGCCAGCGCGCCACCAGCACCAGGCAGAGCAGGTTCGGGTCCTGGTCGGTCTCGTGGAGCAGCTCCCTGGGCGGCCAGAGGGCGGTCAGATGCAGTCCTCCCGAATCGAGCTCGCCGCCCTGCGCGAGCCGGTACGGCTCCACGGCCGCCGCCAGGGCCGCTCCTCCCAGCCTCGGATCGTCGCGGCCGTAGACGAGGCGGTCCACGCGGACCGAGTCGAGCAGCGCGCCGAGGTCGCCGGCGTGGTCCGACTGGTCGTGGGTGATCACAATCGCCGCCAGTCGGTCGACGCCGAGGTCGTGGAGTCGGCTCTCGACCCCGTCGCCCGGCGGACCGGTGTCCACGAGGATCGGATCGGCATCGGCCGGCTGCAGCAGGATGGAGTCGCCCTGCCCGACGTCCAGGACTCGGATCGTCAGACCCGTCACCCCCCGCGGCGCAGCCTGTCCCCAGAACGGCCACACCACCGCCGTTCCGACCGCAGCCGCGGCGACCGCGGCGAGACAGGCGTTCCTGGGCCAAGAAAGCTCCAGTCCGGCGACTCGGTCGAGCCAGCGGAGCAGCAGCTCCATTCCGAGGATCAGCGCGGCGCACGCAGCGGCAACCGACCAGATCGAGCCGACGTGGACAGTCAGGGACGCCCATCCCGGTGCTGCCAGCCAATGCGCGATCTGTGCGATGTAGGCGAGACAGAGCGAGTCGAGCCAATTGAGCGGTTCAACCGGGAGAAAGGGCGCCTGCCCGAGGATGCTCGTCAGCATCCCGAGCCACATCGCGGGCGCGACGGCGGGGGCGGCGAGGACGTTCGCGGGCAGGGCCGCCGGGAAGAACTGCTCGAACGCGGCGGCCATCAGCGGGGCCGTGGCCACCGTTGCGGCGGCGGTGACCGCGATCGCCTCCGCCAGTGCGCGGCGCGCCGAGCGGCGATCCGCCTCGCCCGCGATCAGGGTGGTCAGGCGCTTCGACCAGAGCATGATCCCGATCACCGCCGCGAAGCTCAGCTGCCAGCCGACGTCACCGTCGGCCCGCGGGTTGAGGGCGAGGGTGGCGGTTGCCGCGAGGAGCACGGCGTACCAGCGCGAACGCGGGCGGTCCGCCAGCGCCGCGATCAGGCCGGCGGCCCCCATCACGCCCGCCCGCTGGATCGACGGTCCGGCACCGGTGACGGGCACGTAGATCGCGATCAGGCAGAGCGTCCCGATCAAGCGCGCCCGCAACGGCAGGCCGAGCAGCGCCAGCAGGGGCCAGGCCAGAACCCCGAGCAGGATCACGTTCTCACCGCTGACAGCGAGCAGGTGCGCGAGATTCGAGCGCCGGAAGTCGTCGCGCGTCCGCGGGTCGATCCGGTCGTCCTCGCCGAGCACGAAGCCTCGAGCGAGAGCCGCCTCCTTCTCCGGCATCCCCCGCCCGAGGGCCCTCTCGGCTCGCAGGCGCACCTGGTCGATCCACCCCGTGAGGCCGGTTCTCCTGCCGGGGCCTGCCAAGATCCGATCCGTCCTCAGCGTCATGGCGATTCCCTGGCGGCGGAGGTATGCCGAGCGCCACGGCTCGGGCTCCTGGAGGGCGCCCTCGGCGCGTACCTCCGAGCCGACGGGAAGCTCCGCCACCGGCCCCGGTGCGATCACCAGGACCCGGCCGACCGGCGAGTCAACGCGCACGCTCACCTCCCCCCGGCTTCGACGCGGCACGCCGGCGACGAATCCGCTCAGCGTGACCTGCGTCCCCGATCGCGCACGCAGCGCGCCGGCATCGATCGCGTGCAACCGTGCTCCGCCGATCAGAAGACCCACCAGGGCGGCCACGAGTGCAAGGAGCGCGAGCCAGGTGAGCCCCGCCCAGGGGCGAGAATCCTCTGCGGAGCGTACAGACGCCAGCGTGATGGCGGCGAGCGGCAATGCGCCCACGCCGGCAAGGGAGGGGTCGGGCGGGGCGAGGGGCGCAACTGCCAAACCAGCCGTTGCTCCGGCGAGAGCCGCGAAGCGCCATTCACGCGCGACCTCCCGTCGTCCCAAGAAGTGTTTCACCCAGTGGTCACGTGGTACGCGGGAGTGAACGTGTGCTTCCACCTAAGGAGGAGCGATGAGCGCGAACCGCGAACACCGGGGGCGCGGTGCG
>DATAPB010000221.1:0-5660 GCA_036265435.1 Solirubrobacterales bacterium | reverse complement strand
AGCGATTCGAGCACGAGCGAGTCCCAGGGCCGGCCGATCAGCTCCTCCTCGCCCGCCTCCCAGAGCTTCATCAGGTGCGCGTGCCAGCGCCAGGGCGAGGTGACGTGGGGCGTGAACCCGTTGTCGGCGCGGTCGAGCCAGCGCTCGATCAGGTCGCGGTCGCCGATCGCCGCCCGGCCGACCTCGCGCGCCAGGCGCAGCAGGAAGGCCTGGTAGATCGTGCCGGCGACGGAATCGGGGTCGAGCCGCCCGTCCCAGCTGCGCAGGCGCTCGATCGCGCTCACCTCGCGCTGGCCCGCCGGCTTCAGCCGGCCCAGCCGCCGGGCCGCCTCCAGGCCCGGGATCGAGAGGTTGTCGGACTGCATCGCCTCGAAGCTCTCCAGGTCGTGCTCGTCGGTCTCCTTGAGCAGCTCTTCGATTCGCCGGGCGCGGAAGCCGTCCAGCCAGTCGCTGGTGATGTGGTGGGGATAGGAGGAGTCGACGACCCTGTTGTTGGCCGTCACCAGGTGCCCCTCGGCGGGGTCGATGAGGCCCGGAAGCTCGTCATAGGGGATCGAACCGTCCCACTCGAACTCGCCCGTCCAGCCGGGCTTCGGGAGGTCCGGGCAGTCGCCCTTCCGGATCGGGACCCGGCCCATCATCTTGTAGCCGATTGATCCGTGGCGATCGGCCCAGATCACGTTCTGGACCGGCATCGGGACGTCCCGGAGCAGCTCGATGAGTTCGGCGCCGCTTTGTGGCGCGAGCACGCCGACGTGAGCGTGAGTGACCGCAGCGGCGTCGAGACCAGTCCAGCGCAGGGCCAGCGGCTGCTCATCGTCGGCACCGAGTGCCTGGTTCACGATCGGGCCGTGGTGGGTCAGGCGAACCTCGTGCCGCTCGGGCCTGTCCTGCCCGCGGACCGCGATCAGCTCCTCGATGATCTCGACTGGCCGCTGCTCGCCCTCGAACTCGTACTTCTCGTCAGCGATCCGCTCTACGAAGAGGTCCTCGACGTCGGCCATCACGTTGGTGAACGTCCAGGCCACGTCGTTGTTCTGACCGAAGGAGACTCCCGGCAGGCCCGGGATCGAGGCGCCCCGGCAGAATCGGTCGCCCAGCTCGAGGGAGACCTCATACCAGACTCCGGGCATACCGCTGGGCAGGTGGGGGTCGCCGGCGACCAGGGCACCGCCTGTCACCGAGCGGGCTGGCGTCACGGCCCAGTTGTTCGATCCGCTCGCGGCGGCCGCCAGCCCGATCTGCTCTCGCACCCGGCCGATCTGCTCCGCCAGGCGCAGACCATCGCCATCGAAGCCCCGTCCGGGGGTAAGTGCGATGGGATTGCCCTTTGGGTAGGTGGGATCGATCTTCGCCGCGCGCTCCTCGCCCAGCTCCCTGACGAGGTCAGCGCGGAGCAGCTCGCGCTCCCAGTTGGTGGAGAGCCCGAACGAGAGCAGCTTGCTGCCGCCGAGCATGTCGGCCGGTCGCCAGGGGTCGAACTCCAGCCGCAGGAGCTGAAACTCCGCCGACGGGGCCGACGCAACCCGCGCCGCCTCGTTGAGGCCGGCGCAATAGGCCTCGAGCAGGGCCCTGAGATCAGGCTCGAGCTCGGCCTCCTCCCGGAGAGCCGCCCGGCGCAGGCCCAGGATGCGCATCAACCGATCAGCCGCCAGCGCCTGGGGGCCCGCGACCTCGCTGATCCGGCCGGATGTGATCCGGCGATTCACCTCGCACTGCCAGAGCCGGTCCTGACCGTGGCAGAACCCCTGGCCGTACCAGAGGTCGGCCGGTGTCTGAGCTCGCACGGTCGGCATTCCCCAGCGGTCGCGGACGATCTCGATCCTGCCCTCGACACCGCGGACGCTGAGATCACCCGAGGTCGTCGGGAGAGGGCGGCGGAACAGCTGCCACCAGAGTCCCGCCGCGGTTCCGCCGAAGAGCGCCGTGCCGATCCCCATTCCCTTGACGCCGGTCCGCAGTAGGCGGCCTAGGTCCATGCCCATCCGAGGTTGATACCAGGGGCGCCGCCCGGGGATCAGTCCCGCAGATCGGAGGGGAGGCGTCCCTCGTCCTCGAGCTTCTCGAGGTGCGCCTGCATCGCGATCGCCGCGGCGCCCGTCAGCTGCTCCGGAACGTCGTCCCAGACGTCGGCCAGCAGCGCGGCCCGCGAGCGCTCGCCGCGATCGAGCGCCGCCACCAGGCGGTCCTCGCGCTCCTGCCGATGGGCGAGGTACTGAGCGATCTTGTCCTGCGGGTCGCCGACCTCGGGACCGTGCCCTGGATAGAGCACCGTCAGGTCGAGGGCCTGCAGTCGCCGCAGCGAGTCCATGTAGTCGCGCAGCGAGCCGCCCATGTTGCGCGGGCCGACGATGGTCGAGCCTTCGCCCAGGATGAGGTCACCGGTGAAGCAGGCGTACGGCCCGCTCCGAACGTCCCCGGTGGGCAGCAGGAAGCAGAGATGGTCGTCCGCGTGCCCCGCTGTGGCAAGCGCCTGCAGGCCGGCGACCCATTCGCCGTCCGCCGGGTGAGTCGGCTCGACCCCCAGCGATCCGACGCCGTCGCTGTGGTCGCCGTGACCGTGCGTGAGCAGGACCGTCCCGATCCCGCCGCGCCCCTCCGCGGCTCGTCGGATCGCTTCGATGTGGCCCTCCTCGTCGGGACCCGGGTCGATTACCACCGCCGGGTCGCGGCCGACGAGGTACGTGTTGGTGCCGTCCAGGGTCATCGGCCCCGGGTTGTGGGCGGTGAGCCGTTCCACGTCGGGGTCCACGGGCAGCATTCTGACCGCTCTTGACATGTGACTAAAAGGTCACATATACTCCGCGCCGGCATGGACGAGGTGTTCAAAGCACTTGCGGATCCGACCCGGCGCCAGCTGCTCGACCTGCTCTTCGAGCAGGACGGGCAGACCCTGAGCGCTCTCGAGGCCGACCTGCCGATGACCCGCTTCGGCGTGATGAAGCACCTGCGGGTTCTCGAGGGCGCAAATCTCGTCGTGACGCGCCGGCGGGGCCGGGAGAAGCTCCATTTTTTGAACCCCGTCCCGATCCGGCTCGTCTACGAGCGCTGGGTCAACAAGTACGCCGAGCCGTGGGCCTCTGGGCTCACCGGCCTGAAACGAGAACTCGAGGAGGAAGACGTTGCCTGAGGAATTCGATGTTCCCCATCAGATCCAGCTCGCGCCCGATCCCGGCGGGGACGGCGGGATGGCCGTGTTCGAGATCTACATCAAGACCACCCCGGAGCGTCTCTGGGAGGCGATCACCGATCCCGAGATGCGGGGGAGGTACAGCTTCGGCGTCCAGACGCACTCTGAATGGACAGCGGGCTCCGAGTACGCCTCCGCCGTGCCGGGGGTGATCGACATCGCCCGGGGCGAGAACGTGGAAGTGGACCCGCCCAACCGGTTGGTCCAGACCTTCACGGCGCTGTGGAGCGATGACGTGAAGGCCGTCGGAGCGTCGCGGGTGACGTGGGAGATCAGGAAGGTGGGCGACTCCTGCCAGCTTACGGTGATCCATGACCAGCTGCCGATCGACGCCAACCCCGAGATCTACGGTGGCTGGCCGATGATTCTCTCCGGACTCAAGACGCTGCTGGAGACCGGCGAGGACCTCACGACCCCGGGATCGCTGCGCTATTCGCAAGCCGCGGGAGGGTCCTGAGTGAGAGCTGACCAGATGGCAGACACCTCAGCGCATGCGCCTGACGTTCTGGTCGAGGGGATCGCCTTTCCCGAATCCCCGCGCTGGCACGACGGGAGGCTCTGGTTCTCGGACTGGGCCGCCCACCAGGTGCTGGCCGTCGATCCGAGCGGCGGCCAGGAGGTGATGGCGGAGGTCGACGCCTTTCCCTTTTCGATCGACTGGCTGCCAGACGGGCGGATGCTGATCTCCGCCGGGACGCGGCTGCTCCGCATGGAGGCGGATGGATCACTGAGTCCGCACGCGGACCTGAGCGGTCGTACCGAGTTTGGGTTGAACGAGATCGTCATCGACGACCGCGGCTACGTCTACGTGAACGGCGCGGGGTTCGACATGATGGGGGGTGGCGAGTTCAGGCCCGGCATCGTCGCGTTGGTTCGGCCGGACGGCTCCAGCGAGGTCGTGGCCGACGGGGTGGCCTTCCCGAACGGGATGGCGATCACTCCCGACGGCGCCACCCTGATCGTCGCCGACTCCTACGCCAAGCAGCTCATCGGCTTCGACATCGGCTCCGACGGGACGCTCTCGCGACGGCGGACCTGGGCGGAGCTGGGCGATGACAACCCGGACGGCATCTGTCTCGACGCCGAGGGGGCGGTCTGGTACGCGGACGTTCCGCATCGCCACTGCGTTCGCGTGGCCGAGGGCGGCGACGTCCTGCAGACCGTGGAGGTCGACCGCGGCTGCTTCGCCTGCACGCTCGGTGGGAGTGAGGAAACGACGCTCTTCATCGCGACACAGGAATGGAACGGGCCGGAGGCGGTCGGCAGCGGGCCCCGAACCGGCCAGATCCTGACCGTCGAGGCGCCGGCGGCGCGCTCCGGCCATCCCTAGGAATCTGCGAAGGTGAGGACATGACAACCGACACGCAACTGCTGAACGGCGTCGACTTCATCGCCTTCCCGGTCAAGGACTACGAGGTCGCCAAGAAGTTCTATGGCGAGACACTCGGGCTCCCGTTCGGGAAGCCGTGGGGGAGCATGCCGGCCGGCGAGTTCGAGACCGGGACCGTGACGATTGCGCTCATGCAGGTGGACGCGTTCAACATCGAGTTCAGCCCGAACACGACGCCGCTCGAGTTCCACGTCGACGACTACGACGCGGCAAAGGCCGAGCTCGAGTCACGCGGTGTCGAGTTCGTGACCGAGACGATCGACAGCGGCGTCTGCAAGCAGGCGATCTTCCAGGACCCGGACGGCAACTCGCTGGCGATCCACCACAGGTACGCGAGCGGGGCTCCTCCGCAGGAGGGATAGCTCGGGGTAGCAGAGCGGTATGGGGCGGGCGGACCTAGTCGCCGACGCCCGCCCGGAGCCCGGCCAGGAAGGAGAGGATCCGCCGCCAGGCGTCTTCGGACTCGGCGGCGAACTCCTCCTGCTTGCGGTCGAAGAACGAGTGCGGGGCGCCGGGATAGACATGGATCTCGTGCGCCACCCCGGCCGAGCTGAGCTGGGACTCGAACTCGTCGATCTGTCCCTGAGGGATCCCCCGGTCCGCGCCTCCGAAGAGACCGAGCACGCGACGTTCCGTGTCGGCGGCCTGAGTCAACACTCCGTGGCCGTCGAATCGGGCGGGGTCGAGGACGCCGTAGAGACCCACCACCCCAGCGAGATCCAGGTCGGGGCTGGCCCCCGCCACGAACGAGATCGAGCCGCCAAAGCAGAAGCCGACCGTCACCGGCGGCCCGCCGCCGGTGCGCCGACGGAGCTCCAGCGCCGTCGCCGCGAGGTCGTCGAGCGCCTGACCCAGCCTCACCTGCTCGCGATGCGGGCCATAGTCGAATTCATCGTCGCGGGGTCCGAGACCGGCCGTCCGCCCGTAGTAGTCGAAGGTGATCGCGTGGTGACCGGCCTCGGCGAATCGCTCCGCCAGCTCGATGTAGAACGGATAGAGCCCCCGGACGTCCGGGATGATCACCACTCCGGGCTCACGGGCCTCGGGAGCTTGGACGAGCGCCGCCGAGAAGGCCGTTCC
>DATAPB010000220.1:0-5658 GCA_036265435.1 Solirubrobacterales bacterium | reverse complement strand
CGTGGGCTGGGCGCGCCACTGCGTGATCGTGCCGCTGACCGGAGCAGTCACATGGGCGCCCGATTCCTGGATGGTCGTATTCGCAACGGTGACTGTGGCGCCGTTGTTCCCAACGTAACCGCCGTCGAGCGGCAGCGTCATGGGGTCGCCCACGGTGACGGTGGCGGCGCCGGCCGAAGCGGACCAGGCAGCCAAAAAGGCCGCGGTGGCGATCAGCGACGCAAAAAAGCGCTTTCGTTCTCTCCCCATCAGCGGCCGGACCCTATCGGCCGCTAACCGGCTTTCCTTCCCAACTACTACGACTGGTTGAAGAAGCCGCCCTCGAGGAGGCGGGCCTTCTCCTCGGCCGACACCTCGACGTTCTCCGGCGTCAGCAGGAAGATGCCCTGAGCGATGCGCTGCATGCCTCCACCGAGCGCGTAGGTCATGCCCGAGGAGAAGTCGATCAGCCGCTTGGAGAGCTCGCGGTCCGTGCCCTGAAGGTTGATGATCACCGGCTTCGAGCGCTTGAACTCGTCCGCCACCTGTTGGGCGTCGTTGAAGCTGCGGGGAGTGACCACGTGCATCGAGGCGACGCTGCCGCCGTTGCCGCCCGTGGGGGCGCGCCTGCGACCCCGCCTCGGCCGAGGCTCCTCCTCCGCATCGTCGACAGTCCGGACGCGCGAGCGGCGCGGCGCGGGCTCCTCGTCTCCGAAGATGTCGTCGATGTCGTCCTCGCGGCCACGTCGGCGTGAGGAGCCGACCGCTTCGCGAGGGGCGACGGCTGTGTCGTCGATGGCCCTCTGCGTGCCCGTGTCGCCCTCGTCGTAGTACTCGCCCTCCTCGACGTAGTCGCCCTCAACGAGGCCGAAGTACTCCAGCGCGCGTCTCCATGTGTCCCTGATGGCCATGTCAGGCTCAGATTCGGCTTGACGCAGGTTATTCCTGCTGCCCGATGTTCCCCGATTATGAAGCCTGCAAGGCGCCGGTGGGACGGTTCAGGCCCAGAGGACCGAGCCGAGGCGGATGATCGTCGCCCCCTCCTCCACCGCGACCCGCCAGTCCTGGCTGGTTCCCATCGAGAGCCGCGTCAGTCCGCATTCGCCCGCCAGCTCCGCCAGCCGCGCGAAATAGGGTCGCGAATCCTCGGGATCGTCGGTGAACGGGGGCATCGTCATCAGTCCGGAGACGGTGACGGGGCACCGCTCGATGAAGTCGTCGAGCGCCATGGGCTCGATGCCTCCCTTCCCCTCCTCGCCGGAGAGGTTGACCTCCACGAGCACCTCGGTGTCGTCCCGTCCGTGCTTGGCCAGCTGATCGAGCACGGAGTCCGACGCCACCGAGTGGATCAAGCGGACGAGGGGCAGGATCCGCTTCACCTTGCGGCTCTGGAGATTGCCGATGAAGTCCCAGGTGAAGCGCTCGCCCCACCGCTCCTGTTTGGCCTCGAGGTCCTGAAGCCTGTTCTCGCCGACGAGCTCGATCCCCGCCTCGGCCAGCGCTCCCATGTCGTCGGGGGCCACGTACTTCGTCGCGGCGAGGATCTCGACCTCCGGGCCGGCCTGTTCGCGGATATCCCCGAGGTTCGATTGGATCCGCCCTACGTCGAGATCTGTGACCGGCTCGACCATCGCTACGTCGTCCAGACGAGGCCGGCCTGGCGGCCCGTGCGCTCACCGTCGCGGCGGTGCGAGTAGAAGAGCTCGGGATTGCAGCTCGTGCACAGATCGGCCGACTCCACCGCGGTCACGCGCGCGCGGGCGAGCAGCTCCCTGGCGACGGCCGTCAGGTCCAGCTTCCGTCCCGCGGCGACGCCGTCGAGGTCCTCGAACTCGGCGAGCACCTCCTCGCCGACCTCGTAGCAGCAGGACCCGATCCCGGGACCGACCGCGGCGGCGGTCGCGCCGATCTCCTGGGCCGTCTGCTCGACGATCCCGCCGGCGAGCCCGCGCCAGCCGCAATGGGCCATCGCGACACCTCGCGGACCGACCATCGCGACCGGCAGGCAGTCGGCGACGATCACGAAGGGAGTGAGCTCAGCGTTGTCGGTCGAGTGGGCGTCGACCTCGACCGGGCTGGCGACGGCGTCGGCGAAGACGCGCGGCTCCTGGGGGCGGTGGTGCTCTCGCAGCTCGGACCCGTGGACCTGGCGGCCCATCAGCACGCCGTACGGATCCCGATCGAGCGCCCCCGCCAGCCGGGCCCGGTTGTCGCGAACCGCGTCGCGATCGTCGCCGGTCAGGATCCCGACGTTGAGCGCGTCATACGGCGCTTCGCTGACCCCGCCGACGCGCGTCGAGAAAGCCGCCCTCGCGTCGGGCAATTCCGCCTCGAGCCATCGAACCTCGTCTCGCTCGCGCCACTCCACCCCGGGCAGGCTAGCCCTGCCCGCCCGCGGCGCGAGCGGTCAGGCCTGCTTCTCCACCCTGACCTCGCGTGCCGGATTCCGGTGTCAATCCTCCGGGATCTCACCCCGCGCCGCGGCCAGCGCGATCTGCAGCTCTTCCTCTCGGCCGGAGATCTCACCGTCGAGCCTGCCCGACAGCGCCGCCTCCAGGCCTCGGCCCAGCTCCGGGCCCTCGGGGATCCCCGCGGCGAGCAGGTCCTCACCGGTGATCTCCAGCTTCACATGCCGCCACTCGGCGGCGTAGCGATCGAGCCACTCGGCCCCGAGGGCGCGGGCCACCAACAATTGCGCCGGGTCCCAGGCCTCCGCCAGGCGAGCCGCCTCCGAGGGACGTTCGGGGGTCGCCGCTGCCAGCTCGCGAATCTGGGGCAGCGGGCGCACAATCGCCAGCATCGCGGCGAGATCGCGGTCGACCCACTCCGACCAGGGCGGCTGGGACGCGAGGCGCGTGACCTCGGCCACCCGGTCGGGCGCCCGGAGATCGAGGTTCGGCATCACCCCCCAGTCCGCGATCAGCCGGAGCGCGGCCCCCGGATCGTCCTCGGCGGCGATCCGGCGCAGCTCGTTCTCGACGCGGTCCTCGGAGACGGTCGAGAGATCGGCCTCGCGGAGCAGGCGCTCGGTCTCGGGCTCGAGCTCGAAACCGAAGCGCGCCGCGTACCGGGCCGCCCGCAATGCCCTTGTCGGATCGTCGACGAAGGAGCGCTCGTGAAGGATCCGCAACATCCCCTCCCTCAGGTCGGCGAGCCCCCCGTGCGGATCGAGGAGCACGCGCTCACCGCTGAGCGGAAAGGCCATCGCGTTGAGCGTGAAGTCCCGCCTGGCGAGGTCCTCGGCGATCGTGGCTGGCCGGACCTCCGGCAGGGCGCCGGGGGCGAAGTAGCTCTCCGCGCGGGCCTGGGCGACATCGATCTTCAGGTCGCCCTGCTCCAGACGCCCGGTGAGGAACAGGCCGTCGCGCTCCAGACTGAATCCCGGCAGGCCGGCGAGCGTCTCGGGGTCTCCCTCGATGGCGACGTCGAGGTCGGTCACATCGCGCCCCAGCAGGAGGTCACGGACGACGCCGCCGACGAGGTGGGCGGGCGTCCGCTCGGCGATCTCACGCAGCCGATCGATTGCCGGCAGCGAGTCGACCAATCGGCCCAGCTGCCCGGGATCGATGTCGCTTGAGCCGGCCATTAGCGGCTTTCCTACCATGCTCCGCGATCAGGGACGTCTGGAAGAACATCCGAGAGCGGGGCAAGAACCTCTGGACCAACCACCGCTGGCTCACGATCGGAGCCGTCGCGGGCCTGGCGGCGGTCGTCGTCGCCGGCGTCGCGTACCTGGCCCTGAAGCGGCCCGGCGACAAGTCCTGCCCTGATCCCTGCACGATCACGGCCACCACGCCGGCCCCCGTCAGCGGCCTCACCGACTGGCCGACGTACGGGCTGAACCCCGAGAAGACGCGCTACCTGGACGCGCCGGAGGTGAAGCCGCCCTTCTCGATCCGCTGGAGGTTCAAGGGCAACCATCTACTCGAGTACTCGCCGGTGCTCGCCGGCAATCAGCTGTTCGGCGTCAACAACAACGGCCTGGCCTTCGCGGTGAAAGCGAGTAGCGGGAAGGCCCGATGGAAGCAGCAGATCGCCCACCTGAACGCCTCCTCACCGACCTACAACGACCGCGCGATCTACGTGTCGAACCTGGAGCCTGGTCAGGTGGTCGCGCTGGCGCAGGCCGACGGCCACGTCCTTTGGAAGCATCCGCTGCCCGGCAGGTCCGAGTCCTCTCCCCTCATCGTCGGCAACAAGGTGATCGTGGGCTGCGAGTGCAACACGGTCTATGCCTTGAACAAACACACCGGAGCGACGATCTGGGAGCGCCACGTGAACGGAGCTGTCAAGGCCTCCCCCGCCTACGACAACGGGATCATCTACGTCGGCGACTACAGCGGCGAGATGAACGCGATCCGGGCCAACGACGGCTCCATCAAGTGGCAAGCCGGGTCGCAGGGGTCGGGCTTCGGCCGCTCGGGTCGCTTCTACGCGGCGGCGACCGTCGCCTTCGGGCGCGTCTACGCCGGGAACGTGGACGGCCGCATGTACAGCTTCGACCAGGAGACCGGGGACCTGGCCTGGAGCCACTCGACGGGCAACTACGTCTATGCGGCGGCCATCGCCGCGCGAACACCGGATACGCAGCCCAGCGTCTACTTCGGCAGCTATGACGGAACGTTCTACGCGCTCGACGCGCGAACCGGCGCGGAGCGCTGGAGCGTCCCTAACCTGGGCGCGATCTCCGGTGCTGCGAGCCTGATCGGCGACACCGCCTACGTGGCGGATCTGAAGACGACCTCGACCTACGGCTTCGACGTACGCAACGGGCAGAAGGTCTTCCAGTACTCCGACGGCGCCTACAACCCGGTGATCTCGAACGGCAAGGAGCTCTTCCTCACCGGCTACAAGACGCTCTACGCGCTCCGTCCCGCGAAGGGCCCGGCGAAGGACGGGATCGTCGAGAAGGCGCCGAAGACGCCGGCGGCGGGCACCCAGACGACGGCGCAGCCGTCTACCGGCCAGCAGAAGAAGTCGAAGAAGAAGTAGCCGGCTAGGCCGTGCGGACCGGGATCCCGGCCCGCTCCAGCCGCTGCTTTGCCTCGGCGATCGTGTGCTGCCCGTAGTGGAAGATCGAGGCGCAGAGGACCGCGTCTGCATGTCCCGCCTCGACCGCCTCGACCAGGTGGCCGAGCTCGCCCGCTCCACCGGATGCGATCACCGGGACACTCACCGCCTCGGCAACCGCGCGGGTCAGCTCCACGTCGTAGCCATCGGTCGTGCCATCGCGGTCCATGCTGGTCAGCAGCACCTCCCCCGCCCCTCGCTCCGTCGCCTCGCGCGCCCAGGTGACTGCCTCGCGGCCCTCGACCCTGCTGCGCCCCCCGTGCGTGTAGACGTCCCACTCGGCGTCGCCGAAGTGGCCGGGCGGCGCCTGGCAGGTCGGGGACTCGTCCCCGGCGCCTCGCCGCTTCGCGTCGATCGCTATGACCACGCACTGGGAGCCGAAGACGTCAGCGAGCTCGGAGATCAGCTCGGGTCGCTCGAGCGCCGCCGAGTTCACCGAGACCTTGTCCGCGCCGGCGTCGAGCACGGCCTGGGCGTCCTCCACCGAGCGGATGCCGCCGCCGATCGTGAACGGGATGAAGACGTTGTCCGCGGTGCGGCGAGCGAGCTCGACGATCGTGTCGCGGCTCTCGTGGGAGGCGGTGATGTCGAGGAAGACGAGCTCGTCGG
>DATAPB010000219.1:0-3133 GCA_036265435.1 Solirubrobacterales bacterium | reverse complement strand
CTCGCGGGACGTGCGGCGGGCGCTGCTCGTCCTGGCCGTGATCAGCCTCTCGCTCGCGATCATCAACATGTTCCCGTTCCTGCCGCTCGACGGCGGCCACATCTTCTGGAGCCTCGTCGAGAAGGTCAGGGGGGCGAGGGTTCCGTTCAGCGTGATCGAGCGCGCGAGCGCGGTCGGCTTCCTGCTGATCCTGGCGCTGTTCGTCATCGGCTTGACGAACGACCTCGGTCGCCTGAGCGACAGCGCCCTCACCGGTCGCTAGCGGCGCCACGAGAGCTTCGCTTCGGCATTTCCCGCCTGCTGGTGTTCGTCGTCGGACTGTCGAACGACCTCGGCCGACTGAACGACAGCGCGCTCGGCCCCAGGTAGCCGAGCGGCCAGGCCAGCTTCGCGTCCAGGCTGACCTCGATCGCGCCCAGCCCCGGCAGCCCGCGTGCGCGGCGGCAATCAGCTCCTCGGGATTTGGTTCCACCTGGTGTACGTTTTCCCAAGTTCTACCGAGGAGAGGGGAGCTGCCAGTGGAGGTCAGGACTTCGGAGCGCCATGCCAGCGGCGGGCCCGCCCCTGAGCTGCCGGCGCGGAACCTGGTCGAGGCGTTCTACATGCAGGTGGATCGGCTCGGCGACGATCTGGCGATCGCCGACGAGGCACGTGAGAAGGAGATCTCATGGACGGAGCTTCGGGACACCGTCCATCGGATCGCCGGCGGGCTGGCCAAACTCGGAGTGGAGAGGGGCGACACCGTCGCGATCATGCTCGGCAACCGCTGGGAGTTCATCCCGACGGACCTTGCGGCCGTCTCCCTGGGAGCAATCCCTTTCTCGATCTACCAGACCTATGCACCGGAGCAGATCCGGTACCTGCTCTCGGACGCCGAAAGCAAGCTGGTGATCACCGAGCAGGCGTACCTCGACAACGTGAGCGAGGCACGGAAGGGCGTCTCGACGCTCGAGAAGGTGATCGTGGTGGACGGAGACGGGGGCGACCTCACCCTGGACGAGCTCATGGAGATGGACCCCGACTTCGATCCCGCCGAGTCGGTCGAGCAAGTCGGCCCGGATGACCTGCTCACGCTGATCTACACCTCCGGTACCACCGGCCCGCCGAAGGGGGTGCAGCTCACGCACCGGAATCTGCTCTTCGCCGTCGCGACGGCGGACGAGATGATCCAGCTGCCGGAGCGCGGCGGGAAGGTGATCTCGTGGCTGCCCGCCGCGCACGTCGCCGAGCGGAACGCGCACTACTACCTGCCGATGACCCGGGGACTGGCAGTCCACGTGTGCGCCGATCCGCGCCGGATCGCGGAGTACCTGCCCAAGGTCAGCCCGACGTGGTTCTTCGCGGTCCCGCGGATCTTCGAGAAGCTCAAGGCCGGGCTCGAGGCGATGATGGCCGGGCTCCCCGACGAACAGAGGGGACCGGTGGAGGAGGGGCTGGAGGCATCGCTTCAGAAGGTCCGGCTGGAACAGGCGGGGGAGGAGGTCCCCGCGGAGATCGCCGAGGCCGCCGCCCAAGCGGACGAGCAGATGTTTTCGCACCTCCGCAAGCAGCTCGGCCTCGATGAGGCGCTCGCGGTGAACGCGGGCGCGGCCCCGACACCTCTGGAGGTCCTGGAGTTCTTCCACGCGATCGGCATCCCGATCGGGGAGCTCTGGGGCATGTCCGAGACGTGTGGACTGGGCACGATCAACCCGCCGGACCGGATCAAGCTCGGCACGGTCGGACCGCCGACACCCGGCATCGAGATCCGCCTCGCCGACGACGGCGAGGTCCTGATCAAGGCCGACTGCGTGATGCCGGGATACCGGAACCTGCCGGAGAAGAACGAGGAGGCCTTCGCCGAGGACCGCTGGTTGCGCACCGGGGACATCGGCGAGATCGACGAGGACGGCTACTTGACGATCGTCGACCGCAAGAAGGAGCTGATCATCAATGCCGCCGGCAAGAACATGTCGCCGGCGAACATCGAGGCGCACCTGAAGACCGCGAGCCCCCTGGTGGGGCAGGCGGTGGCGATCGGGAACGCGCGGCCGTACAACGTCGCGCTGATCACCCTGGACCCCGACTTCGCGCCGGTCTGGGCCAAGCAGAACGGGCTCGATGGCAGATCAATCGAGGAGCTGGCAGAGGAGGACGCGACGATCGTGGCGATTCAGGAGGCCATCGACGAGGCGAACGCCAAGATGGCCCGGGTGGAGCAGATCAAGAGGTTCAAGGTCCTGCCGGAGCCCTGGGAGCCGGGAGGCGACGAGCTCACGCCAACGATGAAGCTCAAGCGTAAGCCGATCGACGAGAAGTACGCCGAGGAGATCGAGACGCTCTACTCGGGATAGCCCGATGGCGAGCGAGCGGCGGCGGCAACCTGCCGGGGGGCTGGACGAGGTCCGCCGGCGGAGGAGGGCCCGGCGGCTGCAGGAGAAGCGGCGTCGGGCGGCCCTGCGGCGTCGGAACGCCCTCTTCTGTGCGGCAATCGCGAGCGCCGTCGTCGGCGCCGCGGTGGGCTCGGGGGCGGGCGGTGGCGGCCCCGCGCCGACGAAGGTATTGGCCGCGAGACCGAGTCGAGGGGGTCTCGGGCCTCCGCGGTCGGACCAGAAGCTCATCGAGTGGGACGGGCCGGTTCCGATCCTGATGTACCACGTGATCGCCAACGTGCCGGCGACGGCACAGCTCCCGGAGCTGTACGTGGACCCCAAGAGCTTCCGCGCCCAGATGGACTGGCTCGCCCGGGCCGGCTATGCGGCGGTCAGCCTCAATCAGGTCTACGACTCCTGGTTCAAGGGTGGAAAGTTGCCGGAGAAGCCGGTCGTGCTCACCTTCGACGACGGCTACCGCGGGGACTTCGTATACGCGCGGCCGACACTTCGCCGGCTGCGCTGGCCCGGGGACCTGAACCTCCTGGTCAAGAACCTCGGAGGGGAGCTCACCGACTCGATGGTCCAGCAGCTGATCAACGACGGCTGGGAGCTCGACGCCCACACGATCAGCCACCTGGACCTGACGACGATGAGTGGCTCACGGCTGCAGCGCGAGGTGGCGGGCTCGCGTCACTTTCTCGAGCGCCGCTTCCATCAGCCGGTGAACTTCTTCTGCTACCCGGCCGGGAAGTTCGACGCGGCGACGATCCGCTCCGTCC
>DATAPB010000218.1:0-3877 GCA_036265435.1 Solirubrobacterales bacterium | reverse complement strand
GCCGATGCTCGGGAAGAAGCTGGTGTCCACGACGTAGAGGTTGTCGAGCTCATGGGCCCTGCAGTTCGTGTCGAGCACCGAGTCGGCGGGATCGGTGCCGAAGCGGCAGGTCCCGGTCTGATGCGCGACCCCCGCCACCGGAATCTCGTTCTTCAGGTAGGCGTGATGTGGGAGAAGGTGGCCCTCGTGCATGCCGATGTCGCCGAGGATGGACTTGAGCTTGTCGTAGAGCTCCTTCTTCGGCTTCTCGTTGGAGTAGGTGTAGCTCAGCCTGATTGCCCCGTCGTCCGTGAGCGTCACCCGGTTGTCCGACCTCGGAAGGTCCTCGGTGGAAAGCCAGAAGTCGACGGCGTGCTCCGCGATCTTCTCGAGGCTCCACCCAGGAGCCAGCTTCGTCTCCATCGGCTTCTCGCCGCGGAACATCGGAGCCTGGGACTTGCCGACCATCTGGAGGTTGCCGAGGGGGTGATCGAACTCCTCGCCGGCGAAATAGAAGTCGTTAAGCCCGAGCGTCTTCTGGAAGGCGGTTGGATTCGGCTCCTTGGAGAGGGCCAGGACGGCCTGGCTGTTGTGGAACATGTAGTTGCGACCCACCTGGTCGGAACCGTTCGCCAGGCCGTTCGGATGCTTGTCGGTGGCGGAGGCGAGCAGCAGCTTGGCGGAGTTGGCCGCACCGCAGGAGACCGCGACGATATCGGCTGAGTAGGTCTCCCGCTCGCCGTCGCGCTCGACCACGACCTCAGTCACCGTCTCACCACCGGCGTCGGTGTTGAGGGAGACCGCCTCTGAGTTCGTCAGCAGCGTGACGTTCGCGTGCTCGAGCGCGGGCCGCACCGCGATCACCTCGGCGTCGGACTTCGCGTGCACGAGGCAGGGAAAGCCATCGCAGTCGTTGCAGCGGACGCAGGCGCTGTACGGCATGTTCGCCTCGTCCAGCATCACCCCGCAGGGAGCGTGGAAGGGCCGGTAGCCGGCGGCGGCGAGATCGTCCGAGAGCTGCTGGATGCGCGGTTCATGGGAGACGGCCGGGAAGGGGTAGGGAGCGCTCGCCGGAGGCTCCGTGGGGTCCTCGCCTCGAGCACCGTGCACCTGGTAGAGCTCCTCCGCCTGCGTGTAGTAGGGCTCCATCTCGTCATAGGAGATGGGCCAGGCCCGCGAGACGCCATCGTCGTACTGGACCTCGCCGAAGTCCTCGGCGCGCAGGCGGTATAGCGCCGCGCCGAACATCTTTGTGGCGCCGCCGACGAAGTAGTGCACCTGCGGGGCGAACTCCTTGTCCTTGGCGTCGTACCAGGTGTCCTCCGACTGGTAGCGGCCGTCGACAAAGACGTCCTCGGCCCGCCAGTTCTGCGGCTCGCGAGTCAGGAAGTCCCCTCGCTCCAGCAGAAGGATCTTCTTGCCGGAGCTGGCGAGCCTGTGCACGAGCGTCCCTCCCCCAGCCCCGCTGCCGATCACGATCACGTCGTAGTCGCTCATGCGTCGACACCGACCTCCTTGAGGCGCTCGCTGAGGATGATCCGCGCCGCCGCCTCGATCAGGGCGAGATGGGAGAAGGCCTGGGGGAAATTCCCCAGGTGGCGGCCCGTGCTTGGGTCGAACTCCTCGGCGTAGAGGCCGAGCGGGGAGGAGATGCGGAGCAGCCGGTCCATCAGGTCGCGCGCGCGCTGCTGCTCGCGGATGACCGCCAGACCCGTGACGAGCCAAAAGGAGCAGATCAGGAAGCTGCCCTCCTTGCCCGAGAGCCCGTCGTCGGTCTCGCCGGTCCGGTAGCGCAGGACGTATCCCTCCTCGGTGAGGTCGTCGGCGATTGCCAGCACGCTCTTGCGGAGCACCTCGTCATCGCCCGGCAGGAAGCCGAACAGGGCGGCCAACAGGGTCGAAGCGTCGAGGGCGTCGGTGTCGTAGTGCTGCCGCAGGACCCCGTCCCGTACACCCTTGTCGAGGATGTCCTTGCGGATCTCCTCGGCCGTGGCACCCCATGTCTCCCGGAGCTTCGAGTCCCCTCGGATCTCCGCGAGCTTCGAGGCACGGTCCATCGCGACCCAGCACATCAGCTTGGAGGAAACGTAGTGCTGGGGCTTGCCCCGCGCCTCCCAGATCCCCTGGTCCGGCTTCTTCCAGACCCGCGTCGCGCACTCCGCCTGCGCCTGGACGACGGGCCATAACCCACGAGGGAGGCGCTGGCTCCTGTGGCTGTGCAGCAGGATCGAGTCGAGAGTGGCGCCGAAGACGTCGTTCTGGCGCTGGTCGAAGGCGCCATTACCGACCCGCACGGGGGATGCTCCCGCGTATCCCGTGAGGTCATCCCGAGTCGTCTCGGTCAGGTCCCGCCGACCGTCAATCCCATACATGATCTGCAGCCCGCCGTCCTTGTTCGGCTCGAGCTCGCCGACGAACTGAATGAACTCGTTGGCCTCCCAGTCCAGGTTCAGGTAGTGAAGGGCCTGGAGGGTGAAGGTCGAGTCCCTCATCCAGGTGAAGCGGTAGTCCCAATTTCGCTCGCCTCCGGGCGTCTCCGGCAACGAGGTCGTCAGGGCCGCCACCGTTGCGCCCGTGGGCATGTAGGTGAGCCCCTTGATCGCGAGCGCCGAGCGCTGGATTGCGCCTCGGAAGCGGTGGTCCGGCATCCGGGCCTTGGAGACCCATGCGCGCCAGTAGTCGGCGGTCTCGCTCATACGTGCGTTCGCCTGGTCCATGTCCTCCGGTGAAGCGAGCTCCTCCGCCCAGGACAGGGAGCAGAACGCCTGCTCCCCCTTCTGGATCGTGTGCCGTGCCTGCGCTATCAGTCCCTCCACCCCCAGCGGAATGCTGCTTCGGAGCCGGACGGTCAGACCCGCTCCGCTCGCGTCGGCGGTGTGTTGGTCCTGCAGCGACCAGTCGGCGGGGATCCGGCCGTAGTCGAAATCCGGCTCGCAGAGCAACTCGATGTCGACCGAGCCCTCCATGCAGAGGACGGTTCGCACGAGCAGGTGATGGGCGTCATCGTCCGCGGGGGCCCGCGTGTGGGGGGTGATCTCGTCCTCCCTCAGGGTCGGCCCGATGGTCAACGCGTCCCGGACGAAGGCCCAGCCGCTCGGGGTGTGCCAGGTGGTGTTGAGGATGTTTGTTCCGGGCTCGTAGATCCGGTTGCTCGGGACGTTGATCCCAAAGGGGGCGAAGCGGAACGCGCCCGCTTGGCGGTCGAGCAGCGTCCCGAAGATGCTGGGCGAGTCGAACCGCGGCACGCAGAGCCAGTCGATCGCCCCGTCGGGCGCCACCAGTGCGCCGGTATGGCAGTTGGAGATGAAGGCGTAGTCCGCGATCGGCGGGAATGGCGACGGCATCGCCGCGCTCTGAGGCATTCGCTCCTCCTTGGCGGCCGCGGGCGCTTTGCCGTCTCCGCGCGCCGCCGTCTTGCCGCTGGAGCGGCTCTTTCCGGCGCCCTTCTGCCTGGCGGGACTCATGACCCGGTCCAGGGGTCGCGCCACCCGCCGTAGTCCTTCACCAGCCGGTCGGCGGCCTTTGGTCCCCAGGTGCCGCGCTTGTACGGCAGGATCCTCGGCGGCTTCTCGAGCAGGGGGCCGCAGATCCGCCAGGTCTCCTCGATGTTGTCCTGGCGGGTGAAGCGCGTGCTGTCACCGAGCATCGCGGCATGGAGGAGGACCTCATACGGTGCCGGCCCCTCCCCGCCCTGCTCGGCGAACTCCATGTCGAGGTTGACCTGCTCGGGAGCGGCGGAGTCGCTGCGCTGCGCGTCGACCAGCAGCCGGATGCCGGTGGTCGGGTGCAGCCTGACCACGAGCTCGTCGGACTCCGGGCCCTTCAGCTCCCGGGCGCCGTAGCCGAGCCGAGGCGGTTCCTTGAAGATCAGCCGGAGCTCCCACTGCTCCACCGGGAG
>DATAPB010000217.1:0-4943 GCA_036265435.1 Solirubrobacterales bacterium | reverse complement strand
AGACCGTGGTCGCCGCGGTCAGCCGCCACGCCGGCCGTCCGAGCAGTAGCGAGACCCAAGAAGAGGCGCACACCTGGACCCTCCGCGATGGCAAGGTGGTTCGATTCGAACGGGGTCCCGATCTGGAGGCCGCCCTCGAGGCCGCCGGGGTGCCGGAGTAGGCGATGTCGCGGGAGAACATTGAGATAGTGCGGCGCTGGTTGGAGGAGCTGCCCGAAGACCCGGAAGACTTCCCGGCCTGGGTCGCCGACTTGTGGGAGTCAGACGGCGACTACTACCCGGTTCGCGGCCTCCCGGAGGCGAGGCCCTGCCACGGACGCGAGGAGATCGTGCGCTTTGTTGCCGAGCCGGCAGCGCCAGCCTTATGGAAAAGGACCAAACACGTCGCAGCCCTGGCATTGGCTGCTGCACCCAGCCCGGCGCCCGTGTGGGTCGACCATATCCTCGGTGCATGCCCGTGAACGCTCACCCCGAGCAGCTCAGGCCTCCGCCGGTCACGAGGCTCGCCTGGGAAGCGCTCACGGGACGCGAGCTCGCCCGCCTTCTTGTCGCCGCGCCGTCGTTGCTCGGCGCCCCGGGGGGAACGACGCCGGTGGTCGTACTGCCGGGTTTCCGCACCGGCGACGTGTCGACCTTCCCGCTGCGCGAGTTCCTGCGCCGCCTCGGCCATACGGTCGACGGCTGGGGGCTCGGCGTCAACCGGGGCGACGTGCCTACCCTGATGCCGCGCGTTGCCCAGGAGGTCGCCAGCCTCGCCCGGCGTCATGGCGAACCGCTTCACCTGATCGGCCAGAGCCTCGGCGGCGTCCTAGCGCGCGAGACCGCGCGCGATCGTCCGGAGCTGGTTGCACAGGTGATCACGATCGGGTCACCGGTCGTCGGTGGCCCCTCATACACCCGCGTGGCGATGGCCTATCCCGAGCAGCGCCTGGCCGAGATTCGTCGGAGCATCGCGCAGCGCAACCGCTTCCCGATCCGCGTCCCGATCACCGCTGTCTACAGCAAGCGCGACGGCATCGTCGCCTGGGAGGCCTGCATCGATCGCGCGAGCCCGCACGTCGAGCACGTCGAGGTCAGCAGCTCGCATCTCGGAATGGCGCTGGACCCGACGGTCTGGCGATTGGTAGCCGAACGACTGGCACAGCGCGGCACTTCTTAGAAGCGTGTCTCACTTTCGCTCGTGGCGATCCCAGGTGCGGCGCTGGGCAGCACCTAACGGCCGGAGGTCCCCACCACCAGGAGCGGCAGCGCCAGGTCTGAGGAAAGAGGACCAAACACCTGGAAGGCCGGGCACTACTGCTTTGCATGGAAAGGAGCGGTTCGGGGAGACCTATCGCCATGGGCCAGGTCACTGTTCTTATCGGAACCGGCGCGATCGGCCAGGCGATCGCGCGCCGGGTCAGCGCCGGCAAGCATGTCCTCTTGGCGGATCTCCATCAGGGAAACGCGGACGCTGCGGCTGGGGCGCTGAACAATGCTGGCTTTGAGGTCAGCACCGCGACCGTGGATGTGTCCTCGCGGGACGCGGTTCACGCTCTCGCCGATACGGCGGCCGGCCTTGGCGACGTCACTGGACTGGTTCACGCTGCGGGCGTATCCCCCACCCAGGCGTCGCCGGAGACGATTCTTGCTGTGGACCTCTACGGAACTGCCCTCGTCCTTGAGGAATTCGGAAACGCGATTGCGACGGGAGGCTCGGGAGTTGTGATTGCCTCGCAGTCGGGGCACCGCCTGGGTCCGCTCTCCGCGGAGCAAGACGCCGCCCTGGCGACTACGCCGACCGAGGAGCTGCTGGGCCTGCCGATGCTCCAGCCGGACAAGGTGACCGACTCCCTTCACGCCTATCAGCTGGCGAAGCGAGGAAACGCTCTTCGGGTGAGGGCCGAGGCCGTTCGGTGGGGGAAGCGCGGTGCACGGATCAACGCGATCAGTCCCGGCATCATCTTCACTCCCTTGGCGAAGGACGAGCTGACCGGCCCTCGCGGTGAGGGGTACCGCCGGATGATCGAGCTTTCCCCGGCCGGGCGCGGCGGCACCCCTGACGAGGTTGCAACGGTGGCAGCACTCCTCATGGGCCCGGATGGCGGGTTCATCACAGGCAGCGACTTGCTGATGGACGGCGGCGTCACCGCCTCCTACTTCTTCGGCGAACTAGCCGAAGGCTGATCGGCTGCGTTTCCGCGCTGCTGCTTTGGACGAGAAGCGGCTGTCCGTATGGAACGCAGGACGAGAAGCGGCACTTTCAAAGCTTTGTCGGGGTAATGGGTTGCTGCCCTTTCCAGCGGGGTAGACCGGACGGTGACCCCGAGCTTCAGGAGCGTGACAAATGCCGGACGAAAAAGGCAGCGAAAAAGCAGATGCTGAGTCCACCGACACGCCGCTTCATGCCTACAAGGAAGGTCGCGAGGAAGATGTGCAGGGAACGATTCCCAGCGGCGACCCTGATGCTGACGAGGCGACCAACACCGGCGGGGCCACGTCGGGAAGCCCATCGCGTTCCTCCGAAGAGGAGACCGGTTCCGGCCGTGGGGGCGCAGGGGAGACCGCGGACGACACCCCTGAACCCGAAGAGGGCTCGGGTGAGAAGGGCCTCGGCTCCGAGGCAGAGGATGTGCCACCGAACAACCCCGACCCTTCGACCAAGGGGGCCACAAAGGGCACGAAGGGAGCTCTTTAGCAAGAGCGATTCGGCAACTCGGGCCTGGAGGGTCTAAGGCTGGGCCGCTGGGCCCACAAATAGCCACTTTGGACGAGAAGCGACGCTGCTGAGAATCACACCGCTATGCGGGGCGGGGGCCAGCTAGCGTGTCGCCGTTTTTGCGAGCCGCGCTACCCGGCGGCTGATCGGCTGCGTTTCCGCGCTGCTGCTTTGGACGAAAAGCGGCACTTCGGGGGGAGGGTTCAGCAGCCGGGGGCGCCTCTCGCGCATACCGCGTCGGAATCTCGCGCATAACACTTTCGGTGCTGGAGGCGCGCCACCGTGCAACGAACCCGACTACGTGGACCCCACGGAGCCGGAACCAGTAGGGACCGTGGATGCGCACCGGGTGCCGCCCGACTTAGCGTGCCCGGGTGGAAGCACGACCCGACAAGCGAAGGGAACGCTCATGATTCTCGTCACGACGTACAAACTCAAGCCGTTCCTCAGTAGAGAGGAGACCAGGGAGCTGATGGACGTTTTCGCCGAACAGGGCGCGGGACCCGGCGCCACAGCGCACTACGTGGCTGCCGACGGCGGCCACGGTTTGGTGATCTCCGAGACCGATGATGTGGAGGGCGCGTATCGGAACATTCTGAATTACACGCAGTGGGTCGAGTACGACACCAAAGTGATGCTGACGGTCGAGCAGGCTGTGCCGCACATCACGGACGCGATTGCCTGACCTAAGCCCTTGACGGTCCCTGGTCGAATGCAGACTTTCGATCCAGAATCGATCAACTCAGCGAAGCTCGTAGCTCGCGAGATTCGGGGCCCGGGGCGGTAGCCACCCGCCAATCTCGGCAAGCGACAAGATCGAGGGCGTAGTTGATGCCATCAACGCCATTTGGCACCCCGTCCCGGAAGGACCGCCGTCAGGCGCGGGAAGTCTTCGTCAACTCGGTAGAGCTCCTGCTCCTCGAAGAATGCAGTGCTGGTAGTCACCCGTTGATGTTCTCAGCCGCGGCGGCCTGCGCGGCTGCCACCCGCGCGATCGGCACCCGGTAGGGCGAGCAGCTCACATAATCCAACCCAGCCCGGTGAAAGAAGCGGATGCTCTCCGGGTCACCGCCGTGCTCGCCGCAAATGCCCATCGTCAGCTTCGGGTTGGCCGCCCTGCCTCGCTCCACGCCCAGCCTGACCAGCTCCCCGACTCCCGGCTCGTCGAGCTTCTCGAACGGGCTGCCGTCGAGGATGCCGCGGTCGATGTAGGGGCCGAGAAAACGGCCCTCGACGTCGTCGCGCGAGAGGCCGATCGCCGTTTGGGTCAGGTCATTGGTTCCGAAGCTGAAGAACTCGGCGTGGCGCGCAATCAACCCTGCCACCAGGCAGGCCCTCGGCAGCTCGAGCATCGTGCCCACGTGATAGCCCACATCGGCACCGAGCTCCCGCATGGTGTCCTCGGCCGCCCTGACCACCAGTTCGCGGACCTGCTCGAGCTCGGTCTCGTAGGCGATCAGCGGAACCATGATCTCCACTTGCGCCGCCTCGCCCTCGTCTCGCGCCGCCGCCGTCGCCGCCTCGATGATCGCCTGGACCTGCATCTCGTACAAGGGCGGGTAGAGGATCGCCAGCCGCACCCCCCTCGTCCCCAGCATCGGGTTCGCCTCGTGCAGCTCGCGCACCAGCGCCACGGTGCGCTGCACCCTTTCGATCTCGGCTGGCTCGGCGCCCTTTCGCTCGATCGCAGCCAATTCCGCCTCGAAGTGCTCCGCAGGGAGGAACTCGTGCAGCGGCGGGTCGAGCAGCCTGATCGTCACCGGCAGTCCGCGCATTGCCCGGAAAATCCCCTCGAAATCCGATCGCTGTAGGGCACGGAGCTGCTCAAGCGTCTCCTGGAAGCGGCCCTCCGTCTCCTCGGCCAGCCTCGTCGCCTCGCGCGAGGCCTCCTCGTTGGTGTCGGACGAGGCGATCAGCGCGCGCCGCCACTCCTCGGCCGCGACGAACATCTCCTTCACCAAGCGGTCGCGGTCAGCCCCGAAGAACATGTGCTCGGTGCGGCAGAGGCCGATCCCCTCGGCACCGAAGCTCCGCGCCCGCGCCGCGTCCTCCGGCGTGTCCGCGTTGGCCCTCACCTGCAGCCCGCGCAGCTCGTCCGCCCAGTCGAGCACGGTGCGGAACTCCTCCGAGATCTCCGGGGTGATCAGCGGCACGTCGTCGAGCGTGATCGCCCCGGTGGAGCCGTCGATGGCGATCATCTGGCCACCGCGCAGCGCCCGGCCGTTGACGTGCACCAGGCCCTGGT
>DATAPB010000216.1:0-13758 GCA_036265435.1 Solirubrobacterales bacterium | reverse complement strand
GTCCAGCCGGAGCCCGTTGCGAAGGCGAGCCAGATCCGCCTCCGAGGGCGAGCGGGCGAGCTCGACGAGGTACGTCTTCCGGACCCCGTAGCGCGGGTGGGTGAGCCGGTTGGCCAGCTCACCGTCGTTGGTCAGCAGGATGAGTCCGGTCGAGTCGGCATCGAGCCGCCCCACCGGATACAGGCGGCGGGAGGATTCGACCAGCTGCGTGACGGCGCGCCGCTCGCCCGGTTCCCGCGCCGTCGAAACGACTCCCTTCGGCTTGTTGACGGCCCAGACCTCGCGCGGCTCGGGAGCGACCGGGCGACCGTCGACCTCGACGTCGGCCTCCTGATCCACGTCACGGGCCGGGTCGGTCACTGCCTCGCCGCCCACGCTCACCCTGCCGTCGGCAATCAGCCGCTCGGCCGCGCGGCGTGATGCCACACCCGCGTGAGCGAGGTACTTCGCGAGGCGCATCCCGCGATTGAAGCGAAGCGCGAGGCTCGCCACCCGGCGAGGCTCAGCAGGAGCCGAGCTTGCCGAGGTCGGAGCGGTAGATGTTCATGTCCGCGCGGTTCCAGTCGCCGTGCGTCTGGCCCTTGAAGCGCGGGTCGAGCTCCTTGTAGAACGGCGACGAGAGGCTCTCGTTGTGGCCGATCACCTGGCTGACCGGGAGTCCGAGGCGACAGCGGAGCCACTGGGTGAGCTGCAGCGAGGCGTTCAGCTGGGCCGGGCGGTTGAGGATGTCCTGGTCGGAGAAGCCGACGTGCTCGATGCCCACCGCCGTCCAGTTGAGCCCAACCGTGTGGCGGCAGCGGATGTTGATCGGGACGAACTTGTAGATCGCCCCTGACGCCGAGACCGCGTACTGCGAGCAGACGCCGGGCAGCTCGTGGAACTCCACGTCCGGCCTGTCAGGCCTGAAGGTGTTGTAGATCGCCGAGATGCTGCCGGCGGCGGCGTAGTGCTCAACGATCAGGTTCGGATTGTTGAGCCGCCACTTGTACTGCCCGTAGTGGCGCTTGGAGTAGGCAGCCATCTCGCGCTTCCGCTTCTTCGGATACGGGATCAGCATCTTGTGGATCTCCGGCTTCGTGACCGCGGACGGAGACGCCACGGGCGCCGGCATGGCGCCAGCGCCGGCGACGGCACCCGCCGACACGGCGACGGCGACGGCCGCGAGTGCGGCGATCAGCCTGCTCACCTCAGCGGCTCTCCGCAACCGTGAGGGCGGCCCGCGCCTGGCGCGTCGCCGTGCTCCCGCTGATCTTGCCGGGAGGCAGCTCGACGACGAAGGCGCTGCTGCCCGGGAAGGTGTGCATCTCCCAGGTGATCGCGGTACCGCGCAGGCCCTTGCCCCTGCAGCTCGTCGACATGCGGACGAGCTTCGCGTAGCGAGCGGCGATCCGCGGCCGCCCGTGACAGGCCAGGACCGCTCCCCACGGCTGGTGGTACCAGATCGACAAATCCGGCTGAATCCGCTGGACGAAGGCCATAACCGCGCGGGTCTCGGGCTCCGAGGCCGGTCTCGGACCGGGGTAATAGCCGCTCGAATGTGGGACGTCGTCGTGCCATCGGTACGGGAAGTTCCGGTTCAGGTCCACACCATGCGCGTTCTTGCGGGTGTCTGCCCTCACCCCATCCGGATTAACCGTGTCGATCACCCAGAGTTGCGTGCCCTCGACCGTGGGGGCGATCCGGCGAACGGCCCTCGCGACGCGGAGCCCCGCCGGCTCGTCGCCGTGGATGATGCCGGCCACGAGGGCAACGTTGTCCGAGGTCGCGTCGCCGTACCGGGTGGCGACGATCGGCCTGCCCCCAACGGACCGCCCGATCACCTCGCTCGCCGGCTTCGTGTCGTCCGTGTCAGCCCGGGCGCTCGCGACCGTGCCGACGTGTGGCCCTCCGGCCGGACCGACGGCCAGCGCAAGGGCAATCGCGATCGAGGCGCCGAGCGCCGCCGCCCCACAGAGGAGCAGCCGCTTCATTCCGCCCGCTGCTCACCCGCCTTCAGCAGGCGCTCGCGCAGCTCGCGCTCGTCCTCGGGAGTCGGGTCGAACTGAGCCGGGTCAGGCAGGGCGTCGAGCCCGGACAGCCCGAAGAGCTTCTCGAACAGGGGCGTGGTCCCGTAGGTGACGGCTCCGAAGCGCGTCCGGCCCCGCTCCTCGATCATGCCGCGCTCGGTCAGGCTCGAGACCGCGGAGTCCGAGGAGACACCGCGGATGCGGGCGACCTCGGGCCGCGACACCGGTTGCAGGTACGCGACGATCGCCAGGACCTCCGCCTGGGCCTGGGTGAGCGGCGGCGTGCGAGGTTTTCCGAGCAGTCGGCGGGCGGCCGGCTCCGCCTCGGGAGTCGCGGCCAGGGTGACGCCGCCGGCGACGCGACGCAGGCGAAGGCCACGCTCATCGGCCGTCAACCCAGCCTCGAGCTCGTCGATCGCCGTCCCGACGGCCTCCTCGTCCACCTCGATCGCCTCGGCGAGCTCGGCCGGGGTCACCGGCTCGGGGGAGAGGAAGAGCAGCGCCTCGACGGTTCTCCCAAGCCCATCAGCACTCATAGCATCTCCACTTCGATTCGTCCGAAGGTCTCCTTCTGGGTCCAGGTCGCCTCGCCTCGACGGTAGAGCTCGAGCAGCGCGAACAGCGTGACCGCCTGCGTGAAGCGGTCCTCACGGCCGAAGGCGTCGTCGAAGTCCAGGGTCTTTCGCTTGCGCAGCAGGTTCCGGACGACGCCGAGCCGCCGCTGGAGCGAGACCGTCGACCTGATGTGCCGCGTGTCCGGTTCCGGGGGCGACGTGAGCAGGTCGCCGAGCGCGACGCCGAGCCGATCCGGCTCGTATGCCTGCTTCGCCGCCTCCAGGGCCGCGCGGCGGAGCTCGGGCGGCGGCGGAGCGGAGCGGTACATCACGCCTCTCTCCCGCTCGAAGCGCTCGCCCAGCATCCTCGCGGCCTCGCTGTAGCGCCGGTACTCGAGCATGCGGGCGAGCAGCTCGTCGGCGGCCTCCTCGGGCCCGAGCTCGTCCGATCCGTCCTCGCTCGGCAGCAGCAGGCGGGACTTGAGCTCGCAGAGGGCGGCGATCAGGACGAGGAACTCGGTGACCGTCTCGAGGTCGAGATCGCCGGCATCACCGAGGTGGTCGACGTAGGCGATCACGATCTCGCCGAGGGGCACCTCGGACAGCGAGATCTCCTCGCGGAGGAGGACGGCGAGCAGCAGGTCGAAAGGCCCCTGGAAGACGTCCAGGTCGAGGTCGAGCTCGGCAACCGAGGCCATCGGCGCCCACCTTAGAGGGCGCTCCGGCTATTCGGAGCCGACTGCTTCCTCTTCCTCTTCTTCCACTCTTGGGGGTGGCCAGCGTCCCGGCGTCCCGGATCGCAGACGTTCCCCCCTGTGCCTCAGGCCGGACCAATGCCCATCGCCGAGCGCACCTCGGTGAGGGTCGCCGAGGCGATCTCGCGCGCCTTGTCAGCGCCGGCTCTGAGCGTCTCCTCGATCGCGTCCTCGTTCGGCCGCAGCTCCACGTAGCGCTCGCGAACCGGGGCGAGCAGCTCCACGACCGCCTCGGCCACCGCACCCTTGAAGTCGCCGTACCCGGAGCCTTCGAACTCGCGCTCGACCTCGTCCTCGCTCGTGCCCCGCGAGACGGCCATGATCTCGATCAGGTTGGCGATCCCCCCCTTGCCCTCGCCGCGCTTCACCTCGGAGCCCGAGTCCGTGACCGCGCTCTTGATCTTCTTGGTGACGGTGTTCGGGTCGTCGAGGACGAGGACCGTCCCGGCCTCGCTGCCGCCCGTAGTCGACATCTTGTTCGTCGGCTCCTGCAGGTCCATGATGCGCGCTCCGACCTCCGGGACGCGCAACTCCGGCTCCACCAGGATCTCGCCGAAGCGCTCGTTGAAGCGACGGGCGATCTCGCGGGTCAGCTCGATGTGCTGGCGCTGGTCCTCGCCGACCGGGACCTCGTCGGTCTTGTAGGCGAGCACGTCCGCGGCCTGCAGAACCGGATAGAAGAAGAGCCCGGCTGAGACCAGCTCGCGCTGCTTCGCCGACTTCTCCTTGAACTGGGTCATCCGATTGAGGTCGCCGTGGGCCGTGAGCGCCGAGAGGTACCAGGTGAGCTCGCTGTGCTCCCGGACGTCGGACTGGCGGAAGAGAATGCAGCGCTCGGGGTCGAGGCCGGCGGCGATCAGGATCGTCGTCGCGTCGTAGACGCTCTGGCGCAAGGTCGCCGGATCCCAGGGCACCGTGATCGCGTGCAGGTCGACGATGCAGTAGATCGCCGGGTCGCCGCGGTCCTGTCCCTCCACGTACTGCCGGATCGCTCCGATGTAGTTGCCGAGGTGCTTCCGCCCCGTCGGCTGGATGCCGCTGAAGATGCGCATGGGCGCGGACTATAAGAAGCGATGCCTGCGGCCTGAGGCTAGACCTGGCGGTCGGTCCAGGGCCCTACGCCTCCGATCCGCTCGGGGGTCGTCCGGATCACGTAGCCCGGCGGGGGGTCGTCCATGGGGGGAAACTTGACCTCGGGCCCGAGGTAGACGTGCGCCAGACGCTGAAGCAACTCGGCCGCTCCGCCCTCCTCGATCCGGGCGTGTCCGCGAACGACGAGGTACTCGCGGAGGCCGAGCTCGTTGTCCCGTGCCCCCTCGATCGAGATGACGACGCGGGGGTCCCGCTCGACGTTCTTCACCTTCTGGTTCCGCGGCAGATGCCCGCTGACGATCTCCTCGCCGTCCAGGCCCACCCAGACGCAGCTCACCTGCGGCCAGCCGTCCGGATTCAGCGTGACCATGTGCGCCAGCCCACCCGATTCGAGCAACACGCGCGCATCGAGAGGAAGGTTCGCCATCGCCGCAGGCTATGCCGGTTCGGCCGCGGGCTCCCGGGTGTGCTCCGGCGGGCTGTCGTCGAGATGATCGGGCGAGCGGGCGCATTCGCCGGCGGAGGCGGCGCGCGGCGCGTCGTAGGTCGTCTCGCGCGGCGGGTTCCGCAGGCCGATCCCGGCGACTACGCCCCCGACGATCATCAGCGTGCCGGCGGTCACCATCGCCAGATGGAAGCCGCCCTCCGCCCCCGCCTGGGTCGCGCTCATGACCTCGGTGGCCTCGGCGGGCGGGAGCCCACCGGTGGATGGCCGCTGTAGCGGGTTGTCCTTTGCCTTGCTGATCGTGTTCTCCGCCTGCGGGGAGAGGCTCGTGCCGGCCGTCTTGCTGTCCACGACCGAGCCGAACTTCCCCGCGACGAGTGCCCCGAAGATCGCGATCGCCAGTACTCCGGCGATCCGGGAAACCGCGTTGTTGATCCCCGACGCCACCCCGACGCGATTCTCGACGACGGAGTTGAGAGCGGTGGCGGTCAGCGGGGCCACGGTCGCCGACAACCCCAGGCCGAAGACGAGGACGGCCGGGAGCACATCCGTGACGTAGCTCGCATTCGCATCGACGCGGGTGAACAGCAGCAGGCCGATGCCGCCGACGATCGGGCCGACCGACATCGGGACGCGCGGGCCGGTGCCCGTGGCGATCTTCCCGAACACCGGCGAGAGGGCGAACATGATCAGCGAGATGGGCGTGGTCGCGAAGCCGGCCTCCAGCGGCGAATAGCCGGCCGTCTGCTGCAGGAAGAGGGTGACGAAGAACAGCGCCCCGATCAGCCCGGAGTAGACGATCAGGGTCTCGAGATTGGTCACGGCGAAGTTCCGGATCCGGAACAGGCCCAAGTCGAGCATCGAGTGCCGGTAGCGGGACTCCCAGAGAAGAAAGGCCGTGAAGAGCAGGGCGCCGCCGATCAGCGGAATCAGCACGACCGGGCTGCCCCAACCGTGAATCGGCTGCTCCACGAAACCGAAGACGATCCCGCCGAGACCCAGCGCGGACATCAGGATCCCGAGCCAGTCGATCGCTCGGTCCGCCTCCGGATCGAGGCTCTCCGCGACGTGCCTTCTCGTCAGCCACACGGTGAAGACGACCAGAGGGAGGTTGACCCAGAAGATCGCGCGCCACGAGATCGCCTCGATCAAGGCCCCGCCGCCCGCCGGCCCGACTACGGTGGCGATCCCGGTCCAGGCGGTCCAGGTCCCGACGGCCTTGCCTCGCTCGGCCCCCTCGAAGGTCGCTGCGATGATCGCCAGGGAGCCGGGGACGAGCAGCGCGCCCGTCAGACCCTGCAGCGCGCGAGCGCCGATCAGGAACGAGCTGGAGGGAGACACCGCGCAGAGCAGGGAGGTGATCCCGAAGCCGATCAGCCCGATGGTGAATATGCGACGGCGGCCGAACTGGTCGCCCAAGGCGCCGCCGACGAGCAGCAGAGACACCGTGGCAAGCGCATAGGCCTCGACGACCCACTGCTGGTCGGCCAGGCCGGCATTGAGGTCGTCGGAGATGGCCGGTAGCGCGACGTTGACGACCGTGGCGTCGAGAAAGACGATGGTCGAGCCGAGAATCGTCGCGATGACGGTGAAGCGCTTGCGGCGACGGTCGTCGGACAAGACGAATCCAGTCTACGGAGCGGGCTGCTCCCGCAACTGGTGAGAGATCGTTGTCAAGCGGCACGCATAATCCGGTCCATGGCGGATGCCGCGAGAAACGGGATCCTCGAGCAGGCCCCCGCGGAGGAGATGCCGAGCCGGCTGGAGCCGATGCTCGCCAAGAACGGGCGCATACCCGAGTCCGGCTCGGAAGCGTGGGCCTACGAGATCAAGTGGGACGGGATCCGCGCACTGGGCTACGCCGACCATGGGCGCTGGGGCATGCTCAGCCGGCGCCTCGAGGACGTGACCGCGCGCTACCCGGAGCTCGCCCCCATCGCCAAGCAGCTCTCGGATCGAGCCGCGATCCTCGACGGTGAGGTGGTCGCGCTGGACGAGGAGGGCCGCCCGCGCTTCCAGCTGATCCAGAGCCGGATGGGGCTGACCTCGCCGGGCATGATCCAGGCCCGGGCGAGGCAGCAGCCGGTGGACTACGTGATCTTCGATCTCCTCCACCTCGACGGCCACCGTGTCCGGGATCTGCCGTACGTCCGCCGTCGCGAGCTGCTCGAGGGGCTCGGGCTCGAGGGAGCGCGCTGGCGGACGCCCCGCTACCGGCTGGGCGGCGGCGCGAGCCTCCTCGATGCGGCTCGCCTTCAGGGCCTCGAGGGAATCGTCGCCAAGCGCTGCGACAGCCCCTATCGGACCGGCAGGCGCAGCGGGGAGTGGATCAAGGAGCGGGTGTGGCGTCGCCAGGAGTTCGTGATCGGGGGCTACATCCCCGGAGAGGGCACACGCGCCAACCGCGTCGGGTCGCTGCTCGTCGGCTACTACGACAGGCGCGCCTCCGAGCTCGCCCAGGGCGAGGTGCAGGAGCTGCACTTCGCGGGCGGCGTGGGGTCGGGCCTGACCGAAGAGCTGATCGGGCGGCTCACGCGAGGGCTCGGCGGGCGTGAGCGCCCCACCAGTCCGTTCGACGTCGGCGCCCCGGGCGGTCCCAAGGCCCGCTACGCCGTCTGGTGCGAACCGGAGCTCGTCTGTGAGGTCAACTGGACCGAGTGGACCAACGAGGGCACCCTCCGCCAGCCGGCCTTCAAGGGCATGGTCGACGACAAGGATCCGCGGGAGGTCGTTCGCGAGCAGTAGGAGCGATGAGTTTCCCGCTCAACGGCGGTCTCGATGTGCACGGACGCAAGCTTGCGCCCGGTTCGGGGAACCCGCCCAGGGGTAACCTGAACGGTGTCGAAGGATCCAGGATCGAGGTGATCACGCGTGGCTAGGGCGATATGGAGCGGTTCGATCAGTTTCGGGCTGCTGAACGTGCCGGTGAGGCTCTACAGCGCCGTCTCCAAGCAGACGGTGCGCTTCCGCGAGCTGCGCGAGGGCGATGGCTCGCGGGTGAAGCACAAGCGCGTCGCCGAGTCCGACGGCAAGGAGGTCCCCTACGAGAAGATCGTCAAGGGCTACGAGTACGCGCCCGACCAGTACGTGGTGCTGGGTCGCGACGAGCTCGCCGAGCTCGAGCCGCAGCGCAGCCGCGCGATCGAGATCCAGGACTTCGTCGACCTCGACGACATCGACCCGATCTATTTCGAGCAGCCGTATTACCTCGGCCCCGACAAGGGCGCCGAGCGCGCCTACGCACTGCTCGTACAGGCGATGAAGGACGCCCGGAAGGTCGCGATCGCCCGCTTCGTGCTTCGCAACAAGGAGCACCTGGCGGCAATCCGGCCGATGGACGACGTTCTCACCCTGACGACGATGCGCTTCCACGACGAGGTTTCCTCCCCAGAGGACGTCGACGGCGAGGTCTTCGAGGAGGCGAAGCCGAAGAAGCCCGAGAAGCGCGAGCTCGAGATGGCCAAGCAGCTGATCGAATCGCTGACGAGCGACTTCGAGCCGGACAAGTACCGCGATGAGTACCGCGAGGAGCTTCTGGACCTGCTGGAGCGCAAGGCCGAGGGCAAGGAGGTCGTCTCCGCCCCGACCGAGGAGCCCGAGCCGACCAAGGCGCCCGACCTGATGGCGGCGCTCGAGGAGAGCCTCGCGGCGGTTCGGGGCGAGGAGGCCGAGACGGACGGCAAGGCGAAGCCCAAGACGCGCTCGAGCTCCACCTCGAAGTCGAAGTCCAAGTCGAAGTCGAAGTCGTCCTCGCGGTCCAAGTCTTCAAGCAGCTCCAACGGCCGCAAGAGCGGCTCGCGCAAGCAGACCAAGGCGAAGGCCTAATCCCGACCGCCGAGCTTGCCCGCTAAGGCGAAGAAGCGGGACCAGGAGGTCACGGTCGGCAACCGCCGGCTGAAGCTGACCAACCTGGACAAGGTCCTCTACCCGCAGACCAAGACGACCAAGGCGCAGGTGATCGACTACTACGCGCGGGTGGCGGACGTGATGCTCCCGCACCTGAAGGGCCGCCCGCTGACGCTCCGGCGCTTCCCCGAGGGCGTCGGCAAGCCGCAGACCTCATTCTTCGAGAAGAACTGCCCGAAGCACCGCCCGGACTGGGTGAAGACGACCCCGATCTACGTGGACCGGCGCGCCGGCGAGATCGACTTCTGCCTCTGCGAGAACCGCCCGACGCTGATCTGGATGGCACAGCTTGCCTCGTTGGAGCTCCACCCCTCGCTGTCGAGGGCGAGGCGGATGGAGCAGCCCACCGTGCTCGTCTTCGACCTCGATCCCGGGGCGCCGGCGGGCCTGCGCGAATGCTGCAAGGTGGCGCTGCGCGTGCGGAAGCTCTTCGGGGCGTTCGGCCTGGAGGGCTTCCCGAAAGTTTCGGGCGGCAAGGGCATGCAGGTCTACTTCCCCCTCAACACGAAGGTGACCTACGAGCAGACCGGACCCTTCGCCAAGGCCGTCGCCCAACTGCTCGAGCAGCAGACTCCGAAGGAGGTCGTCTCGAAGATGGCCAAGGTGGACCGCCGGGGAAAGGTCTTCGTCGACTGGAGCCAGAACCACCAGAAGAAGACGACGATCGGCGTGTACTCGCTGCGCGCGCGCGAGCGCCCGACGGCCTCGATCCCGATCCACTGGCGCGAGGTCGAGCGGACCGCGAGAGGGGGCGACCCCGAGAAGATCCGCTTCGAGATCCCGGACGCGATCAAGCGGATCGAAAAGGAGAGCGACCCCTTCGAGCCCGTCCTCAAGCTGAAGCAGAAGCTCCCGCCGCTCGACAGTCTCGAGGACGTCTGAGCATCCGCGGATTTGCCGTCGTTGCCGCCGGCTGACCTCCGCGGCGTCTGAAAAGGTCTCCTGCGCCCCGTCCGCTCCGGGCAGGGGTCTCGAAAGGAGGAACTCATGGGAGTAGTGAGGGATGCGCCCTGGCGCTGGGTGGTGCCCGCGGCCCTCGCGGCGGTCCTCGCCGCGGTTCTGCTGGTCACCCCCGTGATCGGCGCGGGTAACGGTGTGACGGCCAAGAAGGTCAACAAGACGATCAACAAGAAGACGAACGTCGTCGAGCTGCAGATCCGTGGCATCCGGAACGTCGGGACGACCAGCACGACGCTGGGGACCCTGGACCTGAACAGAGGGAACTACCTGGTCAGCTCGACCTTCGACGCACGGCGCAACAGCAACGCCGAGAACATCGCCTGCTCGCTGCGCTTGAACGGCGTCGGTCAGGACTCGTCGAGCTCGTTCACCGGCACCGGCGTCCTGTCCGCCGAGGACACGGTCGCGATGGAAGTCGCCGGCCGCGCAGGCGCTGCGACCGCGGCCGTCCTGAGCTGCTCGTCGTCCGCGGGGACCGGGCAGATCAACCACGCGGAGATCACCGCTCTCAAGGTCCCCACGGCGAAGGTGATCAAGGGATAGATCGGATCGCCTGATTCAGTGATCCGGCGGGCTTCCCTTCCCGTAGGAGGGGTGGCATCTCGCCCGCCTGACGGTCTCGGGGCGCCGGCCGCAAGAGCATCGAACGGGTTGCTCCTGGGAGCACCCTCCCACAAATGCGGCCGACGCTTCAGACCGGCCCGAAACGGGTGGCTTCTACGCGCGCTCTCGTGTGAAGCGGACGACGGGGTTTCGGTTTGCCGCGACCTCGTCCAGCCGGCGAACCGGCGTCGTGTATGGCGCCTTCTGGGCGATCCCTGGATCCTCCTCGGCCTCGGTCAGGATGGCCTCGATCGCCTCGGCGAAGGCATCCAGTGTCTCCCGCGTCTCGGTCTCCGTCGGCTCGACCATCAGCGCCTCGTCGACCAGCAGCGGGAAGTAGACCGTCGGCGGATGCATGCCGTAGTCGAGCAGTCGCTTGGCGATGTCCAGCGTCTTGACGTCCAGCTCGCGCCTCGCATGCGCTCCCGAGAGGACGAACTCGTGCATGCAGCGCCGGTCGAAGGCGACGGGGGTGTACTTGCCCGCCTTCGTCTCGCTCATCCGCTTCAGCAGGTAGTTGGCGTTCAGGACCGCCGTCTCCGATGCCTCCTGGAGGCCGTCGGCGCCCAGGCTGAGGATGTAGGCGTAGGAGCGGACGAAAACGCCGAAGTTGCCCTGGAACCCCCGCAGCCGCCCGATGGATTTCGGGCGGTCGAAGTCGAGGTCGAAGCTCGGCTCTCCCCCATTCTGCGGCTCCCTGCGAACGACCTGGGGCCGCGGCAGGTAGGGCTCGATCCGGTCCGAGCAGGCGATCGGCCCGGCGCCCGGACCGCCGCCACCGTGCGGCTGGGAGAAGGTCTTGTGCAGGTTGACGTGGACGATGTCGAAGCCCATGTCACCCGGCCGCGTGTGACCCATGATCGCGTTCAGGTTCGCTCCGTCGTAGTAGAGGGTCCCACCCGCCTCGTGGACGATCTCGGCGATCTCCGCGATGTTCTCGTCGAACAGCCCCAGGGTGTTGGGGTTGGTGAGCATCAGGCAGGCGACGTCGTCGTCGGCCTTCCCGCGCAGGTCGTCGAGATCGATCCCCCCGCGCTCGTTCGAGGCGAGCTTTACCACCTCGTAGCCCGCCATCGTCACCGTCGCGGGATTGGTGCCGTGGGCCGTGTCCGGTGTGAGGACCTTGTGGCGCTCCTCGCCCCGGTCGGCGTGGTAGGCGCGCGTCAGCAGCAGCCCAGCCAGCTCCCCGTGAGAGCCCGCCGAGGGCTGGAGGCTGACGTGGGGCAGTCCGCAGATCTCGGAGAGCGACTGCTGCAGGAGCCACATCAGTTCGAGCGCGCCCTGCGCCCGCCTCGGCTCCTGGGCGGGGTGCAGCCGGGCGTGCCCGGGAAGCGCCGCGACCCGCTCGTTGAGCCGCGGGTTGTGCTTCATCGTGCAGGACCCGAGCGGATAGAAGCCGGTATCGAGGTCGAAGTTCCGCCGGGAGATCCGGTTGTAGTGCCGGACGATCTCGGGCTCCGCGATCTCGGGCAGATCCGCCGGTGTCTCGCGAAGGAGGTTTCCCGGAATGAGCTCCTCGATGGGGGGCTCCGGCACGCCCGCCTCCGGCATGGTCGCCGCGCGGCGTCCCTCCACGGACTTCTCGTAGATCGTCACCGCCGGCTCGCGCTGCATCGGGGTGCCGCCGTTGACGGAGGTCGGGGGACGGGACTCATCGTTCACGACGCCACCCCCTCGACCACCTTCCGGCCCTTGAGATCGGCCACGGCCTTGCCGAGCACTTCCGCGAAGCGGTCGATGTCCTGCCGGCTGCGGCGCTCGGTCAGGGCGACCAGCAGGCCGTTCTCGTACTCCGGGTAGTCCCGGCCCAGCGGGTAGCCGGCGCCGATCCCCTGGGCCGCACAGCGGTCGAGCACATCGGCGACCGGAGCGTCGAGGGCGACGGCGAACTCCCTGACGACCGGGGCCTCGTGAAGCAGCTCGACGCCGTCGATCGCGCCGAGCGCCTCGCGCGCGTACGCGGTGCGGCGGGCGAGGAGCTCACCGAGCTCGACGAAGCCGCGCTTGCCGAGCCAGGCAAGGTGGACCATGGCCGCGAGTGCGTTCAGCGCCTGCGCGGTACAGATGTTGTGCGTCGCCTTCTCCCGGCGAATGTGCTGCTCGCGGGTCTGGAGGGTGAGGACGAAGCCGCGCCGGCCGTCGACGTCGGTCGTCTCCCCGGCAATCCGCCCCGGCATGCGGCGGATGTGCTCCTGGGCCGCGCAGAAGAAGCCGAAGGACGGTCCGCCGTAGTCGAGACGGTTGCCGAGCGGCTGTCCCTCGCCGACTGCGATGTCCGCCCCGCACTCGCCGGGCGGCCTGAGGATCGAGAGGGCGATCGGGTCGCAGGCGACGACCAGCAGAGCGCCGCGATCCTTGGCGGCGGCGCCGAGCGCTTCGACGTCCTCGACCGAGCCCAGGAAGTTCGGCTGTTGCAGGAAGACGGCGGCGGTCTCGTCGTCGATCGCGTCAGCGAGGGCGCCGGCGTCCGTGGCCCCGTCCGCGAGCGGGACCTCGACGAGCTCGCTCCCGTACCCGGCGCCGTAGGTGACCAGCGACTCGCGACTGTGGGGGTGGACTCCGCGGGAGGCGACCAGCTTCTTGCGGCCGGTGGCCCCGATCGCCAGATAGGCGGCCGAGGCGACGGCCGACGGGCCCTCGTAGAGCGCCGCGTTCGAGACGGGCAGGCCGGTGAGCTCCGACATGGCGGTCTGGAACTCGAACATCGCCTGCAGGCCGCCCTGCGAGATCTCCGGCTGGTACGGCGTGTAGGGCGTCAGGAACTCCGAGCGGCTGGTGATCGCGTCCACGATCGCCGGGACGTAGTGGTCATACATGCCCGCCCCGAGGAAGCTCGTCTCCGCCTCAGCGTGCGCGTTGCGCGCGGCGAGCCCCGAGAGGCGGTCGTAGACCTCGGTCTCCGGCTTGCCGTCGGGCAGATCGAGGGGTCGCTCGAGCCGCAGCGCCTCGGGGATGTCCTCGAAGAGCTCGTCGATCGAGCCGACGCCGATGGCATCGAGCATCTTTTCGCGGTCCCGGTCGGTTGCGGAGGTGTAGCGGCTCACGGCTCTCCATCGTAGTCAGCGCCGATGACTGCCCCTTCGTCTCACTAACGCGTGCGGCGCCTGATCGAGACCGCCAGCAGCAGCGCGACTGCGAGCGGCATGACGACCCAGGCCGCGTCCGAATCGTCGATCAGGCCGGTCAGGCCCAGCGCCACGACGACACCCGCTGCAGTCATCCAGTCGTCGCCTGCGACGAACTCCCAGATCCCGACCGCGACGTCCCGGACGCGCCTCATAGCGGGGCCGCTTCCGCCGCGCGCGTCACCGGCCGGTACATCCGGATCAGCAGAAGCGAGAAGACCAGCACTGCCGGGATGATCACCAGCAGCGCCACATCGCCGCCGGGCCAATGCGCTCCCGCACCCTCGGCGCCCCAGAAGAGCCCGAACGAGG
>DATAPB010000215.1:0-7971 GCA_036265435.1 Solirubrobacterales bacterium | reverse complement strand
CTGCGGGCGCGGGGGCGGCTCCTGCGAGCGGAGACCTACGAGCACGCCTATCCCCACTGCTGGCGATGCGGAACGCCGCTTCTCTATTACGCGACGTCGAGTTGGTACATCCGCACGACGGAGGTGCGCGACCGGATGCTGGCCGAGAACGAGAGGATCGGCTGGCACCCGGAGCACATCAAGCACGGACGGTTCGGAAAGTGGCTCGAGGGCAACGTCGACTGGGCGCTGTCCCGCGAGCGCTACTGGGGCACCCCGCTGCCGATCTGGGAGTGCGACGCCGACGACTGCGACGAGCGCTTCTGCGCCGGCTCGATCGCGGACATCCGGGAGCGCGCCGGTGAGATCCCGGACGACCTACACCGCCCTTACATCGACGAGGTCTGCTGGTCATGCGAGCGGGAGGGATGCGACGGCTCGATGCGCCGCGTCCTCTCGGTGATCGACACCTGGTTCGACTCCGGGTCGATGCCCTGGGCTCAGTACCACCATCCCTTCGAGGACGAGGAGCTGTTCGAGGAGCGCTTCCCGGCTGACTTCATCTGCGAGGCGATCGACCAAACCCGCGGCTGGTTCTACACCCTGCATGCCGAGGCGGTCCTGCTCTTCGGCACCTCGAGCTTTCGCAACGTCGTTTGCCTCGGCCTGATCCTCGATCCCGATGGCCAGAAGATGTCGAAGAGCCGCGGCAACGTCGTGGAGCCGTGGGATGTGATCGATCGCTATGGCGCGGACGCCTTTCGCTGGTACTACTTCGCCTCCCAGCAGCCCTGGACCGGCTACCGCTTCTCGGTCGAGACGGTCGGCGAGGCGGTCCGCCAGTTCCTGCTCACCCTCTGGAACACCTACGCCTTCTGGGTGACCTACGCGAACGCGTCGGGCCTCGAGACGGGCGAGCTTCCCTACGTGCCGAAGTGGGCTTCGGGCGACGGAGCCGAGGTGACCGAGCTCGATCGCTGGGCGGTCTCACGCCTACAGCGGACGATCGCGGAGGTCCGTGAGCAGATGGAGGGCTTCGACTGCACGACGGCGGCCCGCGCGATCGCCGAGTACACCGAGGAGCTCTCCAACTGGTACGTGCGGCTCAACCGCCGCCGCTTCTGGGACGGGGACTTCGCTGCGCTCGAGACCCTGCGCTTCTGCCTCGGCGAGACGGCGAAGTTGCTGGCGCCGTTCACGCCCTTCATCTCCGAAGAGGTCTACGCGAACCTGCTCTTCGGCGAGGAGACCGGCCTGGAGAAGCCGGTGGATCAGTGGACGAATGAGGACCCGGACTCGATTCATCTCTGCGACTACCCCGAGTTCGACGAGAGCCTCGTCGACGCCGAGCTCGAGGCCGGGATGGACGCCGTCAGGCGCACCATCGAGCTGGGCCGTGCGGCTCGCGCCCAGGCGAAGGTGAAGCTCCGACAGCCTCTGCGCAAGGCGGTAGTGGTCGCCTCGGATGCAGAGCAGGAGGCGATCGAGCGGCTGGCCGGGGTGGTCGCCTCCGAGCTCAATGTCAAGGAGCTCGACTTCGTGCACTCCGAAGCCGAGCTCGTCTCCTACCGCGTCAGGCCGAACTACCGGGCCCTTGGGCCGCGTTTCGGCAAGGACATGCCGCAGGTCGCCGCGGCCGTCGAGGCCCTCGAACCGGCCGCGGTCGCCGCGGCCATCGAGCGCGGCGACGAGGTGGGCATTCAGGTCGGCGGCAAGGATCACACGCTCGGCACCGATGACCTCAACCTGGTGATGGAGCCGCTCGAGGGCTACGAGGTGGAGGCGGAGGCCGGTCACGCGGTCGCCCTGGAGCTCGACCTGGACGACGAGCTGCTCCGCGAGGGCCTGGCCCGCGAGGTGGTCCGTGCGGTCCAGGAGGCGCGCAAGCAGGCCGGGCTCGAGGTCTCAGACCGGATCTCACTCGAGCTGGGCGGCGATGACGAACTGCTCGAAGCGGCCCGCGAGCATGAGTCCTACATCGCGGGGGAGACCCTCGCCACCTCGGTCGGCTACGGCGCCGATGGCGCCGGCGAGAGCGCCACGATCGAGGGCCGCGAGCTTCGCATCGCGGTCAGCAAGGCCTGAGTGGGCAGATCGGATGCAATCGACGCGGTCGTCTTCGACCTGGACGGCGTGCTGGTCGACTCGGAGGCCGTCTGGGACGAGGTCCGCAAGGAGTTCGTGGAGGAGAACGGAGGCCGCTGGCACGATGGCGCCCAGCGGGACATGATGGGAATGAGCTCGGTGGAGTGGTCGGAGTACGTCCGCGACCGGCTCGGCGTCGACATGGATCCCGAGCGGATCTCTCAGGAGGTCGCCGACCGCGTGGCCGACCTCTATCGCGAGCACCTGCCGTTGCTTCCCGGCGCCGTGGAGTCGGTTCGGGCGTTGGCGGCCGAATGGCCGCTCGGCTTGGCCTCGTCGTCGAATCGCCACGTGATCGACCTGGTGCTCGACGAGGCGGGCATCGCTGATTGCTTTCAGGCGACGGTGTCCTCGGAGGAGGTCCGTGCCGGGAAGCCGGCTCCCGACGTCTACCTCGAGGCCGCGCGGCGCCTCGACGCCGATCCCAGTTCGTGCCTGGCGATCGAGGACTCGACGAACGGGATCCGCTCAGGGCATGCCGCGGAGATGACCGTGATCGCGGTGCCCAACAGGGACTTCCCGCCAGAAGCCGATGCGCTGGCGCTGGCCGCCCAGGTGCTCGACTCGCTCGATGAGCTCACCCCCGAGCGGGTGCGGAGCCTGGTTACCGCTTGATCTCGTAGACCAGGCCGACCATCCCGCTCGAGAAGGTGCGGGCGGAGAGCAGCAGCATCGGGCCGCCCGGCGGCCGCCGCTCGAACAGGGGCTTGCCCTCGGCGAGCAGGACCGGCACCACCGTCACCTCGACCCGGTCCAACAGCCCGTGGTCCGCGAATTGAGACGCCACGAGCCCGCCACCGACGATCCAGATGTCCCGATCTCCGGCGGCGTCCCGCATCTCGTCGATCAGCTCGGGAACCTCCGCGTCGGCGATGCGGACGTCGACGCTCTCGCCCTCCGGGAGCTCGAGCTCGCGCGAGCTCAGCACCCAGGTCGGCTTCCCGCCGTACGGCCAGCTGCGCCCGTGCGCGAGGACCCACTCGTACGTGGTCGAGCCCATGACGAGGGCCCCGATCCGTTCGTAGAACTCGTCATAGCCCGCCTGCCCCGCGTCGGAATCGGCTCCCTCGAAGCTGCCCTCGTAGCCGGTCAGCCAGTCGATCGAGTCATCGGGCTCCGCGATGTAGCCATCGAGAGTCTGTGCCGCGTAGTAGCGGACGAGGCTCACTCGATCAGCGCTTCCGCCTCGATCTCGACCTTCCAGCGCGGATCGACCATCCCCTTCACGACCACCATCGTCATCGCCGGCCGAGCCTCACCGAAAACCTCGCCGTGGGCGAGACCCACGGCCTCGGAGTCGGCCACATCGGTGATGAAGATCCGCGTCCTCGTCACCTGATCCGGACTCGCCCCGGCCTCAGCCAGCGCAGTCGTGATGATCTCGAGGCAGCGGCGCGCCTGAACCCCGGGGTCCGGGTCGCAGGAGCCGTCCGGCCAGATCGGCGCGGTCCCCGCGACCTGCACCCGGTCGCGGACCCGGACTGCCCGGGTGAAGCCGAACCGCTCTTCGTATGGGGACCCGGACGCGATGCGCTGCCGATCGCCGGACACGGGCGCATCCTACGCGCGCCCGCCTGGCCGGCATCTAACCGGCGGTCCGGCGCTTGCACAGCCGCAGCGCGGCCGGGACCACGGCTGCGAGCAGTCGCTGAAGAAGAACCGAAGAGCCCGGGAAAGCGCCAGCTACGCGAGCACCGGCTCGAGCTCGGACTCGAGCCTGGCCTTCGGCCGGGCGCCGACCAGCCGGGTGACGGCCTCGCCGCCCTTGAAGACGATCATCGTCGGGATCGAGAGGACCTCGTACTTGGCCGCGGTCTGCGGGTTCTCGTCCGTGTTCAGGCTGACGATCTTGAGATCGTCGCGCTCGGAGTCGATCTCCTCGAGGACGGGATGAACGACGCGGCAGGGACCACACCAGGGCGCCCAGAAGTCGACGAGGACGGGGCCGTCAGCGTCGAGCACATCGGACTGGAAGTTGGCGTCGGTTACGTCGGCGAGCTTGCCCGGCACGGTGATCTCCTCGGTCGTGTGGTTGAAGATGCGATACCCAGTCTAGCCCGGCGTCGCACCTTCACTATACAAAGTGAAGTACATCACCAGCGCCGGAATCTCATGGCCGGGACCCGCCACATCGCCTCGGCGACGATCGAGCGGTTCATCTTCGAGGTGCCGTCCGTCCGGTCCCTGAAGACGATCGGGATCTCGACCACCCGGAAGCCGGCCTTGAGTGCCCGATAGGTCGTCTCGACCTGAAAGGCGTAGCCGCGGGCTTCGATCGTGTCCAGCTTGATCGCCTCGAGCACCTCACGCCGGAAGCATTTGAAGCCGCCGGTCAGGTCCATCACGGGCAGGCGGAGCGCGAGCCGAGCGTACGTGCTGCCGCCGCGGCTGATGAACCGCCTCATCGGGCCCCAGTCGGTGACGCCGCCACCGGGCACGTAGCGCGAACCGATCACCAGGTCGTAGTCGTCGGCCGCGCCGATCAGCCTCGGCAGGTACGCGGGATCGTGGGAGAAGTCCGCATCCATCTCGACGATCCGCTGGGCGCCGCCATCGAGCGCGACGTGAAAGCCGGCCAGGTAGGCCGGCCCGAGCCCCTCCTTGCGCTCCCGGTGGAGGACCGAGATCGAGTCGTTCGCCGAGGCCAGCCGGTCGGCGATCTCGCCGGTGCCGTCCGGCGAGTTGTCGTCGACGACGAGGACCCGGCCCGAGTCGGGAAGGTGCTCGAGCACGGCGCCCACGATGCGCTCGAGGTTCTCGGCCTCGTTGTAGGTCGGGAGAATGACCCAGGCCTCGTTCGACCCGGGGGCAGGGGCGGGCACGGCGGCAAGGGTAGTTAGCGGCGGGTCAGGGAGATTCGCCGCCTCGGGGCGAGTTTCGGGTGCCAATAAGTTGTCTGGCATGCGCAACGCGGACATCGCAGCCGCCCTGCGGGAGCTCGGAGTCCTGTACGAGCTCGACGGAGCCGATCGGTTCCGCGTGCAGGCATACCGGGAGGCCGCCCGGACCGTCGCCGAGAGCCCGGTCTCGATCGAGCAGCTGGCGGAGGAAGGCCGGCTCACCGAGCTGCCGGCGATCGGCAAGACGCTGGCGGAGAAGATCGAGACGCTGATCGAGACCGGCAGCATCCCATCGGCGGAGAAGCTGAAGGCTAAGTTCCCCGCGACACTCGTCGAGGTCACCCGGGTGCCCGGCGTGGGGGCGAAGACCGCTCGTCGCATCTACGACGAGCTCGGGGTGGAGAACCTCACCCAGCTCAAGGAGGCCGCCGAGCAGGGCCGGATCGCCGGGATGCGCGGTCTCGGCGCCAAGACGGAGGAGAACATCCTCTCCTCCCTGGAGGGCGTGACCGACGACGGCATCGGCGAGCGCCTGCTGCTCTCCAACGTGCTTCCCGTCGCGGAGGAGATCCGCTCCGACCTGCTCGGGCTCGGGGTCGCGAACCGGATTGAGATCGCCGGCTCGGCCCGTCGCTGGACGGAGACCTGCAAGGACCTCGACCTGATCGCGACCAGCGACGACGCCGCCCGTCTCGTCGAGGCGCTGGCCACCCATGGGCTCTCCGCCGAATCCAGACGCGGAGGAGACGCAGCCGCGAGTGTCCTCACCCACTCGGGCCTCAAGGTCGACCTCCGGATCGGCACCGAGGAGACGTTCGGCAACCTGCTCCAGCACTTCACGGGCTCGGCTGAGCACAACGTCCAGCTGCGCGAGCGGGCACTGCAGCGCGGCTATTCCGTGAGCGAGCACGGCGTTGCGGAGGTCGAGGGCAAGAAGGTGCACCGGTTCTCGGAGGAAGCGGGGGTCTACGAGCTGCTCGGCCTGCCCTATATCGAGCCGGAGCTGCGCGAGGGCCGCGGTGAGATCGAGGCGGGCGACACCGGAGAGCTACCGGACCTGATCACGGTCGAGGACGTCCGCGGCGACCTCCACTGCCACACCACCCTGTCGGACGGGCGCAACAGCCTCGAGGAGATGGCCGAGGAGGCTCGACGGCGCGGATACGCCTACCTGGCGATCACCGACCACTCCGCCAGCCATGGATTCGGCAACCACGTCACCGACAGGCAGCTCGCCAAGCGCATCGAGGAGATCCGCGCTTACAACGGGTCGGGGCCGCGGGGGTTCCGCCTGCTCGCCGGCTCGGAGGTGAACATCGGGACCGACGGCTCGCTCGACTATCCCGACGACCTGCTCGCCGAGCTCGACTGGGTGATGGCGAGCGTCCACACCTCGTTCACGATCTCGCAGCAGGCGATGACGGAGCGGGTGATCGCAGCGATGGAGCACCCGCTGGTCGACTGCATCGGGCACCTGACCGGGCGGTTGCTGCTGCGCCGGGAGCCGTACGCGGTCGACATGGTGCGGATCGCCGACGCCGCGGCGAGGACGGGCACCATGATGGAGATCAACGGCAACCCGAATCGCCGCGACCTCAACGAGCACAACGCCAAGCTCGCGGCCGAGGCGGGCGTGCGGATCATCTGCACGACCGACGCTCACGGGACCGAGACGCTGGCGAACATGCGCTACTCCGTGGCGACGGCGCGCCGCGCGTGGCTCAGCGCCGATCAGGTGGCGAACACGCGCAACTGGCGCTCGTTCGCGCCTCTCAGAAAGCGCGCGAAGAACTAGAGACCTAGGTGAGCGGCCTGGGCAGCTTCGAGCTGCCGGGCGCCCGGAGACCATCGATGACGATCTCGACCAGCCTCGGCCACCTGCCCGTGGCCGGCCCCATCTCCGCCGCAGTTATGCGCCCGAGGCCGCAGGCGATCATCGGGATGTCGCGCCATTCGAGGTCCTTGCGCAGCTTGCCCGAGCTCTTGGCGCGCTTGACCATCTCCTCCGCGAGCTTCTCCAGGCCAACCGCATAGGCCGAAGCCTCCATCACCTCGGGGCGGGATCCCATCACCTCGCAGAGCCCGCGGTCATCGGCCTGGATCTGAGCCGAGAACCGGATGAAGTCGCAAAGGCCCTCCCATGGATCCTCGGCCGCAATCGCCTCGCGCGCCTTCTCGGCGAGCCGCTCGAACCGCTCGGTCGCCAGCGCCGCGATCAGGTCTTCCTTGGTGGGGAAGTGCCGGTAGACCGTGCCCACGCCGACCCTGGCGGCCTTGGCGACGTCCGGCATCTGCGCGTCGAGCCCCTCGTCCGCGAACAGCTTCTTGGCTGCGGCGATCACCGCCTCGCGGTTGCGTCGCGCATCGGCGCGAAGGGCGCGGGGCGCGCCGTTCTCCTCCTCCGGCTTGACCTCTGTGACGGTTGTCATCCGATTCGCTTCCCTTCGAGGCGATGCTGTCGAGGTGTGTCGAAGCTCACGCTGCAAACGGAATAAGAATTCCGTATAGTCCAAAGCGAAACCGGAACTCCGCTTCCGATTGAGAGCTTACATGACGAAGATGTCTATTTCGACACACCCCGTTCGTCGTCCAGTTGAGACCGGCGAGACAAGTCGGAAAGCGACCGAAAGGAGTCAAGGGGGATGACCACAGCCCAGGAATATCTAGAGAAGCGCTGGACAGCACTGATCCTGCTCTGCGTCGCACAGTTCATCGTCGTGCTGGACGCGTCCATCGTGAACGTCGCGCTGCCGAGCATCGGCAAGGGGCTCGACTTCTCGGAGGAGAACCTGCCGTGGATCGTCAACGCCTACGTGATCGCCTTCGGCGGCTTCCTGCTGCTCGGCGGACGCGCCGCTGACCTCCTGGGTCGGCGCCGGGTGTTCATGGCCGGCCTGGCCGTGGTCGGTATCGCCTCGCTCGCGGCGGGGTTCGCCGCGACCCAGGGCCAGCTGATCGCCGCGCGCGCGGCGCAGGGCCTCGGCGCCGCGATCGTCTCGCCGGCGGC
>DATAPB010000214.1:0-5878 GCA_036265435.1 Solirubrobacterales bacterium | reverse complement strand
GCCTTCGCCGCTTTGGCGGCTGCCTTGGTCTCTTCAGCCATCTGAGGCTCTCTGATCCGCCGCTCCCCGCCAATCGCAAAGATGGCGAGGCGCATTTGGCCTGATCACGGGGGACACCCGGAAAACGGCTCTCCGCTCCGGACGCTCCCTGGGTCCAGGAACTTGATGGACCGATAGGAATTAAAGCACTCTTGATCGATGACCCGTATTCCATGAATGTGAAACGCCCACAGTCGCCACTTCCCGCCCTGCTCAGCCTTGCGGCGATGATCGCCCTCGTCATCGCCGGCTGCGGCTCCTCGAACAGCGGCAATCCCGACTCACGGCTGACCGAGCAGCAGGCAAAGGCGCCGATCCAAGGGGCGCCGCCGCAGCTCGCCGCGATCCGCGCCCAGGCGAACCAGCTGCTCGACGGCGGCACGGAGGCCTTCGACGGACGGCTCTCACAGTTGAGCGGGACGCCCGTCGTGGTCAACAAATGGGCCTCCTGGTGCGGTCCCTGCCGCTTCGAGTTCCCCTGGTTCCAGTCGCTCGCGGAGAAGCGCGGCGGCCAGATCGCGTTCCTCGGCGTGAACTCGAACGACTCGAGTGGGTCGGCCGAGACCTTCCTCTCGGAGCTGCCGCTGCCCTACCCCTCCTACAGCGACCCCGACCTGAAGATCGCCCAGGATCTCGGCGGTCCCCCGCAGGCCTTCCCCACGACGACCTTCTACGACCGCTCGGGGAAGCAGGTCTTCACGCACCCGGGCGTGTACGGCAGCGAGGCTGATCTGGTCGCGGAGGTGAACCGATACGCCGCAGGCGGATAATGGAGATATGGAAGCCCTGGCGATCACGCTCCTCGCGGTGGCGCTGCTCCTCTTCATTGCCGAGGCCCATGCGCCCACCACGGTGCTCGGGCTGCTCGGCGTCGCGGCGCTCGTCGGAGCTGGCTTCGCCTGGAGGGACGCCGGCCACGACCTACCTGTCGCCGCGATCATCGTCGCGGGCGTGATCCTGGCGGGGTTCGTCATCTTCGCCTCGCGCAAGGCGATCGCCGCCCACCGCGACGAACCGGTGCGCACCGGTTCGGAGGAGCTGGTCGGAGCCGTCGGGGAGGTGCGCCTGCCCCTCGATCCGGAGGGTCAGATCTTCATCCAGGGCGCGCTCTGGAAGGCGCGGGCGACGGGCCCGGGCGAGATCGGGCCAGGCAATAGAGTCCGGGTGAAGGCGGTGGATGGCCTGACACTGGAAGTCGAGCCGGTCGCCGACCAGGACCCGGCGACAGTCGAGAAAGGGGCCTGACAGACATGGCCGTAGCGATCGGAATCGTCGTTGTCATCGCGTTCTTCGTGCTGATCTTCCTCGGCGCGTCCGTCCGGGTCCTGAGGGAATACGAGCGAGGTGTGATCTTCCGCCTCGGACGTCTGATCGCTCAGAAGGGTCCTGGCCTGATCCTGCTGGTCCCGGTGATCGACCGGATGGTGCGGGTCGACCTGCGGACGGTGACGCTGAACATCCCACCGCAGGAGGTGATCACCCGCGACAACGTCCCGGCCCGCGTGAACGCGGTCGCGTACTTCCGCGTGATCGACCCGAACAACTCGATCGTCGAGGTCGAGAACTTCCTGCTCGCCACCTCCCAGATCGCGCAGACGACGCTGCGGTCGGTGCTCGGCAAGGCTGAGCTCGACCAGCTCCTCTCCGAGCGGGAGAGGCTCAACGAGGACCTGCAGAAGATCATCGACGAGCAGACCGAGCCCTGGGGCGTCAAGGTCAGCACGGTCGAGATCAAGGACGTCGAGATCCCCGAGCAGATGCAGCGGGCGATGGCGCGCCAGGCCGAGGCCGAGCGGGAGCGGCGGGCGAAGATCATCAACGCGGAGGGGGAGTTCCAGGCCGCGGAGAAGCTCGCCGACGCCGCCGACATCATCTCCAGGAACCCGGCGACCCTTCAGCTGCGCTACCTGCAGACACTGCTCGAGATGGGCGTCAACCAGAACACCACGATCGTCTTCCCGCTGCCGATCGAGTTCATCGACGCCTTCGCCCAGCTGACCAGGGGCAAGCCGGGCGACGGCGCGGCCGGCTCCTGAGTTCCCCGGGTTGACCGCTGACTGCCGGTTGACAGTCACAGTCCGTCCAGCGCGGGACGACTCGGAGGTGCGGGCCGCCATGGACCTGCGGGTCCGCGTGTTCGTCGACGAGCAGGGTGTTGACCCGGAGGAGGAGGTCGATGATCTCGACGCGGAGTCCGTCCAGCTCGTCGCCCTGGACGAGGGCGGCGTGATCGCCACCTGCCGTCTGCGGGACATCGGGGACGGTCAGTGGAAGCTCGAGCGGATGGCGGTGGAGCGGCGGCTGCGCGGCCGCGGGGTGGGCGGACGACTGCTCGCCGGCGCCGAGCGGGAGGTGCACCGGCGGGGCGCGACCGAGATGGTGCTGCACGCACAGAGTCGGGCGGAGCCGTTCTACGCCTCGAACGGGTACGTGGCGGAGGGAGACACCTTCATGGAGGCGGAGATCGAGCACCTGCGGATGCGGAAGGCCCTCGATGTCTGAGGAGAAGCCCACGCCCGAGATCCGCCTGGACCAGCTCACCGGCCTGCGCACGATCCTCTCGCCCGCGCGGGCCGACCGCCCCTTCGACTTCGCGGGGGCTCCGACCGAGCCGAATGAGGACGCGCGGGAGAAATGTCCCTTCTGCGAGGGCCGTGAGGACCGCACCCCGCCCGAGACCTGGGCCGATCGCCCGGGCGGCGGCGATCCGGACACGCCCGGCTGGCGGGTTCGCGCGGTTCCCAACCTCTATCCGGCGCTCGCGCAGACGTGTGAGGACGACGCGCCGACCGCGCCGCCGGGCGGCGCCGAGGCTGGAGGAGGGTTCGCGGCAGCCGGCGACCCGCTGCGAGCGACCTCCCGCGGACGAGAGCCGGACCTCTTCCAGTCCTCGGTGGCCACGGGATTCCACGAGGTGATCGTCAATTCGCCGACACACCACACCTCACTCGGCCAGTTGGACGATTCGGAGCTCGCCGCGGCGGTGGCCGGCTGGCGGGAGAGAATGCGCGCGTATGGCGAGCGCGCGGCATACGTGCAGCTGATCGTCAACGAGGGCCGCGAGGCCGGCGCCTCGCTCGAGCACAGCCACGCACAGCTGTACGCGTTGGGCTTCGTCCCCGCCGCCGTGGCCCGGGAGCGCGAGCGCTTCTCCGCCTACAACCAGCACACGATGGGAGGCGACCTGCTCTCGGAGGTCGCCTCGGAGGAGGTGCGCCGCAAGGAGCGTCTGGTGGCGATCGACGACGACGCCCTGCTGATCTGCCCGTGGGCGTCGCGCTCCCCCTTCGAGCTGCGGATCATCCCCAGGAGCCCCGCCACGAGCTTCGAGGAGGACGGCGAGGTCGGCCTGGGCATGCTGCGGACCGCCCTACGAGCCCTCGAGGCCCGCTTCGAGGCTGTCCCTCAGTTCAACGCCTGGACGATCACTGCACCGCGAGACGCGGAGTCCTTCCACTGGCATCTCGACATCGCGCCACGGATCGGCATACGCGCCGGATTCGAGATGTCGACCGGGGTGGAGCTGAACGTCTTCCCGCCTGAGCGAGCGGCGGCGGAGCTGCGCGATGCGCTCGGGTAGGGTCACCCCTCCGTGCCGCCCGTTCGCCGTCCCATTCCGCGATTCATCGCCGACGCCAGCGTCGAGGGGCTGCCCTACGGCCGCTGGGGGCAGCGGCTGCGCGACGAGTTTGCCAAGGCGTGCGAGCCGCACGTCTCCGAGGCCGGTGGGCCGCCGGGGGAGGTGACCTGGTTCCCCGAGCGCGGCTGGGGCGGGCGGGTCTACGTCCCCGCCGTCGCACCCGTCGAGGGGGGGGCCGAGCCGAGCGAGTACTTCGGGTTCGTCTGCTTCGCCCGCCCTGGGGAGGGAGAGGAGGGCGAGGCCGGGGGGTTCGAGGCTCGCGCCGACTTCACCGACGTGACCGCAGACCAGAACCCGGACTGGATGATCGACCTGAACGAGGAGGTCATCGGGACGTGGCGTGGTGAGAGCGACCGCGGCGGCGACGTCACCCTGGTCTGGGGAACCCCCCTGATCCCCGGTGCGAAGGCGGCCACTGCGGAGCTCGAGGCCGAGGTCGTCGACCAGACGCCGGTCACCGATGAGCGCTTCACCCTCATCGCGCTCGACGCCGTCAAGGGGTTCCCGGACGAGCTCTACCTGGAGGTCAAGATCTGGAGCGACCAAGGGCAGCAGCTCGCGGTCGAGAGCCTCTACGAGGAGCCCGAGCCTGAGTAGGCTCGTTGCGCGCGGCCAGGTGCGCGCGGAGCGTGCGGCCGACCGGTGTGTCGAGCATCGCCCGGATCGATTCGGGCGAGGCTCGAGGCACGAGCGGAGCCTAGGCCTACGACGTGCCGCAGGTTCGAATCCCGCTCGTTGCGTTACACCGGGAGGGTTTCTACCCCCCTAGGGGGTTGGAAGTTCCCGTGGGGTCGCACTCCTCACATACTAAGTTTCCACGATCCGGAAGCTGGCTTCATCGAGTTCATTCCCGGCGCTTGCTGTTGCAATAGTTGATGGCGATCCGCTGTTGCGCCATGCATTGCGCATGCGCCTGGCTGCCGAAGGCGACATCGAGCTCGTCGGCGAGGCCCCGGATGCTTCCACTGGGATCGAGCTGGTCAGGGACCGACGGCCCGACTTGGTCCTGCTCGAGCTCGCGCTGCCCGATCGAAGTGGCACCGACGCGATGCGCGAGATTCTCAGCATCTCTCCGGGGATCTTGGTCATCATGCTCGCCGCCGACGCTGATGAGACCACTCAGCTGGAGGCGCTACAAGCGGGAGCAGCCGGCTTCCTGGAGAAGTCGATCGACCTCGACATCCTGCCCCGAGTCCTCCGCGGTGTCCGAGCAGGTGAAGCGGCTGTGAGTCGATCGGTTGCCATGCGCCTGGTGGAAGCGGTGCAGGCTCAGGAGAGCTGACATCGACCGGCTTCATCCGTCGTGGCCGGGCTGAAGGTTTCCGACGCATCATCAATGGGCATGTTGATTTCAATAGCCGGCGTCGCTCCATGGTTAGCGACTTGCTCTGGGGAGATCAGGAGTTTCTGGATCCGGCCGGCACGAAAACCAGCAGAAAGCGAGACCGGGAAGGGATGCCCGGGAGGTCCAAGCTCAAGGTTGCCGGCGCGCACGTCATAATCGGCGAGCCGGATCCGATCGCTCGGCGAGTGATTCGGGACGCGTTACAGGACCAGGCAGGCTTCGTCATCCCAGCCGAGGCATCCAGCGGCCGCGAGGTCGTTGAGCTCTCGCTCCATTACCGTCCCGATGTCACCTTGATGGAAGCCTCGCTTCCCGTGGTCGACGGGCTGACCGCAACGCGCCGGATCCGTGATGAGGCTCCCGAGGTTCGTGTCGTCATCTTCTCGCAGCACGACGCTGAGGAGACCCAGCTGGAGGCCCTGCGTGCGGGAGCATGCGGATTCCTTTCCAAGGATGTGCCGCTGGAGACGGTGGCTCGAGTCATACGCGGCGTGATCCGCGGTGAATCTGCCTTCTCACGGAAGGTGACGATGCGGTTGATCGAGCGTCTGCGCCAGCTCCCCGAAGGTGGTATGGGGATGCGGCCTGTGCACAGCCCACTGACCGAGCGCGAGTGGGAGATCCTGGACTTCTTTTGCCAGGGCAAGGACACGAAGCAGATTGCCGAAACGCTTGTCCTCTCGGAGGAAACCATCCACAGCCACTCCAAGAACGTGCTGCGAAAGCTCAAAGTGCACTCGCGCCAAGAGGCGGTCGAGATGGCCGAGCGGTTGCGCGTACCCGTCTGAACCGTGGCTACGCGGCGGATATTCCAGGGGTGAGAGTTGACTCCTTCGCATGGCTTGGTGATCGTG
>DATAPB010000213.1:0-6485 GCA_036265435.1 Solirubrobacterales bacterium | reverse complement strand
ACGATGGAGGACGTGATCGCCGTCGTCCGCGAGCGGGGCCTCGACGAGGACCCGATCATTCGCCAGAAGATCGCCCAGCTCCAGATCGGGATCGAGGCGATGCGCCTCGGATCCCTGCGCGCCCTCACCGCCACGATGAAGACCGGGATCCCGGGCCCCGAGGGATCGCTCTCGAAGTGGGAGTGGGCGGACTACAACCAGGCGCTGACCGAGCTCGGCAACGAGGTCCTTGGCCCCGAGGGGATGCGGGTGAACACCGACTGGAGCTACCGCTTCCTGCGCTCCCGCGCGAACTCCATCGAGGGCGGCACCACCGAGGTGCTGAAGAACATCATTGCTGAGCGCGTACTGGGGCTCCCGAGGCTGAGGTAGCCATGAACTTCGACCTGAACGACGAGCAGCAGGAGATCAAGCGGACCGCGCACGAGTTCCTCGCCTCCCGCTTTATGCCCTCGAAGGTGCGGGAGCTCGCGGAGTCCCGCTCCTACGACGACGGCCTCTGGCAGGAGATCTCGGAGCTCGGCTGGCCCGGGATCGCGATTGCCGAGGAGGACCGTGGCCAGGGACTCGGCATGGTCGAGCTCGCCGTCCTGCTCGAGGAGAGCGGGATCGTCTGCGCCCCGACGCCCCTGCTCGGCAGCGTCGGCGCTGCGCTCGTCATCTCGGCCGCCGGCTCCGACGAGCAGCGCGCAGAGTGGCTGCCGAAGCTCGCCTCCGGCGAGGCGACGGGATCGTTCGGCGGCTTCGCCGACGGGCAGAGCACGCTCTTCTGCGATCTTCCCACCGCGGACGTTGTCGTCACCTTCGACGGCGAGGGGGCTCTGGTTGCGCCCGCACCCGCGGTCGACTTCGAGCCGTTCGAGGCGATCGACGCGACCCGCGCCTACGGCCTCGTCTCCGACGCCGCCGGTGAGCGGCTGCCCGGCGACGTCGGCGTCGGCCGCGACCGCCTCGCCGTGGCGATCGCGGCAGAGCTCACCGGCGTCGCCCAGCGGACGATGGAGATGGCGGTCGAGTACGCCCGCGAACGCCAGCAGTTCGGTAGGCCGATCGGCTCCTACCAGGCGGTCTCGCACCTCTGCGCGGCGATGCTGCTGGCCACCGAGGAGTCGCGCTCGCTCACCTATTACGCGTCCTGGGCCGCCGACGCCGAGCCCGAGTCGCTGCCCATGGCGGCTGCGATGGCCGGCGCCCGCGCCTCGGACGCCGGCTGGGAGGTCCCGGCCTCTGCGCTGCAGGTCTTCGGCGGCATCGGCTTCACCTGGGAGCACGATCTGCAGTTCTGGCTCAAGCGCGGCCGCGTCGCCGGCCGCATGCTCGGCACCCCTCGCGATCACCGCGAGCGCGTCGCCGACCTCTCCGGCCTCGGCGCCGGCGAGCCCGCAGCCGTCTGATGCGAGGGTGCTCCGAGGCGTAGCCGAGGAGCAACCCGGTTAGTTCGAGAGCTCCGCGATGTAGCCGACCCCGTCGAGGTCGGTATGCGTCAGGTACTGCAGCATCACCCGCTCGACGCCGATGCCCTCCAGGTTCGCCAGCTGCTCGCGGATCTGGGCGACGGTGCCGACGAGCGAGTTCGTGCGCTCCGCCTCCAGATACGCCTCCGGATCGGTCGCGTCATCGCCCCGAATCCCTGCGGTCGCGTGGGCGCGCTCGAGCAGGTCGACCTCGTCCGAGCCGATGATGCAGCTCGTCATCAGCGATATCACCGGTTGGGGACGGCCGGTGGCCTGCCACGCCTCCCTGACCACCGGGACCGCCGCGGCGCACTCCTCGGCGGTCATCATCACCAGGTTGTATTCATCGGCCCAGCGAGCGGCGATCCGCAGGCTCCGGGGCTTGGCGCGTCCGCCGACGATCAGGTTGGGAGGCGAGAGCGGCTTGGGCAGGGCGTTGCCCCTCACCGTGTAGTGCTTCTCCTCGAAGTCGAGCCGATCCTCCTCCCACTGACGTCTGACGATCTCGATCTGCTCCTCGAGCAGCTCGAACCGCTCGCCCAGCGGCGGGAACGGGAAGCCGTAGGCGACGTGCTCGTCCTCCAGCCAGCCGGTACCCATCCCTAGCTCGATCCGATCGCCGCCGGAGATGTGGTCGGCGGTGACGACGTTCTTCGCCAGCAACGACGGGTGCCTGAAGGTGGCGGGCGAGACGAGCGTTCCGAGGCGCAGCTCGCGGGTGACAGCGGCGAGTCCGGCGATCGTCGACCAGGCGTCGAGCGAGCCACGGTCCGTCCTGCCCATCACCGAGAGGTAGTGGTCGGAGCGGAACAGTGCCTCGATCGGACTCTCCTCGCAGGCCTTGGCGAGGCCGAGCCAGTCCTCCCAGGAGACGGCCTCCTGCCCCTCGATCATCAGGCAGACGCGCATCAGTGCTCGACTCTTGCGTCGGAGATCACCCGCATCTTGCCGCCGTGCCGGAAGTGGACGTCCACCGTCTCATTTCTGCCATAGCTGCCGAACAGGCCGAGGAGCATCGCCGCCCAACGTGCTCCGCTCACCTTCTCCTTGACCAGGGGCCGAGAGAAGACGACCTCGCGCCCGTGGAGGGAGTAGTCGGTGCCCTCGCGCTGCTCCGTGCCGTTGATGAAGACCTGGATCGGGCGCTCGGCCCCCTTGGGCAGGCGCACACGGCGACCGACTTCGACGCTCTCCGCCATCGGTCGCAGCTTATTCCCGCGACCTCAGCGCTCAAGCCCGCCCTTCAATCGCCCGAATGCCTCATCCACGGAGTCGGCCACGATCGTCTCCTTGCGGATCGCCCCGGTGTAGGCGATCGCGCTGCCGTCGCCCATCACGTCGATGCCGCCCTCCGGCGCGCCGAAGAGGCCGGGGCCGGAGATCTCGATGCGGGCGTGGACACGCTGATCGGGGGTGTGCGTTCGGAAAACGCTGACCTCGGGAAGGCCGCCCTCCCGCCGGACCTCCTCGACGCGCCGCCGCGCTTCGCCGATTGCCTCATCGAGCGAGTCGAACTTCTCCCTTCCGACACTGGATCCGTGCCGGACCGTGACCTTCCATTTGCCCACGCGCGCGCAGACTAGCCTGGGATGGTCGAGATACACCCACCGGAGGGCGCGGTCGGCGGCAGCGTTCAGCGTGGCTATGAGGATCGCAGGATCGCCCGGATCGACGTGTTCGCCAGCCCGGAGCGCGCGCTCGAAGCGGCCTCCGCCCCCTAGGCGCCTCGGCGCGGCCGCTTCGGCCGCTTCGCCGGCGGCCCGGTGATCTTCTCCGGGCCTTCGCGCTTCTCGGGCGGGATGTAGTCGACGTCGCGACGCCCGGTGTAGATCTGGCGCGGCCGCGCGATCTTGAGCTCCGGGTCCTCGTTCTGCTCCATCCACTGGGCGGCCCAGCCCGAGGTCCTCGGAATGGCGAAGATCACCGTGAACATGTCGGTGGGGATCCCCATCGCCTCGTAGATCAGCCCCGAGTAGTAGTCGACGTTCGGGTAGAGCTTCCGCGAGGTGAAGTACTCGTCGTCGAGCGCCCGCTTCTCGAGCTCTGTGGCGATGTCGAGCAGCGGGTTGTCGCCCGTTGCCTCGAGCACCTCGTCGACGTGCTTCTTGATGATCCGCGCGCGCGGGTCGTAGTTCTTGTAGACCCGGTGGCCGAAGCCCATCAGCTTCTCCTCGCGGTTCTTGACGCCCTCGAGGAAGGCCGGGATGTTGTCGGCGCTCTCGATCCGGCGAAGCATCCGCAGGACCGCCTCATTGGCACCGCCGTGCAGTGGGCCGTAGAGGGCCGCAACGCCGGCTGCGACGGCGGAGTAGGGGTCGACGCCCGACGAGCCGACGGAGCGCACCGCATTGGTCGAGCAGTTCTGCTCGTGGTCCGCATGCAGGATGAAGAGCACGTCGAGGGCCTTCGCCAGGCGCGGGTCCGGCTGGAACGTGTTCTCCATCTTGAACAGCATCGAGAGGAAGTTCTCCGAGTAGCCGAGCTCGTTGTCCGGATACACGTAGGGGAGGCCCATGCTGTGGCGGTACGCCCAGGCGGCGAGCGTCGGGACCTTGGCGATCAGCCTGATCGCCGCCATGTAGCGCTCCTCAGGGTCGTCGATGTGCTTGGCATCCGGGTAGAAGGTCGAGAGCGCGCCGACGGAGGCGAGCAGCATGCCCATCGGGTGGGCGTCGTGGCGGAAGCCCTCGTTGAACTTCTTGATGTCCTCGTGGGCGAAGGTGTGGTGCGTGACGTCGAAGGTCCAGCGCTCGAGCTGCGCGGGGGTGGGGAGCTCGCCGAAGATCAGGAGATAGGCGACCTCGAGGTAGGTGGAGTGCTCGCAGAGCTGCTCGATCGGGATGCCGCGATGCTGGAGGACGCCCGCCTCTCCGTCGATGTAGGTGATCGCCGAGCGGCAGGAGGCGGTGTTGGTGAAGGCCGGGTCGTACCCCATCAGGCCGAAGTCGTCGTCGTCCACCTTGATCTGCCGCAGGTCCATCGTCCGGATGGTCCCGTCGGCGATCTCGACCTCGTAGGTCTTCCCGGTGCGGTTGTCGGTGATGCTCAGGGTGTCGCCACCGGAGGCGCCGTCCTGCGAGGCGTCGACCTGCGGCTCTGTGGTCTCCTGCTTCGTCGCCATCAAACCTCCTCAGTCTGGTGCGGCGTACCCCCATATCTTCTCACGGTGGCGAATTCGGCAAACCGACTCAACAAGCGGGAGACGCTGGAGCTCTTCTCGGGTCTTCCGCGTCGCTACGACCTCGCCGGCGCTCTTCTCAGCTTCGGCCAGGACCCTCGCTGGCGCGCCGCGATGGTCAGTGAGATCGCGGCCGCGCGCGAGGACCGGGTCCTCGACGTCGCCACGGGCACGGGAATGGTCGCCATCGCCCTGGCCGGGCGCTACGGGTGCTCGGTCGTGGGCCTCGATCAGAGCCCCGAGATGCTCGCCGGCGCGCGCGCGAAGCTCGACCGGGACCCACGGCTCGCGGGACGGATCGATCTGGTTCAGGGTGAGGCCGAGTCCCTGCCCTTCGCGGACGGGGAGTTCGACCATCTGACCTTCACCTATCTGCTCCGCTACGTGGAGGATCCCGGGGCCACCCTGAGCGAGCTCGCCCGCGTGGTGAAGCCGGGCGGCCGCATCGCCTCGCTGGAGTTCATGCTTCCCCCGAATGCGATCGCGCGGTCCCTCTGGCATGTGTACACCAGCGCCGTGATGCCGGTTCTGGGCCGCCTGATCTCGCGCGACTGGTACCGGGTCGGGCGCTTCCTCGGCCCGAGCATCAGCGATCTCTACCGCCGGCTGCCGCTCGACCGGCAGCTGCAGCTCTGGAGGGCTGCGGGGATCGAGCAGGTTCAGGCCCGCGTGATGAGCCTCGGCGGCGGGGTCGTGATCTGGGGGACGAGTGGCCGATGACGCACAACTGAAGCGTCCCGCCTTCTACGCCATGCGGCCCGGAGGCTGGCGGGACCTCGTCACGGTCCTGCACCCGCCATATACGGCCTGGCACCTCGCCAACGTCGCCTTCGGGGCGGCTGCGGCGGCCGAGATCCATACCGACCGCTTCATCGCCACGCTCGCGGCGTTCTTCCTCGCGGTCGGGATCGGCGCCCACACCCTGGACGAGCTCAACGGTCGCCCGCTCAAGACTCAGCTCTCCGACCGCACCCTGATCGGTCTTGCGGTCGTCTCACTGGCCGGGGCGATTGGAATCGGGATCGTCGGTTGCTTCGTGATCTCGGCGACCCTGGTGCCCTTCGTGCTGGCCGGCGGCTTCATAGTGGTCGCCTACAACCTCGAGCTCTTCGACGGCCGGTTTCACACCGATTTCTGGCTCGCCGCCTCCTGGGGCGCCTTTCCCGCGCTCACCTCCTGGTGGGTGAACACGCTGTCCTTCGGCTCCGCGAAGACCGTTGTCGCGGGCGCCCTGGTGGCGGTCGGCTGTTTCGGGCTCACCCTCGTCCAGCGGCGCCTCTCAACACCAGTCCGACGGCTGCGACGCAAGACGATCTCGGTCAGCGGCGAACAGCGACTCGCGGACGGGACGGTCATCGAGCTGACGCCGGCCGAGATCGCGGGGCCGCTCGACGGGTCGCTGCGAGCGCTCTCTTGGGCCGTCGTCGCCCTGGCGGTCGGCCTGGTCGTGGTCCGGTACTAGCGTTACTGAGGGCCCGACCCGCCGCTCGCCCGCTAGGCCTCGCCCCGTGACCGATGCCGAGACGCTTATCGCCCTGGTCGCCGCGGCGATCGTCCAGGCTGACCTCGACCTGGACGAGGCGCGCCTGCGGAGCTAGCCGGAGTGCGAGGAGGTCGAGCCGATCTCGAAGCGAGTGCTGCGCTGGAGGTCCCGCAACCGCTCCTCGATCTCCTCCTTGGTCAGCCGCTGAACCCGATCCGTGCCGAAGTCTTCGACGTTGAACGAGGCAAGCACGGAGCCATACGCCATCGCCTCGCGGAGGATGGCCGGATCGAGCACGGAGTCGCCGGCCGCCCGCCGGCTGTCGAGGTAGCCGAGGAAGCCGCCGGCGAAGCAGTCTCCCGCCCCGGTC
>DATAPB010000212.1:0-4257 GCA_036265435.1 Solirubrobacterales bacterium | reverse complement strand
CGTGCGTACGAGAATCAGCTGTTCTAGTCGCTCGCCTGCCCCGTGAAGGCGGTGATGTCGGTCACCTTCCACGAACCGTCCCGCTGACGCGCCAGTCCGACGGTCACATCCGCCTTGCTGCCGGGAAGGTCCTCTGAGCTCGAGCGGACGTGTGCGGTCGCAACCGCACCCCTCTCCTGAACGTCGACGAGAGTCAGGGTCGTGGTGGCGCCTCCGGTGTGCTCTCTGAAGTACCCGGCGCATCCGGTCTCGAGCTCGCCCTCCTCCTCCGGCTCCGCGCCCGAGCCGGGGCTGAGCTCGCGCTCCGCCTTGTAGCTCTTGCTGAGCAGCTTGCAGACGTGCTCGAAGTCGCGCCCGTTGTACGCGTCGACGTACGCCTGGGCGGCCCTTCCGGCCGGCGTGTCGAGGCCCTTGTCGTCGCCCCCGCCTCCGCAGCCGGCAAGAGCGGCCGCACCTGCCACCGCCAGCACGGCCAGGCCGATTCCCGCGCGCCTCATCGCGGCAGAGTGAAGCATCAACAGCGGCCGCCCCACATAACGGGGCAGCCTGGTGGCCGCTAGGGTGACGCGCCCATGCCAGCGGAACCTGCAGAGGAGACGCAGGGGGACGAGCGGGAAGCGCCGGAGGCCGTCCCCGCGTACAGACGGATCGGCCACAAGGGGGCGGACGCGATCGTGAGGGGTAACACGGCCGAGAGCTTCGACGCGGCCGTGGAGGTCGGCGTCGACATGATCGAGCTCGACGTCCTCCGCGCCAAGGAGGGCAAGCTGATCGTCGCCCACGACCACCACGACGCGCTGGTGCGCAAGCCGATGGACCTGGCGGAGGCCCTCGACCTCTTCGTCGAGCCGCCTCTCGATCGGGTCGAGATCGACTGCGACCTGAAGCTCGCCGGCCGTGAGGCCGAGCTGGCCGGAGCGCTCTCGGGCAGCGGCCTGGTCGATCGCGCGATGGTCTCGACCATGGAGATCGAGAGTCTGATCAAGCTGCGCAAACTCGAGCCCGACCTCCGACTCGGCTGGACCTATCCCAAGACCCGACGGGACTGGACGAAGTACGGCTGGGCGGCGCCCGCTCTCCGAGCGGGCCTCTCCGCCATCCGCCGCCGCTTCCCCAGCATCCTCGAGAAGAAAGGCCCGAAGCTCGGCGTCAACGCCGTCTGGGCCTACCACCAGATCATCACGCCGCGGCTCGTGGACGCCGCGAAGAAGGTGGACGTCGAGCTGATCGCCTGGACCGTCGATGACGCCGAGCGGATGCGCGAGCTGCTCGACATTGGCGTCGACGGCATCTGCTCGAACGACCCCCGGCTGTTCGAGGTCGCCGAGCGACAGGTGGCGGCCGCGGCCGAGGGCTAGACCCGGCTGGGAAGCCCCGGTGTCTGCGTGGTGCCGCGGTGCTGGAAGAAGCGCCATTCGACCTCGCCGAGCACGGTCGACGGCGGGTCTGCGTAGACCCACTCGCGCATGATCCGGTGCCAGTTGGCGGTCGCCCGGAGCTGCGCCAGCACCGCCAGCAGCCCGGTCTCCATCCGCCGGCCCATCAGCTCGTCGGCGGGCAGGCTCTCCTTGCGAACCAGGTCGTAGAAGTCCGAGCGCGGGTCGGAGGTCACCTCGATCATCTTCATCACCCGCTTCGGCGAGATCTGGACCTCACCGTCCTCGAGGTACCAGCCGCCGACCATCTTCACGTGCTTCATCAGCCGCTCGGCGTCGATCCTGCTCGGGTCGCTGACGAACCCGAGGACGTGGAGAGCCTCCCGGAGCGCCTCCGGATCGTCGCGCCCCGCGGCGTCGACGGCGCGCTGTTCGAGCTGGATCTGCTCGGAGGTGAGTCGCTTGGTCATCCCGAAGTCGAGGAAGGCCACCCGCCCGTCGTCCATCAGCAGGTAGTTGCCCGGGTGGGTGTCTGCGTTGAAGTGCTGGAGGTGGTAGATCGAGCCGAAGCAGAAGCGGAAGACGATCTCGCCGAAGATGTCTCGCTCGTCCTGTTCGAGCTGCTTCACCTCGTCGAACCCGCGACCCTCGACGTAGTCGGAGACCAGCACCCGCCGCCGCGAATGCCGCGAGTGCACCCTCGGGACGAAGATGAACGGGTGCCCCTCATAGGCGCGCGCGAACGCTCGCTGGTTCTGCGCCTCGTACTCGTAGTCCAACTCCTCGAGGACTCGCTCCCTGAGCTCCGAGGCAACCGCCTTGGCATCGAGGCCGGGGGCGAGCACCTTCGCCAGCCGCACGATCATTCCGGCATTCGCGACGTCGGACTCGAGGGCGTCGGCGATCCCGGGGTACTGAACCTTGACGGCGACCCTCGTCCCGTCGTGCAGGGTGGCGCGGTGGACCTGCCCGATCGAGGCGGCGGCGAACGCCTCGGGCTCGATCTCGGCGAAGACGCGCTCGGGGCTCTCGTCGTACTCCTCCTCGAGCACCTCCCGCACCCGCTCCCAGGGCATCGCTGGAGCGGAGGTGCGCAGCTTGGAGAGCCGCTCCTGGTAGATCTCGCGGTACTCCGGCGGCAGGAAGTCGACGTCGATGAACGACGCCATCTGGCCGATCTTCATCGCAGCGCCCTTCATCTCCCCGAGCACCGACGCCATCTTCAGCGCGGTCTCCAGGTGCCGGGTCTCGAGGTGCTCCTGCGCCTTCTCGTCGTTGCGGACGACGTTCGCCGCGGCCGTTCCCGCATACCGGGTGGCCTGGGTGCCGAGCGCCGTGCCGAGCCGGGCCGACCGGCCGATCCGCGACCTCGGGATCCGGCCGTGCTGCTCCTCGGGCTCGAGCGGATCGGACCGTCGCGCCCGCTCCTCTGGATCGGCTCGCAGGGCGTCGACGCCCTGCTCGTCCCGTTGGTCCCTGTCTTCGTCGCTGCCCATTGCCCTCACCTATTTTCTATCCTGCCGCCCGAGCGTACCCGGCCGACCCATCGAGGCGGGTGCGAGCTGTCACGCAGTACCGTCATTCAGACATGGCACAGGATCGAGCCACACTCAAGGTTTCCCAGCGTGAGACGTTCGGCTCGCGGGCGACGCGGCGCCTGCGCCGCGACGGCCTCGTACCCGGCGTCGTCTACGGGCAGGGGGGCGAGGCGCGCCCCTTCCAGGTGTCGGCGCGGGACCTCCGCGTCCTGCTCTCCGAAGGCCACACGCTGCTCGACCTCGAGCTGGACGACTCGAAGGCCGTGCCGGTCGTGATCAAGGAGCAGCAGCACCACCCCGTCCGCGGTGACGTGCTCCATCTCGATTTCCTCGAGGTGCGCCTCGACGAGGAGATCCAGGCGGAGGTGGCGATCGAGCTCGAAAGGGCCGATCAGGCGCCCGGCGTCCGCGAGGGCGGCGTGCTCGAGCACGTCACCCGCGAGATCACCGTCGAGGCGCTCCCGACCGAGATCCCCGAGCAGATCACCGTCGACGTCTCCGAGATGGACATCAACGACACGATCAATCTCGCCTCCGTGGCTGTGCCCTCCGGCGTGAAGTTCATGGCCGACGAACCGGAGGAGATCACCATCGCCACCCTGAGCCCGCCGCGCGTCGAGGAGGAGCCCGAGCCCGAGCTGGAGGAGGAGGCCGAGCTGGTCGGCGAAGGCGAGGAGGCCCCCGAGGGCGAAGAGGCCCCGGAGGGCGAAGGCGAGGGCGAGGCCGCTACCGAGGGCGAGGGCGGCGGCGACGGGGACTCCGGCGGCGGCGAGCAGTAGTGGGACTCCTGGATCGCCTCTTCGGTCGGCGGGATCAACGCGGATCGGATGGCGATCGGTTCACTCGCAACGAGTCCTCCCAATACGTCCAGCCGCCTCCGACTGACCAGAGCGGCGGCCACGGCGACTCGCATCACCCCGGTGGTGGAGGCAACGGAGGCGGAGGGGGCGATTAGCCCCTGGCCGCTGCGCCGACAGCGGCGCGGCGCCGATCTGGAGGAGCGCGGCTCCGGCCGCGCGGACTTCCTGATCGTGGGTCTCGGCAATCCCGGTCGTGAGTACTCCGGCACCCGGCACAACCTGGGCTTCGAGGTGGCGGGCGAGCTCTCCCGGCGCTGGGAGCTGCCCAAGGCCCGCAAGCGCTACGGCGGGCTGATCACCGAGGGCCGCCCCGGGCCCGGCGGTCCGCGCGTCGCCATCCTTTTGCCGCAGACCTTCATGAACGAGTCCGGCTCGGCGGCCGGCCCCGCGCGAGGTGAGCTCGGCGTGCCGCTCGACCGCGTGATCGCGCTGCACGACGAGATCGACCTGCCCTTCGGCGAGGTCCGCAGCAAGCTCGGCGGG
>DATAPB010000211.1:0-5225 GCA_036265435.1 Solirubrobacterales bacterium | reverse complement strand
AGAAACGGCCCTCCGAAGAGGGCCGTTTCTGGGGTACTACAGGGAGGAGAGATATGTGTGCTGCTGTTTGTCTGTGGGAGGTAGCCGGTACTCAGGCTCCGAGTGGACGACTGAACCGCGTTGAGGCGGTCAACGCCATATGCGCGAAGCCGAACCCGGCCAAAAAGACTGTTGCGATGTAGTCGCCCCCGATCCCCGCTATGACCCCGGCCGCGATGGTCGCGCCGGCCAGGGTGTAGTCGAGTCCCGCGTGAGCGCCCAGGGGCAGGTTCCCGCGAGTGCTGTCGCCGTAGACGGAGGTCGCGAGCCCGATCAGCAGGACGCCGAGCGCGATGCTGAGGGCACCCGCCAGGTAGTCGAACCCCAGCGCGAAGGGCGCCACGATAAGCAGCGGGGCGGCCGCCACCTCGAGCGCGGCGTGGACGTTGATCGGTATCGCTCTGAACAGACTCATCGCGTGAACCAGGGTACGAACGTATGTGCGATTGGTCTGTGAGGGCGGTCACAGTCCGGTTGCGACCGGACTACCGCTCGCGAGAACCCGCCTTTGTACGGTTCGCCGCATGACCCGTCGTCGCGCCGACACGCTGCTGGCGGAGCGCGGCCTCGCGCCGTCGCGCACCGCCGCCGCGGCGACGGTGCGCGCGGGGCGCGTGCGCCTCGGGAAGGACGGCTCCACTGTCGACAAGCCGAGCGAGCTCGTGGCCGAGGACGCCGTGCTGATCGTCGAGGAGGGCGAGGAGTTCGTCTCGCGAGGCGGGATCAAGCTCAACAACGCCCTCGAGGAGCTGCCGGTGGCGGTGGAGGACCGCCTGGCGCTCGACGTGGGTGCCTCAACCGGTGGTTTCACCGACTGCATGCTCCAGCGCGGAGCGCGGATGGTGATCGCGGTCGACGTCGGTTACGGCCAGCTCGACTGGCAGCTGCGGCAGGATTCCCGGGTCCTCGTCATGGAGCGGCTCAACGCCCGATACCTGGGGGACTCGCACCTGCCCTTTCGGCCGGAGTTGATCACCGTGGACGTCTCCTTCATCTCGCTGGCGATGCTGATGCCCTCGATCGTCGCGACGGCGGCGGAGGAGTTCGACCTGCTCGGGCTCGTCAAGCCGCAGTTCGAGCTAGGCAAGGAGAAGGTGGGGAAGGGTGGAGTGGTCCGGGATGCCGCCGACCGCCGCGATGCGATCCGCAGGGTCGCCGAGGCTGCCGGGTCAGAGGGACTGATGGTTCGGGGCCTCGCCTCCTCCGGGCTCCCCGGGCCGAAGGGCAACCGCGAGACCTTCGTCTGGGCTGCCCGAGACGGCGAGCCCATCGACCTCGACGCCGCGGTCGAGGAGGTCGAGCCATGACTGCGGTGAAGAGGGCGATGCTGATCACGCCCGCCCACCCAGAGGGCGCGACTGAGGCAGTCGCAACGGCCTCGGAGGTCGCTCGCGCGGCCGGCGTTCAGCTCGTCTCGACCCCCGACGAGCACGAGAAGCACCTCGACCGGGCCACCCACATCGAGAGGGTGGCGGACGGCGAGCGCCCCGATGTCTGCCTGGTGCTCGGCGGCGACGGCAGCATCCTCTACGCCCTTCGCCACTTCGCCCACACCGGGGTTCCCGTCTTCGCCATCAACTTCGGGACGGTCGGCTTCCTGGCCGCCGTGGAGCGCGATGACCTCGTGCCCGGACTCGAGCGGGCATTCAGTGGCGACTACGTCGTGCTGGACATGCCGGCGCTGACCGTCGACCTGCCGCTCGACCATCCCACTGCGCTCAACGACGTCAGCTTCCTGCGCCAGCCCCACAGCCGGGTGGCGGAGCTTTCGTACACGATCGGCGACGAGGAGGTGGGGAGCGTCCGCTGCGACGGGCTCGTGGCCGCCACCCCCGCCGGGTCCACCGGCTACAACCTCGCCAACAACGGCCCGATCCTCGCCTGGGGTGTGAAGGGCTACGTGGTCAGCTTCATCGCCCCGCACACGCTCGCCACCCGCGCGCTGGTCGTGGCTCCGGATGACGCGCTCCTCGTCCGGAATGCCGCTGGGCGCGAGCCGGTCGAGATCTCCCTGGACGGCGCTCCCGCAGGGGAGCTCGAGGCGGGCGCCGAGCTGGAGATGCGCTTCGAGGAATCCGTCAGCAAGCTCGCTCAACTGCCGGGCTCGAACTTCTACCACCGCATCCGCGAGAAGTTCGGGCAGCTCGCGTAGCGAGTCGACGCGGCCCTCTAGCTAGTCTGCGCGCTATGCAGCGGAAGTGGTGGAGCCTGCTCGCAGTCTGCCTGGCGACGTTCATGTTGCTGCTCGACATCACCGTCGTCAACGTCGCGCTGCCGGACATCCAGAAGGAGCTGCACACCGACCTGACCGGGCTCCAGTGGGTGGTCGACGCCTACACGCTGACCCTCGCCGCGTTCACCCTGATGATGGGAGCGCTCGCAGACCGCTTCGGGCGGCGACGGCTGTTCGTGTTCGGGGTCGGGCTATTCACCCTGGCTTCGCTGCTCTGCGGGCTGGCGACCAGCGCGACCTTCCTGCATCTAGCGCGGGGCCTGCAGGGCATCGGCGGCGCGGCGATGTTCGCCACCTCGCTGGCGTTGATTGCGCAGGAGTTCCAGGGCCCCGAGCGCGGCACCGCGATCGCCGCCTGGGGCGCGACGATCGGTGGCGCGGTGGCGGTCGGACCGCTGGTGGGCGGCGCGCTCACCGACGGCCTGGGCTGGGAGTGGATCTTCTTCGTCAACGTCCCGATCGGGATCGGCACCGTGATCCTCGCCCAGACGCAGGCGGGCGAGTCGCGCGACCCGGACGCCAAGCGCCTCGACTACGCGGGGCTGATCACCTTCTCCCTCGGGCTCTTCGCCCTGATCTTCGGGCTGCTGCGCGGCAACGCCGAGGGCTGGGGCAGTGGCCTGATCGTCGGCTCGCTGCTCGCCGCGGCCCTCCTGCTCGTGGCCTTCGTGCTCTTCGAGTGGCGCCAGGACCATGCGATGTTCGACCTCAGCCTGTTCCGCAAGCCGGCGTTCTCCGGCGTCTCCTACGGCACCTTCGCGATCGGCGCTGGGATGTTCGCGATGTTCCTCTACATCACGATCTACATGCAGAGCGTGATCGGGATGACGCCGCTCGAGGCCGGCGTCCGTTTCCTCCCACTCACCCTCTTCGCGTTCATCGTGCCGCTCGCCACCCGCAACCTGGTCGCAAAGGTCCCGGCACGGGTGCCCCTGACGATCGGGCTGGCGCTGGTCGGCGTCGGGCTGCTCCTGATGCGCGGGGCCAAGCCCGACTCGGAGTGGACCACCCTGCTCGCTGGTTTCATCGTCAGCGGGTTCGGCATCGGTCTCTCCAACCCCTCGATCGCCTCGACCGCGCTCGGGGTCGTGCCGGCGGCGCGCTCCGGCATGGCCTCCGGGATCAACAACACGATGCGGATCGCGGGCGTCTCGACCGGGATCGCGGCCCTCGGCGCGGTGTTCCAGAGCAAGATCACCGACTCGCTCCACACGCTGCTTCCCCAGGCTCCGAGCGGGTTCGCGGATGGGGTCGCCGCCAGCGGCACCCAGGCCGCGAACCAGGCGCCGCCCCAGCTCCACGACCAGGCTTTCCATGCGGCGGGGGTTGCGTTCACCGACGCCTTCAACGACATCCTGCTGATCGGCGCGCTCATCCTGTTCAGCGGCGCCCTCGCCGTATTTGCCCTGGTGCGTCAGAGCGACTTCGTCCCGCACGGCCCGTCGGCACAGGCCGAGACTCCGGCGCAGGAGCCGGCCCCCGCCGCTTAATCCGTCGGGCTCCCTCGTTAGAACGGGGAGCCGATGCTGCTCGAGCTCCGGATCGAGAACCTGCTCCTGATCGAGCGTGCCGAGCTGCGGCTCGGGCCCGGCCTGAACGCGATCACGGGCGAGACCGGCGCCGGCAAGACGATCCTGGCGCACTCCTTCGACCTGCTGATGGGAGGCAGGGCGCGCTCGGGGGTCGTCCGGCCCGGCGCGACCGAGGCCTACGTGGAGGGAGTCTTCGATCTGCCGGAGGGCCTCTTCGCCGACCCCGAGCTGGCCGAGCTCGCGGAGCGGCTGCCCGGGGGCAGCACGGAGCTGGTGATCGGCCGGCGGGTGTCCGGGTCCGGCCGCACGAGCGCCTTCCTGGGCGGCCGCTCGGCCTCGGCACCGGACCTCCAGCTCCTGGGTTCGCGGCTGCTCGCCTTCTACGGACAGCACGAGCACCGCAAGCTCACGCTCGCGAGCGCCCAGCTCGAGACCCTCGACGGATTTGCGGGCGCGCGGCACCTCGAGCGGCGCCGCGCCTATCGCGAGGCCCACAGCGAGGTGATCCGCCTGGAGCGCGAGCTCGAGCGGATTCACGAACGTGAGGGCGCGCGGGTGCGCGATCTCGACCTGCTGCGCTTCGAGCTCGACGAGATCGTGGAGGCGCAGCCCGACGCCGGCGAGGAGGAGGAGCTCGCGACCGAGCGCGACCGCCTGCGACACGCCGAGTCCCTGCGCGAGGCCGCGGCAGAGGCGCTCGCGGCCATCTCGGGAGACGGCGAGGCCGGCGGGGCCGCGGAGGCGATGGGTTCGGCCGAGGCCGCGCTAGGTGCGCGGGAGGGCGTCGACCCGGCGCTCGACATCCTGGCCGAGACGGCCACCGGGCTTCGGGTGGAGCTGCAGGAGCTGGCCGGCGAGCTGCGCGGCTACGCCGAGGGGATCGAGGGAGAGCCGGGGAGGCTGGAGCAGGTCGAGCAGCGGCTCGAGGTGCTCGACCGGCTGAAGCGCAAGCACGGCGGCTCGATTGAATCCGTGCTGGCCCACGCCGAGCACTGCCGCACCGAGATAGACGCGATCGAGGGGACGGGTGAAGCGACCGAGCGGCTGGAGGCCGAGCTGGCGGAGGCGATGCGGGTCCGCACCGACCTCGCCGGAGGGCTGAGCGAGGTCCGAGCCAAGTCGGCGAAGAGGCTGGAGACCCGGATCGCCAAGGAGCTCGACCAGCTTGGGATGAGCGGCGCGAAGCTCGAGATCTCGCTGGAACCGCATCCCGGCGGCTTCGCTCCTCTCGGCCAGGAGCGGGTCACCTTCCAGGTCGCCACGAATCCGGGAATGCCGAACTCCCCGCTGCGGGACGCCGCCTCCGGGGGCGAGCTCTCGCGGTTGATGCTCGCCCTCGCGGGGCAGGGGGCGCCCGGTGGGGCGGCGACCTATGTCTTCGACGAGATCGACGCCGGCGTGGGAGGCAAGACGGCGAAGGC
>DATAPB010000210.1:0-8706 GCA_036265435.1 Solirubrobacterales bacterium | reverse complement strand
CTGACCACATCTCGCCGGCGGGCGCGATCAAGAAGGACAGCCCCGCCGGGAGCTGGCTGCAGGAGCAGGGGGTGGAGGTCCGCGACTTCAACTCCTACGGCTCCCGCCGCGGCAACCACGAGGTGATGATCCGCGGCACCTTCGCGAACGTCCGGCTCCGCAACAAGCTGGTCGAGAAGGAGGGAGGCTTCACGAAGCACTGGCCCGACGGCGAGGAAACGACGATCTACGAGGCCGCGATGCGCTACGCCGGCGACGGCGTGCCGCTGGTCGTGCTCGCCGGCAAGGAGTACGGCTCCGGCTCATCGCGCGACTGGGCCGCGAAGGGCACCAACCTGCTCGGCGTCCGGGCCGTGATCGCGGAGAGCTTCGAGCGCATCCACCGCTCCAACCTGATCGGGATGGGCGTGCTGCCCCTGCAGTTCCCCCGGGGCGAGTCGATCGACTCGCTCGGCCTCACCGGCGAGGAGACTTTCGATGTCGGTGACCTCCAAAACGGGGCGGCGAGGACCGTCGAGGTGACCGCTCACCGCGAGAGCGGCGATGACGTCGCGTTCGAGGCGACCGTTCGGATCGACACGCCCAACGAGGTGAGCTACTTCCAGAACGGCGGCATCCTGCACCGGGTCCTCCGGGACCTGCGCTCCCGCGCCTAGGCGTGGTCGAGCGAACGGGGGAGGTCGCGGGGCTGCTGACCCACTGGCGCGAAGCGCCGGGTGAGGATCCGCTGCCCATCCTCTACCTCCATGGAGTCCCGACCGCTTCCTGGGACTGGATCCCCTACCTGGAGCGGATCGGCGGGGTGGCCCCTGACCTGCCGGGCTTCGGGCGGTCGGCGAAGCCGGACGACTTCGAGTACACAATCGACGGCTACCTGCCGTGGATCGAGGCGTTCCTCGAGTCGGTCGGGCTCGAGAGGTTCTCCCTCGTCGTCCACGACTGGGGTGGCGGCCTGGGCCTCGCCTTCGCCCAGCGGAACCCCGACCGGATCGAGAGGCTCGTGATCCATACCTCCGTCCCGCTTCTCCCCGGCTACCGCTGGCACTGGGTTGCGCGGGTCTGGCGCACCCCCGGGCTGGGCGAGGCCTTCATGGCGACCTCGAGCAAGCCGGCGTTCAGGCAGCTTTCGCGCCTATCGAACGCCAGACCGGGTCCGCTGCCGGAGGAGTTCATCGAACGCATCTGGGCCGACCTCGACCGGGGCACGAAGCGAGCCATCCTCGCGCTCTACCGCGCCTCCCCTCCGGATGTTCTCGCGCGTGCCGGCCGGCGCCTCCGTGAGATCGACTGCCCGACGCTCATCCTCTGGCCGACCTACGAGCCCTACGTGGCGCCGGAGTGGGGCGAGCGCTATGCCGAGGCGATCGGCGACAATGCCCGCCTGGAGATGGTCGAGAACGCCGGCCACTGGACCTGGCTCGACCGCCCGGACGTGGTCGAGAGGGCGGCCGCGTTCCTGTCTGCCTGAGAATCCAGCGATGCCGACTGCGCTCAAGTACGTGGATCCCAACCGCCCGCGGTCCTCTTTCAGCCGCGGCTATGCATCGTTTTCGAACACCCGTGTGGGACGGTTCCTTTCGGCCACGATCGTCTGGAGGCTCGATCCATACCTGCTGCGGGCAACCCGAGGCCGGGTCGGAATGGGCCTGGTCCTCCCAACTGCCCTACTCGTAACCCGGGGCGCGAAGAGCGGCAAGTTGCGACGCAACGGGGTCATCTACTTCCATGACGGGAGCGGGTCACGATCATCGCCTCAAAGCAGGGCGAACCAACACACCCGGCTTGGTTCCACAATCTCCGAGCACATCCCGACGTCACATTCGGCGGGATTCCGATGCGAGCCACCGTGGTTGGCGACGAAGCTGAATGCAGCAGGCTCTGGACGCTCGCCGACCGTGTCTTCGCACCCTATGCGGCGTACCGCAGAGACGCGGCCAAGGCAAACCGCACGATCCCGATCGTCCAGCTCACCTCCCGCGAGCCAGGCGCCGGCGCGTAGCCGTCTCTCTCACCCGCGAAGGGCGGGCAACTACCGCAGCCTCTCGATTTGGCGCCTTTGTTCGGAATAGCCCGAACGAAGGCGACAACTGCCTCCAGGTCCAATGACCACTGCCAGCGAAGGAACGGGCAAGTGCGGCGCTCTTTGGCGGCCGGCCCCCTTTCCCCTATTTGATTTTGAGCCGAAAAGTGACGGCGTGGCGGGGCCGCGGGAGGCAGGGGGTCCACACGGCCCGCGCCACGCCTGCGCGTCGGTAGCCAGGGAGGGATTTCCGACGCGATCGTCCCGGGAGGCGGGACTGGCCCCGGGACGAGTTTTATGAAGGTAGTACGCCCTCCCGCCTTGTCCGAGCGATTATCCCCCGATTGCTCGCGCGGTGTCAACCATTTTTTGTTAACCGATCAACTGGACTTTGCGATGCCCCATCCGCGGCGCTCGATCAGCTCGATCCCGATCACCGTTCCGAACGGGCCGATGGGCGTCAGGGTCGCTGCGAAGAGCGGCCAGGGGGCCTCCCGCCGCAGCAGCGCGACGAAGATCAGGGCGCAGAGGCCCAGGTAGCCGACGCCGTGCAGGAGCCCGAACAGGGAGGTCTGGGAGCCGTACCCGGGCGCGATCCAGAAGAAGAGCAACGCCGCGAACAGGCCGGACTCGAACCAGGACACGTACTTGACCCACTTGAAGAGCGTCCCGGGGACCGGCTTGGGTAGCGCCGAAGCGTGTTCTGCCGTGGCCACGCGCGGAAGCTAGCGCCTGCGTGCCCTGGACCGGCGGTCGAAATGCGGATAGTCGATCTTCCGACCGGCTGTCCATGGTTCTTGGGCTCGCCGGCTCGCAAACTGCCCGCCATGGAGCAATTCCACGGAGACAACTCCACTCTGGGCATGAGAAGGCTCGTGCGGTTGCAGCGCTCGTATCGGTGCGCGAGCTGCGCCGCGGAACACCACTCCTGGGCCCGACTCAGCAACTGTCCGGACTGCGGCCGCTCCCTCTCGGTGGCCGTGATCAGACGGGCACTGCTAGCGGCAGCCAGGCCGCTCCACTAAGAGCGAGGGGCGGAGCCCCGAGCGGTCATGTGGGGCGGCCACCTGCTGCCGCGATCAGATGGCGAAGCCATGCCTAGGCCGGGTCAGCTCTGCCCATCAGGGTCGTGAGCACGATCCGCTCCTGCTCCTTCGTGTGCGCGACCGCGTAGCCCTCGCCGGGGCTGGCGCGCGGCGGGCGCCCGATGTAGCCGAGCTCGACGCCCTCGGGCAGGAGCTCCGGCATCCGCCGCTGCATGACCGACCAGGCGCCCATGTTGCGCGGCTCCTCCTGCACCCAGACGATCTCCTTGAGCTTGGGATAGCTCGCGATCAGCTCGGTGAGCTGCTCCTTGGCGAAGGGGTAGAGCAGCTCGGCGCGGGCGATCGCCACGGTGTCGATCTCCTCGCGCTTGGGCGCCGCGTCGATGTCGTAGTAGATCTTGCCGCTGCAGAGCGCCAGGCGCTCGACCTTCCCCTTGTCCTTCACCTGCGGGTCGTCGAGCACGAACTCGAAGGAGCCCGAGGTGAGCTCCTCGAGCGTGGAGGTCGCCCTCGGCAGGCGCAGCAGGCCCTTCGGCGTGAAGACGACCATCGGCCGGGCCTTGGCGATATGGGCCTGGCGGCGGAGAAGGTGGAAGTACTGGGAGGCGGTCGAGGGGTTCGCCAGGCGGATGTTGCCCTCGGCGGCGAGCTGGATGAAGCGCTCGATGCGCGCACTGGAGTGCTCGGGCCCGGCGCCCTCGTAGCCGTGCGGCAGGAGCAGCGTCAGGCGCGAGGTCTGCCCCCACTTCGCCTCCGCCGAGACGATGAAGCTGTCGATGATCACCTGCGCGGCGTTGCCGAAGTCGCCGAACTGAGCCTCCCAGAGGACCAGGCTGTCGGGCGAGTGCGCCGAGTAGCCGTACTCGAAGCCGAGGCACGCCGACTCCGATAGCGGGCTGTTGTGCAGCTCGAGCGGCGCCTGAGCCTCCTCGAGGTTCTGGATCGGCGCGTAGCGCAGACCGGTCTTCTCGTCGTGGAGGACCAGATGGCGATGGGAGAACGTGCCGCGCTCCGTGTCCTGGCCGGTCATCCGGACGTGGACCCCGTCGGTCAGCAGTGAGGCGAGCGCGAGCGACTCGGCGTGGCCGAACTCGATCCCGCCCTCGTCCATCGCCTCGAGTCGCTTCGACAGCGGCTTCCGGAGCTTGCGATGGATGGTGAAGCTGTCCGGCACCCGCAGCAGCTCCTCGTTCAGCTTCCGGAGCTCGTCCTCCGGGACGGCCGTGTCGACGCTCGGGCTGCGCGTGCGGTCGAGCTCCCCCGTGCCGGTCTGGGTCGGGTCCGCGTACTCGCCCGACTCGATCTTCTGCCGCAGGTCGTCGTGCGCCGCCTTGAGCGACTTCTGCCGCTCCTCGGTGCGCTCCTCGACCTCGTCCGGAGTGACGACCCCTTCCTTGACGAGCTCCTCGGCGTAGAGCTGCGAAACCGGTGGGTGCTCCTTGATCTTCTGGGCCATCAGCGGCTGCGTGTACGCCGGCTCGTCCGTCTCGTTGTGCCCGAAGCGGCGATAGCCGATCAGGTCGATGACGACGTCGCGGCCCCAGCGTTCGCGGTAGGCCATCGCTAGCCGGACGGCTGCGAGGCAGGCCTCCGGATCGTCGGCGTTCACGTGGACGATCGGGACGTTGAAGCCCTTCGCCATGTCGGCGGCGTACGGGGTGGAGCGTCCCTCCTCGGGATCGGTGGTGAAGCCGATCTGGTTGTTCTGGATGAGGTGGACGGTGCCGCCGGTCGCGTAGCCCTTCAGCGACTGGAGGTTGAGCGTCTCCGCCACCACGCCCTGCGCCGGGAAGGCGGCGTCACCATGGAGCAGGACAGGGACGGCAGCCATCGGGTCGTGCTCGAGCCGCCCGTCCTGGCGAGTCGTCTGCGAGGCGCGCGCGGCGCCTGTCACCACCGGGTCCACGTATTCGAGGTGGCTCGGGTTGGGGTAGAGCCGCACGCCGATCTCGGAGCCGTCCTTCGCCTTGTAGAGGCCGGAGTGCCCGTAGTGGTACTTGACGTCCCCGGTGCCGCCGGTCGGGATCGCGGCGAGGGACTTGACCGCCTCGATCGCCTTGGCGCCCTCGAACTCGGCGAGGATCGCCCCGATCGGGCGCCCGATGTTGTGGGCCAGGACACTGAGCCGGCCGCGGTGGGCCATCCCGATCACGACATCGTGCGCGCCCTCGGTGTGGGCCATCTCGAAGACCTCGTTGAGCATCGGAACGACCGTGTCGAGACCCTCGATCGAGAACATCTTCTGGCCGAGGTAGGCCTTCTCGAGGTAGCGCTCGAAGCCGAAGACCTGAATCAGCTGATTCAGCAGCTCGTGCTTCTCCTCGGCCTCGAGCGGCTTGCGGTGCCAGCCGGTCTCGATCATGTCCCGCAGCCACATGCGCTGCTGGTGCGAGGACAGGTGCTCGATCTGGTAGGCGATGGTGCCGCAGTAGGCCTCGCGCATCCGCGGGAGTGCCTCGAGCAGCGTCTCCCCCTCGACCCCGATGCGGAGGATCTCCGCCGGGACCTGCGACATCAGTTCCGGAGTCAGATTGACGTTCTCGGGCTGAAGCGCCGGATCGCCCTTGGGCTCGGAGCCGAGTGGGTCGAGCCGGGCCGCGAGATGTCCGTGGGTCCGATACGCCTTGAGCAGCGAGGTCGCGGCCTGAACGGCCTGGAGCAGCTCGGCGTTCGGCTTCGCGGGGGCGCCGGGCGCCGGGGCCGGGGCGCCGGACGACAGCGGCGGGGACGACGCCGAGGCCGGGTGCGCCGCGGTGATCGGCCCCGCCTCGATTCCGAGGTCGTGGGCGACCGACTCGTAGAAGTCGTCCTCGCCCTGCAGGAGCTCCTCGATCCGGCGCAGGAACGAGCCCGACTCCGCGCCCTGGATGACGCGATGGTCGTAGGTCGAAGTCATCGTCATCACCTTTGAGACACCGAGCGCCTTGATCTTCTCCGGCGGGGCGTGGCGCCACTCGACCGGGTAGGCGAGCGAGCCGGCGGCGACGATCGTGCCCTGGCCCGCCATCAGGCGCGGCACCGAGGCCACTGTCCCGAGGCCGCCCGGGTTGGTCAGGCTGATGTTCGTCCCCTGGAAGTCGTCGGCGGTGAGCTTGTTCTCCCGCGTCTTGGTGATCAGCTCCTCGTAGTAGGAGTGGAAGCCGCGGAAGTCGAGGCCGTCCGCTCCCTTGATGACGGGGACCAGCAGCGAGCGCTGCCCCTTCCGCTCGACGTCGACCGCGATTCCGAGGTTGATGCTGCCGGCCTCCACCACGGTCGGCTTGCCGTCGGCCTCCTCGTAGTGACGCGCCATCACCGGCCACTCCTGAGCCGCCCTGACGATCGCCCAGGCGATGAGGTGGGTGAAGCTCACCTTCATGCCGCGCTCCTCGAGCACCGCATTGAGCGCCTTGCGCTTCGCGTCGAGCGTGTCGACCGCGAGCTCGCGGAACGACGTGGCCGTCGGGATCGAGCGGCTCTCGTTCATCGCCCTGGCTAGCGTCGCGGCGGGACCTCGCAGCGGCTTCGTCTCGCCCTCGACGGCCGTGGGCGCGGCTGCGCCGTTGCCCTCGGCCGAGAGCACGTCCGACTTCGTGATCTTGCCGCCGGCGCCGGTGCCCTTGAGGCCCTTCAGGTCCACCCCGTTGGCTTGAGCGGCGCGGCGGGCGACTGGTGTCGCGCGCTGGCTGTCGGCTTCGCCGTCATCAGAAGAAGCGCCCTCGGAGCCGTCGCCACCTCGACCCAACGCTGTTTCGGCGCCGCCTCCTGCGGGCGCTTCAACCTCCTTGGGCGGGGCGCCCTTGCTCATCTCCGCGAGCGGCTTGCCGACCTCGACCGTCTCATCGGGGCCGACCAGGATCTTGTTGACGGTCCCGGAGGCCGGCGCGGGGACCTCGGCGTCGACCTTGTCGGTGGATACCTCGACCACCGTGTCGCCCTCGGCGATCTGGTCGCCCTCGGAGACGTGCCACTCGAGCACGGTGCCCTCGGTGACGGACTCGCCCATCTCGGGCATGACGATCTCCAGGCCGCCCCCCTCCAGCTCCTTGCCCGCGGAGACCGAGGCGTCGTCGGTCGTCGCCTTGCCGCCGCTCTCCGCAGGCTCGGCCTCTGCCGTCGCTGCGCCGGCCCCGTTGGACTCGGCCGCGGGCTCGGCAGGCTCCCCTGAGTCGCCCTCGTCCTCCGCGGCCGCGCCGGCCTGCTCGGGCGGCCCGCCGTTCGGGTCGATCTCGGCCAGTGGCTTGCCCACGTCGACCTCCTCGTCGACCTGGACCATGATCTTGGTGACGGTTCCGGCGGCGGGGGCGGGCACCTCGGCATCGACCTTGTCGGTCGAGACCTCGACCATCGTCTGGCCCTCCTCGACCGAATCCCCCTCCGCGACATGCCACTCGAGCACGGTGCCCTCGGTCACCGATTCGCCCATCTCGGGCATCAGAAGCTGGACCGTCTGCTTAGTGGCCATTCCCTTTACTAACTGTATGACGTTCCCTAAACGGCTTTGGATGAACGGCTTCGCCGTAAAACGGGTCGCGCTTACGCGCGCCCTCGCACCTACCCAATGCGCGCGATCAGGTCGACCGCCGGCCAGCCCTGCTCGCGGATGAACTCCCGGGTCGGGGCGGTCGTCTCGCAGAAGGCACAGGCGATCTCGTCGGAGAACCCGACGGGCGCCGCGATCGCGATCGGCATGTCGCACGCCGGGCACGCGAGCGAGCGGCTCCCGAGCCAGGCCGCCTTCTCGGCGGGCCGGAGCTCGACTCGCCCAGCGGCGGCGCTCAGGCGCTCGTCTCGCTCTGGTCCGGGGTTGCTGGCCGGGTCGTAGAAGATCCCCACGCATTGATTATTGCGCTCGCACCTGGTCGGCAACAGCCCCGAGCGGCTGAGGCCGCCCGCGGTGTAAGTTCCGCTGTGAGCGTGAAACGGAGGGGGAGGTGAGATGAGCTACTTCGTAACCGGCGCGACCGGTTTCATCGGCCGCAACCTGGTCGAGCAACTGCTCGAGCGCGAGGGGACGATCTACGTGCTGGTGCGCGAGGGCTCCCGGGGCCGGCTCGAGGAGCTCCTGAGCCGCTGGGGCGCCGATGAGGGCCGGATCGTCCCGGTGATCGGCGACATCTCCCAGGAGTACCTCGGGTGCGCGGACCAGATCGACGAGCTCAAGGGGCAGATCGACCACTTCTTCCACCTGGCGGCGATCTACGACATGACGGCCGATGCCGAGAGCCAGCGCATCGCCAACGTCGAAGGCACCCGCCACGCGGTGCAGCTGGCCGGGGCGCTCGACGCGAAGCGGTTCCACATGGTCAGCTCGATCGCGGCCGCCGGGCTCTACAAGGGCACCTTCACCGAGGACATGTTCGAGGAGGCGGAGAAGCTCGACAACCACCCCTACTTCCAGACCAAGCACGAGTCCGAGGCCGTGGTCCGGGATGAGTCCGAGGTTCCGTGGCGCGTCTACCGGCCCGGGATCGTCGTGGGCCACTCCGAGACCGGGGAGATGGACAAGATCGACGGCCCCTACTACTTCTTCAAGCTCCTGCAGCGGGCTCGCAACGCGGTGCCGCAGTGGTTCCCCGGCGTCGGCATCGAGGGCCGGAAGATCAACATCGTCCCGGTCGACTTCGTCGCGAAGGCGATGGACCACCTCGCCCACATCGA
>DATAPB010000209.1:0-9001 GCA_036265435.1 Solirubrobacterales bacterium | reverse complement strand
AGGCCGCCGGCGACGGAGGGGCCGTGTACTTCCTCCAGGCGTGCAACGGCCCCGAGGGCCACTTCGACTTCACGAGGAGCCGGGCCACGCACAACAGCGCGGGCGGGAACGGCGGCGCGATCCTCAGCTACTGCGCTCTGGAGCTCAGGCGCTCGAAGATCGACGACAACTCCGCCAAGGGCGCGGGGGGAGGGATCTTCAGCCCGGGTTCGACCATCCCACCGGAGGCAACCACCCCCGATCCGAGCGAGTGGAGGTCGTCGGCGTTCCTGTGGCAGTCGACACTCGCCGGCAATCGAGCCCGGAGTTTTGGAGGCGGACTGGCGCTCAACAGTGGCTCCGGCGGGACCATCGCCCTCTCGACCGTCTCAGGCAACTCCGCCGGCTCAAGCGGAGGTGGAATCGGCATCAATGCGCCGAGTGCCGGGCCAGCGGTCTCCGTTCAGGTCGAGGTCTCCACGCTCGCAAACAACAAGGCCGGCCGGGACGCAGGCGGAATCGGCACCGCCGATGCCGCGGTGGGCTTCGGCAGCCACGCGACCGTCTCGCTGAACCACGTCACGATCGCTCGCAACCAGGCCAATACTGCGCTCGAATCAGGCGCTCAGCGCGCCGGACTGGGCGGTGGAATCTACGAGGAGGACAACGACGTCTTCACCGTCCGGAACACCATCGTGGCGCTCAACACCGTCGCGACATTCCACAAGCCCCAGGCTTCCGACTGCGCGACTCCGTTCGGAAACCCCATCACCTCGCTTGGCCACAACCTCATCGGCAATCCGGCGGGTTGCACCGGCTTCGGCGCCGTCGGCGACCTGTTCGGCGGGAAGCTGAGACTGGGCAAGCTCGGCAAGAACGGCGGGCCCACCAAGACGATCGCCCTCCAGAAAGGGTCCCGGGCGATCGGTCACGCTGACAACACGATCCCGACGATGTCAGGCGCGATCGACCAGCGCGGCTTCAAGTGGGACAAGGCGCCCGACATCGGCGCATACGACCGGGGCGCGAAACCCCCGAGGACGAGGCACTGAGGAAAACGATGACGAACAGTTTGAGGATGCCTCGGATCAGCGTATTGCTAGCGGGCTGCCTGGCCGGAGTCGCCTTGCTAATGACGGCCACCGCGGCCTCGGCCAAGACGTACCGGCCGACAAGAACCGACGATCCGAAGCCGAACGGCTGCAAGCCGAACAACTGCTCGCTGCGCGAGGCGGTGATCGCCGCCAACGACACGCCTGCGCCGAGCTGCCGCGTGGGCGGTCCGGCCCTCCGGAAGTGCCCGAAGATCGTCCTGCAACCCGGGAGGCGCTATCGGCTCACCCGGAGGAGCCGTGGGAGCGATTCACCGACGGCAGGGGACCTCGACCTGCAGTCCGCGCCGCGCTCGGTGACCTACTTCACCATCGAGACCGCCGATGGCGGCAGCCCGGCGACGATCGACGCCGACGGGATCGATCGCGTCATCGATTCCGCCGGCTCATCGGGGCTGACCCTGAACCGGGTCGTCTTGCGCGGGGGCCATGCACGCGGGCAGACAACCCCGAACGACATCAGCGGGGCCAACGGCGGCGCGATCTACGCAGGCTTTGTCAACATCAAGAACAGCCGGCTGGTCAAGAACACGGCCGACGGCGACGGGGGCGCGGTCTACAGTCGCGGCGGCGGCCTCAAGGTCAGCAAGAGCCGGCTCAAGAACAACTCGGCTGCGGGCGATGGCGGCGCCCTGTTCATGGACGGAGAGGCCGACCGGATCCTGGCTGAAGTCACCAGGACGCGCGCGACCCACAACCGAGCCGGCGGAGCCGGCGGCATGGGCGCGTTCACCAACGAGGCTGGGATCAAGCTCAGTCGCAGCTACGTGGCGGACAACCGGGCTTCCGGTCCGGGCGGAGCGATCTTCAGCGCCCCGGGAAACCAGGAGGGGCTCGACGTGGCAATCGACCGATCCACCATCACTGGCAACGAAACGGGGGCATCCGGAGGCGGTCTGCTCACCAGCTTCACCGAGGTCACAAACTCGACGATCTCGGCGAATCGGGCCGAGGGCGACGGCGGCGGGCTCGTCGCGACCGTGTCGGGTACGTTCCCGGCATCTGCGCCCGGGCTCCAGGTTGAGAACTCCACGATCGCAAGCAACAAGGCGGGCGGCAGCGGCGGTGGGGTCTCGGCCTCCAGCGGATTCGCAACCGCCCGGCTCGTGGCCGCCACGCTCGTCCGCAACAGCGCCGGCCTGGGAGGCGGGATCTATCAGGGCACCACAGATGTGCTCAGCGCCGAGAACGCGATCGTGGCACTCAACAGTGCGGCGAGTGGTCCCGACTGCTTCACGGCGTCCACCGGCATCGGCTCCCAGGGACACAACCTGATTGGCGATCCGAGCGGCTGCAGCGGTTTCACCGCCGCCGGCGACCTGATCGGCGGCGCCCTCAAGCTCGGGAAGCTCGCGAAGAACGGCGGGCCGACCAAGACGGTCGCCCTGCAGAAGGGATCGCGAGCGATCGGGGCAGCCGACCCTTCGGCGCTGCCACCGGAGGTGGTCCGCTTCGACCAGCGGGGCTTCCGCCGGTACAAGGCCCCCGACGTCGGCGCCTATGAGCGGGTGAAGAAGAAAAAGGCGAAGAAATAGTCCGAATCTGCCGCTTTCCATGCAAAGCAGCGCCTTTCCCCTGAGAAGAGCCGCTCCTGCGTGTTCCTGCCCGAGTCCAAGTAAGTGGAAAGCACTGATGGGGGTGGAAGGTGGGGTTGGGATCCTCGCGGACGTGAAGCGCGTTGTCGTCGATCAGTATGGGGGTCCTGAGGTCTTGAAGGTGGTGGACGAGGACGTTCCGCGACCGGGTGAGGGCGAGGTGCGAGTCAGGGTCCTGGCGGCGGGGGTGTCATTCACCGATTCCCAACTGCGCGCTGGCACGTACCTCCCGGGCGCCCCGAAGCCGCCGTTCACACCCGGCTACGAGCTAGTAGGCGTCGTCGAAGAGCTCGGCCCCGGTTGCTCGAGGCTGAGCGTGGGCGACCGCATTGGCGCATTGACGGTCTGGGGCGCTGATGCTGAGCGGGTGTGCGTGCCGGAGGCCGGCGCAGTCGACGTTCCCGAGGACCTCGATCCGGGGGAGGTCCTAAGCCTCCTCTTTCCATATATGACCGCCTACCAGGTGCTTCACCGCACCGCCAAGGCGAGGCGCGGGGAGACGGTGCTCGTACATGGCGCGGCCGGCAGGGTCGGCGTCGCGGCTCTCGAGCTGGGAGCTGTGGCGGGGCTTCGCCTCTACGGGACCGCTTCCGCTCGCGACCGCGCCAAGGTCGAGGCGCTCGGAGCGGTGGCGATCGACTACCGCAACGAGGACTTCGTGGCGCGCGTGCGCGAGGAGGCTGGCGGTGTGGACGTCGTCGTCGACAGCCTGGGTGGCCCGATCTCGCTGCGCTCGTTCCGCGCGCTGCGGCCCGGCGGAAGGCTGGTCGTGTTCGGCCGCTATGACACCCTCAAAGACGGCAGAAAGGATTGGTCGGCAGTGGTCAAGTGGTATGGGGCGATCGCGGCCGTGTGGCTCTGGAGCAGGCTGTCGCCCCGCCGCCGGGCATCCGCCTACCACGTTCAGAAGTACCGCGACAGAGCTACAAGACGAGACGGAGCGGTCGGCGGGGAGCCGATGGACCCGGAGCAGTTCCGGGAAGACTTCGCCACGCTGATCGAGCTGCTTCGCGAGGGAAGGATCCACCCTGTCGTCGCGGAGCGCCTGCCGCTCAGCGACGCGCGCCACGCGCACGAGATGCTGGAGAGTTCGGCGGCCAGGGGCAAGCTCGTGCTCGTGCCATAAGCGGTGGCGCCCAACTGCCGCGAGCTTGGCGGGCGACAGGAGCAAAACGATTCATAAGCTCATCGCGTGCTGATCCTGCTGCTGGCCGCCTCGGCGACCACACTGGCTACCGGCCTGGGGGCAGTTCCCGTGTTCTTCCTTCGAGGTCAAGCAACGGTCTGGGAGCCCCTGCTCTGGGGGCTCGCCGCGGGGGTCATGGTGGTCGCCGCAATCGTTGGGCTGCTGAAGCCCGCCTTCGACGAGGGATCCGAACTGGCCGTCGCTGTGGGATTGGCCGCGGGGATCATCTTCCTCATCCTCGCCCGCGCGCTGCTGCAGGGATCAGATGTTCATGTCCGCAACTTGCGGGGTGCCAGTGTGCGGACGTCCGTGCTGGTCTTCTCGGTCCTGACCGTGCATAGCCTCCCCGAGGGATTCGCGATCGGCACGGCGTACGCATCCGATGTCGCCGGCCTCAGTCTCTTCGTCATCCTCGCGATCGGAGTCCAGAACATCCCCGAGGGAACAAGCGTCGCGATTCCCATGAGCGAAGCGGGATTCAGTCGCAGCGAGCAGTTCTGGGCGGCCGTCCTGACCAGCGCGCCCCAGCCGATCGGAGCGGCGATCGCGTATCTGCTCGTCGAAACCATCCAGGGCCTACTCGGCGTCTCGTTCGCGTTCGCGGCAGGGGCAATGCTGGCTCTCGTCGTTACCGACCTGCTTCCTCCGGCGCTCCGGGCCAGGGGCTGGCGCGGGCCGCTCGGCCTCCTGACGGGAGCGGCCATCATGCTCGCGCTGAGCGCGGCGCTCAGCGTCTAGTCGTCAATCCGGCGGATGCACAACGAGTACGTCACACCGCGCCTGGTGAAGGATGTCGGTCGAGACGCTGCCGAGCACGGCCCGCGTGATTCTGCCGCGGGCGCGCGAGCCGGTCACGACCAGGTCCGCGCCGATATCTTCCGCCACCGTCACGACTCCGGACCCCGCGGGTCCCCCGATCACCCAACCGCTCGCGAGTATGCCGGGGCTGACCGTCGCAATCGCGGCCCTCAGGTCCTTGCGGACCATCGCGCGCTTCTCCGGCTTTGCCAGAGGCGGGCCTCCTGGCGCAGGCGAGGGAACCCGGCCGCCGACCGCCTCCACGAGGGTCAAGGACGATCCGTCTCGCTCAGCGATCTCAGCCGCCCGGGCAAGTGCCGCTTTCGCGCCCTCCGTTCCGTCGTAGGCGACCACCACGTTTCGGTACACGGAAGCGCGCGGCCTATCCGCTTCGCTGCCCGTCTAGACGGAGCATGCGCTCGATCAGCTCCATGTACTGGGCCAGATGCCGGGTTCCGAGAAAGGAAGCGCGAATTCGCTCGCGCGCGCTCACGCCCATAGCCCGGGCGCGGTTCGGATCGTCGAGGAGTCGGTTGATCGCCGCTCCAACAGCTTGGAGATCGGTGGGATCGTCGACGAGCAACCCCGACTCTCCGTCCACGATCTGGTCCTGGATCCCGCCGACGCGGGTCGCCACAACCGGCTTCGCTTTCCACATCGCCTCGGCCACGGTCAGGCCGAAACCCTCCGCCAGGCTCTTCTGGACGACCACCTCGGCTCGGCGCTGGATCGCGTTGACCATCGCCCCGTTCTCCTGCAGATCGTCGATTGGCAGGGAGGCAAGGTGAACCCTTCCCCGCACATCCGCGGGCAGCTCCTCCCGCAGGGCACGCACGTCCGTCAGAACGTCGGCTCCCTCGGGGTCGTCCGTGACGCCCTCGACTGCCGGGCCGGCCATCAGCAGATGTGCATGCGGATTGCGCACATGCTCAGCGAAGCACCTGAGAAGACCGGCCGGGTCCTTGAGCCGATCCCATCGGGAGACTTGGACGATCAGCTGGGCATCATCGGGAATCGGACCCTCCTGATCGAGCTCAGCCCTGCGATTCACACGCGCAGTGCTGCCGTCCTCGCGGGCGAAGAGCGCGTTCTGGAAGTGGTCATGGCCAGCGAGTCCGATCTTGTTCAGGATCGCCTGCACCGCCGCTTCATCGAGCTCCTGGTTCTTGGGCGAGAAGGCGTCGATCGACGGGGGCACGAGCCAAATCCGGCTGGTTTCGAGACCGTCCCAGACGAACTCACGACGCGAGAAGACATAGGCGTCGGCTTCGTCAACGTAGGGGCGGAGGAAGTCCCACGCCGCCCGCGTCAGCGGGTTGGGTTGGTCGACGCCGACATGACAGCGCCAAACCACCCGCGCGCCGGTGCTCTTGATGTGGGGGATCAGTCCGGCCGGCTGTGGGTCGTGAACGTAGACGACGTCCCCAGCCGGGATGAGCCCGACGAGTTCGTTGGCGGCCTCGAGTAGCGAGCGCTCGTAGACCTCACGCTCGGAGGCGCCGAGATCGCCACCGTCGCCCGCTGAGGCGTGGAGATGGTTGTGCAGTCGCTTGGTGATCCGAAAGAAATCCGGATCGCCGTTGATCGTCAGCCACCGCACGTCGACGCCAACCCCACGCGCGTAGGCGAGCAGCGATTGGAGCATCTCGGCCACGCCCCCGCCGCGAGCTGTTGAGTTGATATGCCAAACCGTACGGCCCGCAAGCACGCGTCCTGCAGTAGCCGCGGCCTTCTCGACGAGGGCATAGTCCTTCCCGACGAGAGCTCTGAAGCGTTCCGGAGAGACGGCACTAACCGGAACCTGGCTGAGCGTGGGCACCGCTTGCACGCTCATCCGACGTTCGGAGGCTCGAGGGGATCGATCGCCATCGGCTCCTCGTGCCACTCGGGCGACAGGGCCACCTCGACGTCGAGGGAGCGGCCGGGGGGCTCGGGATCCTTGCTCACCTCGCCGTGGTAGAGAAACGGCGCCAGGTAGCGGCCACTGATCTTCTGCGGAGGCCACCAGAGGACGTCCAGGGAGGCCTCTCCCTCACCACCCCCGCCGGCGACATCGGTTCGGAGATTGATCGACTCGTCTCCGGTCAGCAGCTTGCCGCGCAGCACAGGCCGAAAGGGTTCCGGTGGCGGGCCGGTACCGATCCGATGTGCGATGTCCTCGGCGGCGGCGTCTGCCTGCTGGGTCGCGAGGCCTCCCTGCTTGATCGGGAACATGGTCCCATCGCCCGCCGCGTAGACGTCGTGGGTCCCCTTGACTCGCGCCTGCTCGTCGATCGGGATGAAGCCGCGCTCGTCGGAGGGGAGACCCTCGATCGCCGGACCCTCAATCAGCGGGAGCGCCACCGCCACCGCCGGCCCGAGCATCCGGTCGCCTGGGCTCAGCCTGATGCCCGTCTCGCCGAGCTCACGTACCGTCGAGTTCGGGATCACGTCGATCCCGCGGGCCCGCAGCAGGTCCCCGACCGCCGTGCTCGCGGTTGGACCGAAGATCGCGACCGGGCCGGACTCCGGCGTGACGATCGCGATCTTCACGTCGATCTCCTTGCCGAGCGCCCGGCGCCTCGTCATCAGGGCGATCTCGTAGAGCGGGAGCGACCAGGTGACACCACCAGGGACGACGAAAACGAGGCGGTGGTCGTGCTTCTCCGCTCGATCGAGGGCACGATCGAGGCTGAGCGGGTCGTGAGAGGGGAAGGTGGTCGCACCTTCGAGAGCGGGAAGGAAGCGACCGCCGGCGCAGACGACCAGGAAGTCGTAGTCCAGTGTCGACCCGTCGCCGAGCTCGACCTCGTGTTCTTCCGGCTTCACCGAGTTGACTTCCCCCTGGACGAACCGCGCGCCCTTCTCCGCGACCAGGGGCTCGAGCTCATAGCGCAGGGCTGGGCCGAAGCCGAAGGGCTCCTCGACCAAGAGCGGCTTGTAGAGGAAGTCGGGCTCGGGAGCGATGAGAGTGAGCTCCGCCCGATCGCCGGCTAGGTCGGCAAGCGCCAGCAGGGTCTCGATGCCCGCGACGCCACCGCCCGCGATCACGACGCGTGCAGCTTCGCTCTGCGGTTCTCGGTTCATCTTCACCAGCCTGCACGGCCCCGGGCTCATCCCCATCGGTGGTGAGCACAGGGCCGCCTACGTAGTTATCACGGTCCCAGATCCCGGTGCGCAGCGCGGATGGAACCACACTCGAGCGGGCGTAGGTTCGCCAGACAGACCATTCGCCATCTGGAAGGGGATCTGATGACCGTCTCGACCGCTCTGCTCCGCCGCTTCGAGGACCTCTCCCGGGATGACGTCGACTACGCCGGCGGCAAGGGCGCCAACCTCGGCGAGATGACGCGGGCCGGGCTACCCGTCCCGCCCGGCTTCGTCGTCGGAGCGTCCTCTTACGCGCTCTTCTGCGACACGGGCGGCCTTCGCGATCGGATCGAGGAGCTTCTGGCGGGGGTCGACGTGGACGACACCCCCGCGCTCGACGCCGCCACGAGGGAGGTGCGGGCAATGGTCGAGGCCGAGCCCATCCCCGATGAGGTCGCGAGCGGGATCCGCGACGCCTATCTCGAGCTGGCGGGCGATCGCGACAACCCCCCCGTGGCGGTTCGCTCCTCGGCGACGGCCGAGGACACGGAGGCCGCCTCCTTCGCCGGCATGAACGAGACCTTCCTCAACGTGCGCGGACCCGACGAGGTCGTCGACGCCGTGCGCCGGTGCTGGTCCTCGCTGTTCGGCGCCCGCACCGTCTTCTATCGCGCCAAGCAGGGCTTCGGGCAATCCGACATGGACATCGCCGTGGTCGTCCAGCTTCAGATCCTCTCGACGAGGGCCGGGGTCATGTTCACCATCGACCCAGCCTCAGGCGACCACGATCGCCTCGTGATCGAGGGCTCACTCGGCCTCGGCGAGTCGGTCGTCTCGGGCCAGGTCTCTCCCGACCGCTACGTGGTCGACAAGGAGACCCTGCACATCATCAAGCGCGACGTGAAGCGCAAGGAGCTTGTGATCGAGCCGCTCCCCGACGGAGGCACCCGCACCCGCGAGCTCTCGGGCGACGAGTCAACGCAGCCCGTTCTCAGCGACGACGAGGTGCGAGAGGTCGCGAGGCTCGGGATCCGCGACGAGGGACACTACGGGACTCCGCAGGACACCGAGTGGGCCTTCGACGAGCAGGGGATCGCCTGGATGCTCCAGTCGCGGCCCGTGACCGCATCGGGCGGCGACAAGAGTGCCGAGCTCGCCGAGCACGAGGGCGAGGCCCTGGTACGGGGCCTCGGAGCGGCGCCGGGCGTCGGGCACGGCGAGGTGAGGATCATCTCCGAGCTCAGCCGCGGCAACGACCTCAA
>DATAPB010000208.1:0-9497 GCA_036265435.1 Solirubrobacterales bacterium | reverse complement strand
GCTCGGCAACTGGAGCTTCGGGGACTACTTCAAGGAGCAGTCGATCCCCTGGGGGTGGGAGCTCTCGACCGAGGGCTTCGGCTTCGACCCGGAGGTGATCTGGGTGACCGTCTTCGAGGGCGACGAGGAGCTCGGCCTCGGCCCCGACGAGGAGGCGATCGAGATCTGGCGCCGGACCGGCGTCCCGGAGGAGCGGATCGTCCGGCTGCCCCGCTCAGAGAACTTCTGGCAGGCTGGGCCGACCGGCCCCTGCGGGCCGTGCTCGGAGATGTACGTCGATCGCGGCGTGCAGTTCGGCAGGCCCGACGACCTGCCGGGAGACGACACCGACCGGTTCGTCGAGTACTGGAACCACGTCTTCATGACCTACGACCTGGCCGAGGACGGCACGCTCACCGAGCTGCCGATGAAGAACATCGACACGGGCATGGGCGTGGAGCGGATAGCGGCGATCCTCCAGGGAGTCGAGTCGGTCTTCGAGACCGACAGCATGCGGCCGCTGGTCGACCTCGCCGAGGAGCTCTCGGACCGCTCGTATGCCGACGGCGGAGCGACCACTCGCGCGATGCGCATCCTCGCCGACCACGCACGCGGCACCGCGGCGCTGATCGCCGACGGCGTGGTGCCCTCGAACGAGGACCGCGGCTATGTGCTCCGTCGGATCATGCGCCGCGCGATCCAGCAGGGCCGGTCGATCGACATCCCCTCGCCGTTCATGGAGCGATTCGCCGGCACTGCCCTCGATCTGCTCGCACCCGCCTATCCGGAGCTCGCCGCCGAGCGCGAGAACGTGCTCCGCTGGGCCTCCGACGAGGAGGAGAGCTTCGGCCGGACGCTCGAGCGTGGCACCCAGATGCTCGCCGACCTGATCCGCCACGCCCACGAGGACCGCACCTCCTGGATCGACGCGGCGGACGCGTTCAGGCTGCATGACACCTACGGCTTCCCCTACGACCTGACCAAGGAGCTGCTTGCCGAGCAGGGTCTCTCGGTGGACGACGAGGGCTTCGAGGAGCTGATGGAGGAACAGCGCTCGCGCGCCCGGATGGGCACCGCGACGGCGCACGGCTCGGAGGATCACCATGGCGCCGTCCTCAGCTTCGCCTCGGCTGCCCCACCCTCGCGCTTCGTCGGCTACGAGAAGCTGAGGGCCGAGACGAGCCTCCTCGCGGCGCAGGGGGACGACGGCAAGGCGCTGGTCAAGCTCGAGGAGAGCCCCTTCTACGCGGAGGGCGGCGGGCAGGTCGCTGACACCGGCGAGCTCCGCTGGGAAAGCGGCAGCGCGCGGGTCGCGGACGTCTATCGGATCGGCGAGGACCAGGCCGTCGAGCTCGACGCCCCGCTGGACGGCCTCGCTCCCGGCGCCCGGGTCGAGGCCGAGGTCGATCACGTCGCCCGCTTCGCGACGATGCGCAATCACACGGCCACTCACCTCCTGCACGCCGCGCTCCGGGAGCGTCTCGGCACCCACGTCCGGCAGGCCGGCTCGGCGGTGCGGCCGGACAAGCTGCGCTTCGACTTCACCCACGGCGCCCCGCTGACCGCCGAGGAGATGCGCGACATCGACGACCGGGTCAACGAGTGGATCAAGGAGAGCCATCCAGTGCGGGCGCTCGAGATGTCGCGGATGGAGGCCGAGCGCCTGGGCGCGATGGCCCTCTTCGGCGAGAAGTACGGCGACTGGGTCCGGGTGATCGAGGTCGAGGGTGTCTCGCGCGAGCTCTGCGGAGGCACCCACGTCGGCAACACCGCCGTGATCGGGATCTTCGCGATCGCGTCCGAGGGCTCCAGCGCGGCGAACGTGAGGCGCATCGAGGCCCTAACCGGCCCTGCTGCGATCGACTGGTTCCGTGGCCGCTCGCGCGAGCTGTCCGAGATCGGCCGGATCCTCAATGCCGAGCAGGACCCCGTGGCGGCGGCCCGCCGCGCGGCCGAGCGGATCGGTGAGCTGGAGCATGAGTCGAGGAAGGCCGGCTCCGAGGACCTCTCGAAGAAGGCCGAGGAGATCGCGGCATCGGGCCACAAGATCGGTGGGATCACCGTCTTCGTCGGCCGAGGCGAGGACGCGAACCAGCGCAACCTGCTCGACCTCGCTGATCGGATCAAGTCGCGGGCGGGAGCGGCGGCAGTCGTCCTCGGCGGCGCAGGGGACGGCAAGGCCGCGCTGGTCGCCAGCTTCAGTAAGGAGGTCACGGATCGCGATCTCTCCGCCGCCGACGTGATCAAGGAGGCTGCCCAGGTGATCGGGGGCGGCGGAGGGGGCCGCGAGAACGTGGCTCAGGCCGGCGGCCGCGACCCCGGCAAGCTCGACGAGGCCCTGGCCGCGGCCCGGAGGGCGATCGAGGCCAAGCTCACGGCCTGATGCTCGATGAGCGCGTCCGGGCTGGCATCGCGATCATCGCTGCCGCTGCGCTGATCTCCGGTTGCGGGTCCTCCGACAAGGTGGTCGGCGGGTCGGCGAAGGTCACGATGCCGACTCCGCCCGACTACCTCGACCCGCAGCTCGCGTCCACGCCGGAGGGCGCCCAGGCCGACTGGATCGCCTACACGCCGCTGCTCACCTACCGGCACAAGAGCGGCGCCGACGGCACGGAGTTGATCCCCGGACTCGCCGCGCGGCTGCCCCGCATCTCGCCCGATGGCCGGCGCTACCGGCTGGCGCTGCGCAAGGGGCTCGTCTACTCCAACGGACGGCCCGTCACCGCCGGCGACTTCGAGTACACGATCGAGCGCGCCATCCGGCTCGGCTGGCCGGGGAAGCACTTCCTCACTGACAACATCCTCGGCGCCAAGGCGTTCGATCGCGGCCAGGCCAAAGACATCTCCGGGATCGAGACCGACGACGCGACGGGGACGATCACAATCGACCTGGTGCGGCCGTGGGGAGCGTTCGAGAACGTGCTCGGGCTGCCCGCGACCGGGCTGGTTCCGAGCGGCACCCCGATGCGCGACCTGAGCGCCGACCCTCCGCCCGGGGTCGGCGCCTACCGGATCACCGACGTGAGGCCGGGTCGCAGTTGGACGATGGTGCGCAACCACCGCTTCGAAGCTCTCGAGATCCCGGACATCCCCTCCGGCAGCCTGGAGCGCATCGCCGTCAAGATCGTTCACAGTCCCGCGGCGGCGGCGAGCCAGGTGATCTCCGGTCGGGCTGACGGCTACGACCCCGGCGCGCCGGTGCCCCCCGGGGTCCAGGCGCGCGCCCGAGCGCTCGGATCGAAGCGCTTCGACATGCTGGGCGTTCCCTCGACGCTCTACTTCTTCCTGAACACGGTGCAGCCGCCGTTCAACAGCGAGCTGGCACGGAGGGCCGTCGTCACCGCCCTGGACCGGCCTTACATGGCCAAGCTCTCCAAGGGTGCTCTGGAGCCGGGCTGCTACCTGATCCCGGATGGGATCGCGGGGCACCCCACGGCGTCCTGTCCCTATGGCGACGCGGACGAGCCCGGCGATCTGAAGGCCGCCCGGCAATTGGTCCAGGCCTCGGGGACCGCCGGGACCCCGGTCGTGGTCTGGGTCGAGGACAGCTCCCCGGAGCGGGCATACGCGCGCTACTACACCAAGCTCCTCAATCGCCTCGGCTTCGACGCTCGCACGAAGACGGTCGCGACGGCTCAGGACTTCGGCAGGATGGTCGGCGCGCGCGTCGAGCCCCAGACGGGGTTCGCGAGCTGGTTCAACGACTTCCCCAATCCGATCAACTTCTACTCCGTTCTCGACTCGCAGTTCATCGGGCCGCCGGGGAGCCCGAACATGGGCCACGTGAACGACCTCTTCATTCAGCAGCAGCTCGAGAAGCTGAGCCTGGTGCAGGGGCAGGACCTGGGCTCAGTGGCCGGCGAGTGGCGCGACCTGGACGAGTACGCGGCCAGGAAGGCCTATCTGGCGGTCCTGGGCACGCAGCAGGTCCCGAGGCTGATCTCGGCACGCATCGACCCGAGCTCGGCCGTCATCCACCCGCTCTTCCTGAGCGACTGGAGCAGTTGGTCGCTGCGCTGACTGTTGGCTTTGTCTTAAGGAATGCTTGACTTGCCGTTTACGCGGATATATCAATCCCGTTTGGGTGCAGCAAAATCCCGTTGGGATTCGGAATAACGACAGGAGGGAACAGGGTGAGGAAGCTCCGCAAGGTTGCGGTTATGGGCTTGGCGACTGCCGTGGCGGCAACCGTGCTGGTTGCCTGTGGCGGTGGAAGCAGCAGCAGTAGCAGCGGCAAGGAAGGCGGCGAGATCAACGGAACGCTCACGTCCTTCCCGGACTATCTCGACCCGCAGCTCTCCTACACGCTCGAGGGGTGGGAGGGGCTCTGGAACGTCTACGTGCCCCTGCTGACCTACCAGCACGGTAACGGTGACGAGACCACCAAGATCGTGCCGGGCCTGGCGGAGTCGCTGCCGACCATCTCCCCCGACGGGAAGACCTACACCCTGACGCTCCGCAAGGGGATGAAGTACTCGGACGGCACGCCGATCGTGGCGTCCGACTTCCCCTACGCGATCCAGCGGCTGTTCAAGCTGGACTCCGGCGGCGCGCCGTTCTTCGAGAACATCGTCGGCGCCGAGGACTACGCCAACGGCAAGGCTGATTCGATCAGCGGGATCCAGGCTGATGATGCGACCGGCAAGATCACGATCAACCTGCTCAGGCCGAGCGGGACGCTCAACAACGAGCTCGGCCTGATGTTCGCGGCGCCGGTCCCGAAGAGCACGCCTCTGGACAAGGATCAGACGAACACCCCGCCGCCGGCCAGCGGGCCGTTCATGATCACGAACGTCGACGCGCCGAACAGCTACACGCTGGAGCGCAACCCGCAGTTCAAGACGGTTCAGGCAGCGGGCGCGAGCGATGTGCCGAACGCGCATGTCGACAAGATCACGGTCACTCAGAACAAGAACCAGTCGGCTCAGGCGACGGCGGTCGAGCAGAACACCAGCGACTTCATGGTCGATCCGCCGCCGGCAGACCTGCTGCCGGACATCCAGAACACGTACTCCGATCGGTTCAAGTTCCAGAACTCGATCAACACCTACTACTTCTGGATGAACAACACGAAGCCGCCGTTCAGTGACGTGCGGGTCCGTCAGGCGGTCAATTACGCGATCGACCCGGCAGCCCTCAACCGGATCTTCGGCGGCCGGCTGCATCCATCGCAGCAGATCCTGCCGCCGGGCATGCCGGGCTACCAGGAGTACAAGCTCTACCCGGGCCCCGACCTGGACAAGGCGAAGGCCCTGTTGGCTCAGGCACACCCGTCCGACATGGACATCACGGTCTGGACGGACGACGAGCCCGACCGTCAGAGGATCGGCGCGTACTACCAGGACGTGCTGAACCAGCTCGGGTTCCACACCACCCTGAAGATCATCGGTGGAGACATCTACTTCACCACGATCGGGAACCTGAAGACCCCGGATCTGGACACCGGGTTCTCGGACTGGTTCCAGGATTACCCGCACCCCAACGACTTCTTCGAGCCGTTGCTGTCGGGTGACTCGATCCATCCCACCAACAACAACAATTACGGCGAGGTGAGCATCCCGGCGCTGACCGCCAAGATCAACGAACTGGACACCAAGCAGCTCAGCGATCCGGGCGTCGAGGACCAGTACGCCGCGCTCGACAAGAGCTACATGGAGCAGGCTGTCTGGGCCCCGTACGGGAACGAGGAGTTCACGACGTTCACGTCCGATCGGATGAATTTCGACGCCGTACAGTTCAGCCTGTTATTCAACCTGGACTACTCCAGCTTCCAGCTGACGGGCTAACAAGCGAGGCTGGTGAGTGCGAGAATGACCGGGGAGGGGCCGCGAGGCCCCTCTTTGGTCTCTGAGCCCTGATGGCCACGGAACCCTGGACACCGAGAATGCCGCCGGCGGAGGCGATGCCCACGGGCGAGCCCCCGCTTCCGGTCGGTGACGAGGTCGAGATCGTCGGGCGCAGCCCCTGGTACCTGGCGTACCTGCGGCTCAGGCGCAACAAGGTCGCACTGGCGTTCGGCGCGCTCTTCGTGGTGATCGTGCTCTTCTGCCTGGCGGCGCCACTCTGGGCGAATTACGTGGCGCACACGGGGCCGAACGAGAACCACCTGACCGAGAAGATCAGCATCGGGGGCAAGGACACGTTCGTGGTCGCACCGAACGGGATCCCGATCGGGCCTGGACTGCACGCCAAGTTCCTGCTCGGGGCGGATGACAACGGCCGCGACGTGATGGTGCGGCTCATGTACGGCGGGCGGACCTCGATCTACATCGGCGTGATGGCTGCCTTCATCACCACGTTCTTCGCCGTGGCCGTGGGCCTGGCCGCCGGATACTGGGGCGGCTGGACCGACTCGGTGCTCTCGCGGACGATGGACATCATCTGGGCATTCCCGGTGCTGCTCCTCGGGATCGCGCTCGGGACGGCGCTCTCCGTTGGGGGTCTGAAGATCGGCCCGTTATCGGTACCGGCCGATTCCCTGTGGATTCCGATCCTGATCATCGGCTTCGTCTACGTCCCCTACATGGCGAGACCGATCCGGGGCGAGGTGCTCTCGTTGCGGGAGAAGGAGTTCGTCGAGGCGGCGGTCGCTCAGGGCAAGGGGCCCATCCGGATCATGTTCACGGAGCTGCTGCCCAACCTCGTCTCGACGATCATCGTCTTCTTCACCCTCAACATCGCCAACAACATGCTGCTCGAGTCAGCGTTGTCATTCCTCGGCGCCGGTGTCAGGCCCCCCAACTCGTCCTGGGGCACGATGATCGCCGAGGGCGAGGACCGCCTGGTGACGGCGCCGCACCTGACGATCGTCCCGGGCTTGATGATCGTGCTCACGGTCCTCGCGCTGAACGTCTTCGGCGACGGACTGCGCGACGCCCTCAACCCGCGAGCCAAGATCCGGATGGAGCACTAGATGGAGGGCATGGGCCGCTTCATCATTCGCCGCCTGATCGGGATGGTGGCGGTGCTGTTCGCGATCTCGGTGCTGGTCTTCCTGATCTTCAACGTCATCCCCAACTCTGACCCGGCGCAGCGTATCGGCGGCAAGAACGCGAACCAGCAGCTGATCGACCGGATCAACGAGGACTGGGGCTTCAACGATCCGCTGCCGGTGCAGTACGTGACGATGATGAAGAAGACGTTCACCGGCGATCTGGTCAGCTACCAGAACCAGCGCAACGTCGTCGACCAGATCAAGAAGGGGATCCCGGTCACCTTCTCGCTCTGCATCGGCGCGGGAATCATCTGGTTCACGCTAGGGGTGGTCTTCGGCTATCTGAGCGCCATCAAGGCGGGCAGAGCCACGGACCGAGCACTGACGATCCTGGCTCTGATCGGGATCTCGTTACCCGTCTTCTGGCTGGGGGAGATGCTCCTCTACTACGTCGCGAACAAGGCCGGGCTCTTCCCGCTGGGCGACTACGTCAAGTTCACGGAGGACCCGCTCCAGTGGGCCAACCACCTGATCCTGCCCTGGTTCACGCTGGCGGTGCTCTTCATCGGCTTCTACAGCCGCCTGCTGCGTTCGAACATGCTCGATGTGATGGATGAGGACTACGTCCGCACCGCTCGGGCCAAGGGCCTCCCGGAGCGCCAGGTCCGGCTCAAGCACGTGCTCCGCAACTCGCTGATCCCGATCATTACCCTCTTCGGCCTGGACTTCGGCGCAGTGATCGGGGGTGGCGCCATCCTCACCGAGACCGTCTACAACCTGCCCGGCGTGGGCCTCTACGCAGGTCAGTCGGTCGCCAGCCTCGACCTACCCCCGCTGATCGCCATCACCATGTTCGGCGCCTTCTTCATCGTGCTTCTCAACACGGTTGTGGACATCGTCTACGCCTATCTCGATCCGCGGATCAGGCTGGGGACCCAGGCGGCGACGTGAACCCCACGGCACGTACCCAGGGCGAGCCTCTGCTCATGGTGGAGGATCTGCAGGTCGAGTTCGCGACCGAAGACGGCATCGTGCACGCCGTCGATGGCGTCTCCTTCGATCTGCGCCCGGGGGAGATCCTCGGCATCGTTGGCGAATCCGGCTCGGGCAAGAGCGTCACGGCTCAGACCCTGATGGGGCTGACGCGGTCGCCGAACGCCGCGATCTCGGGTTCCGTGCGCTTTCACGGCATGGACCTGGTCGCTGCGACCGATGAGCAGCTGCAGACCATCCGCGGTCGCGAGATCTCGATGGTCTTCCAGGATCCGATGACCTCGCTTAATCCCGTCTACAGGGTGGGCGCTCAGATCGTGGAGCAGATCGAGGCCCACAGGGACATGCGGGACAATGAGGCGAAGGAGCGCGCGGCGGAGCTCCTGGCCTCGGTCGGGATCCCGAATGCCAAGGAGCGGGTCGACGACTATCCGTATGAGTTCTCCGGCGGGATGCGCCAGCGCGCGATGATCGCGATGGCCCTTGCCCTCGAGCCCCGGATCCTGATCGCCGACGAGCCCACCACCGCCCTCGACGTCACGATCCAGGCGCAGATCATGCAGCTGATTCAGAGCCTCAACGAGGAGCGGGGCCTCGCGGTGATTCTGATCACCCACGACCTCGGAGTGATCGCGGAGGTCGCGGACCGCGTCCTCGTCATGTACGCCGGACAGATCGTCGAGCAGGGCACCGTCGACGACATCTTCTACGACCCCCAGCACCCCTACACCTGGGGGCTGATGGGCTCGCTCACGCGGCTCGACCAGCCGCCGCCCGACCGTCTGCCGCAGATCGGCGGCCAGCCGCCCTCGCTGCTCGCGCCGCCCCCGGGCTGCCGCTTCCGCCCGCGCTGTCCGCACGCCTTCGAGAAGTGCGCCGAGCTGCCGCCACTGGAGGAGCGTCTGCCGGGGGCGAGCGGACATGCAGACCGCTGCTGGCTCGATCCTCAGGACAAGCGCAAGCTGCGCGAGGTGGAGGGGCGGATTGGGCTGGGGGTCAACGGGCGAGGGTCTTCCCAGGAGGCCAGGGCCCGCGCGGCCGCGGCCCATGATGGGGAGCAGGGGGAGCCGGTCTAGGCATGGCCAAGGGCGACCCGCTCCTCGAGGTCAGCCACCTCGTCAAGCAGTTCCCAATCAAGGAGGGGCTCCTGATCGAGCGGGAGGTCGCGGCGGTCCACGCCGTCGACGACGTCAGCCTGACGCTGCACGAGGGGGAGACCCTCGGCCTCGTCGGTGAGTCGGGCTGTGGCAAGTCGACCCTCTGCCGCACGATCATCCAGCTGCTCAAACCGACCTCGGGGTCGGTGAAGTATCTGGGCAAGGAGCTCGTCGGCCTCTCGCGCAAGCAGCTGCAGCCGGTCCGGCGCGACATCCAGATGATCTTTCAGGACCCCTATGCCTCGCTCAACCCGCGCAAGCGGGTGGGGCAGATCATCGGGGACCAGCTGCGCCTGCACGGACTGGCCTCTGGGTCTCAGCTCCGCCGGGAGGTCCAGCAGCTGATGGAGCGGGTCGGGCTTCAGCCCGAGCACTACAACCGCTTTCCGCACGAGTTCTCGGGCGGGCAGCGCCAGCGGATCGGGATCGCCAGG
>DATAPB010000207.1:0-7144 GCA_036265435.1 Solirubrobacterales bacterium | reverse complement strand
CTGATCGTGGCGCTCGACGCCTTCGGCCCGATCACCGACAACGCGGGAGGGATCGCCGAGATGGCGGACCTTCCGGAGGAGGTCCGCAACGTCACCGATCCGCTCGACGCGGTCGGCAACACCACCAAGGCGGTGACCAAGGGGTACGCGATCGGCTCAGCCGCCCTCGCGGCCCTCGTGCTGTTCAACGCCTTCACCCAGGAGCTGCAGGTCGAGGCCGGGGACAAGGCGCTCAGTTTCCAGATCTCCGATCCACCCGTGCTGATCGGGCTGCTGATCGGGGGGATGATGGTCTACCTGTTCTCGGCGCTTGCAATCGAGGCCGTGGGCCGCGCCGGAGCCGGCGTGGTCGAGGAGGTCCGCCGCCAGTTCCGCGAGCACCCCGGGATCATGCAGGGCACGGAGAAGCCGGAATACGGGCACGCGGTGAGCATCGTCACCGCGGCCGCCCAGAAGGAGATGATCCTGCCTTCGCTGATTCCGATTCTCGTTCCCCTGATCGTCGGCGTGATCTCCTACCAGGCGCTCGGCGGCCTGCTGATCGGCGCGATCGTGGTCGGCATCTTCATGGCGATCTCGATGACCGCCGGCGGCGGCGCCTGGGACAACGCGAAGAAGCTGATCGAGGACGGGGCGTTCGGGGGGAAGGGCTCGGAGGCCCATGCCGCCGCGGTCACCGGCGACACGGTCGGCGATCCCTACAAGGACACCGCCGGGCCTGCGATCAACCCGATGATCAAGGTGGCGAACATCGTCGCCATCCTGATCATCCCCATAATCGCCCTATAAGTGATTTCCTGATTCGGCCGCGATGTTTGTGGCGGCCGTTGATGGCGAAGCCGACTAACACCAAACGACCAACGGCCGATGAGGGCTATCAGCTCGCGGTCCGGATCTTCTCGGTGACGATCATCGGGTTCGGCGTCGCGATGCTGGTGATCACGCTGGCGCGGGGCGGCGGCCCGCTGGCGGTGGGAGTGCTCTTCGGGGTGCTCTTCATCGCGCTCGGCTCGGGGCGGCTGTACCTCTCGATGCGCGGATGAGGAGGACCGGATGAAGCGCTGGCTCGGCGTGCCGTTCCTCTACGCCGCGGCGTCCGCGGCGGTGGGATTCTCGATCTACTTCTCCATCGGGGTGGTGGCGGATCGCGGGCTCGGGCTGACGCCCGTGATCTTCCTGCTGGCGGGGCTGATGTTCGCGCTCACCTCGCTCTCCTACGTGGAAGGCGGCGCGATGCTCAGGGAGCGGGGTGGCTCGGCGACATTCGCGCGCCACGCTTTCAACGAGTTGATCAGCTTCATCGCGGGGTGGGCGATCCTGATCGACTACCTGATCGTGATCGCGGCGGCGTCGATCACGGTGTCGCACTACCTGACGCCGATCTCGAGCCAATTCGGGGGCGGTGACGTGGAGTTCGCCGTCGCGGCGCTGGTGATCGCGTCGGCCGCGATCCTCAACGTCGCCGACATCACGGGCCGCAACCGGCAGCGGCGACTGGTCGTGCTGGCGCTGGCCGAGCTGGGGCTGCAGCTGCTGGTGATCGTGGTCGGGCTGATCGTCGTCCTCCATCCCGCGCGGCTCACCGACCATCTCGATCTCTTCAACGTCCCGGACGGCCAGGACATCATCTATTCGCTGGTGATCGCGACGATCGCCTACGCGGGGATCGAGGCCGCCAGCGACCTGGCGCCGGACCTCGAGTTCGAGCCGGGGGATCTGAAGCGAGTGCTGGGGGTGGGCGCGATCGCCATCCCGCTGATCTACGCGGGGATCGCGGCCGTCGCGCTGATGGCGGTGCCGGTCGAGCCGACACCGCATGGACCGGAGACCGCGCTCGCGCATCGATACATCGAGGAGCCGATCCTGGGGGTGGTCGCCAACTACGACCACGGTTTTCTCTCCGACTTCATGAAGTGGGCCGTGATGCTGGTCGCGGTGCCCGTGTTGTTCTGGGCCGCGAACGGCGCGATGCTCGGGCTGTCACGGCACGTGTACGTCCTCGCGACCAACCGGCAGATTCCGAGCTGGGCCGGGAAGCTCGAGTCGAACTACTCGACTCCGTACATCGCCATCGCGATCGCGGCGGTGCTGGCGCTGGCGCTCGCGATTCCCGGGAACATCCGGTTCCTGGCGAGCGTGTACGCGTTCGGGGCGCTGCTCGCGGTGACGATCGCGCAGATCTCGATCGTCCGATTACGGATCCTCGAGCCCGACCTCGAGCGCCCGTACCGGGTGCCCTGGAACGTGAGGATCGGCGGGCACGAGCTGCCGCTGCTGTCGATCTTCGGAGCGGTGGTGAGCGGGCTGGCATGGATCAGCGTGTTCGTGCTGCACCACACGGCCGTCTGGGTCGGTGGCGGCTGGATGCTGTTCGGGCTCGTCTTCTACGTGATCTATCGGCGCTACGTGGAGGGCACGCCGCTGACCAGACGGGTCCAGGTGCCGGAGGCGTCGCTCAAGAAGCAGCCCGCGGAGGTGGAGTACTCGACGATCCTGGTACCGGTCTTCGGGACCAATCTCGACGACGACATCGTCAGCACGGCGGGCAGGCTCGCCGATGCTGAGGTAGAGGAGGGGGAGAGGCCGCCACGGCTCGACGTGGTCTACGTGGCCGAGTTGCCCCTGACCGTGCCGCTGGACGCGCCGTTGCCGAAGGCGATCCGGGAGCGAGGGGAGAGGGCGCTCGAGCGGGCGCGGGAGGTGGGGGATGAGTACGAGAACGTGGAGGTGACGACCAACCTCGTTCCTGCGCGGTCCATGGGGTCGGGGATCATTCAGGAGGCGCGGGACAAGGGTGCCGAGGTGATCGTGATGGGAGGCGAGCCGCCAACGCGGGTCCGGGGCGGCGCGATCCTTGGGGGCATCGGCGGGGCCAGGCCGGATGAGATCGGCGAGGTGACCGAGTACGTGCTGAAGAAGGCACCGTGCCGGGTGCTGCTCACCGCTCCGCCCGAGGACGAGCCGGCCGCGGGTGACGCTACGGCTTCGTCATCAGGTCGCGGCCACGAGCGGCCACCCGACGCCGTCGGTCGGGGCTCCGGCTCTTGATGCGAGGGTCCTCCGCAGGCGAAATCGAGGAGGAACCCGTTTCGCGCCGGGAGCGGCCCGATTGCGGCTCGCGCGGCATGGTGTTGAGCTTGCGCCCGCGCGCATCCCAGGATGCGATCCAGGCGAGGAACTCACGCGCCGGCATCGGCGCGCCGATCAGGAAGCCCTGTGCGGCGTCGCAGCCCATCCCGCGGAGCTGACGCCACGCGTCACCGGAGTCCACGCCCTCGGCGACGATCCGGAGGCCCAGCTGACGGGCCAGGTGGATCGTCGAGCGGACCAGCGCTCTGTCGGCGCCCCTCGCCAGCGCTCGGATGAGGGCGCGGTCTATCTTGAGCTCGTCGACGCCCAGCTGCTCGAGGCGTTCCAGCGAGGTGTGGCCTGTGCCGAAGTCGTCGATCGAGATCTTCGCGCCGAGATCCGTGAGGGCGCCGAGGGCCGGGGTGGGGTCGGCCGCGCTCATCACGGCGTCCTCGGCGACTTCGAAGCGCAGGGCGCCGGCTGGAACGCCGGTGCGGTCGAGTGCCGCCGGGATCGCGTTGAGCAGGTGTGGGTCGAGGCCAGCCAGGGCGCTGGCGGGAAGGTTCACCGAGATCTCGAGTTGGAGGCCCGAGCGCCACCAGTCGCCGGCGGCCCGGGTCGCGAGGTCGATGATCCGCTCGGTGAGCGCGGGGAGGAGGCCGCCGGACTCGGCGAGCGCCAGGAAGTCGGCGGGTGGCAGGATGCCGCGCTCGGGGTGGAACCAGCGCGCGAGTGCCTCGACGCCGGAGACGCGGACGGTGGCCAGGTCGGCCTTGGGGAGGAAGTAGGCCTGGATCTGGTCGGTGCCGAGGGCGGCCGCCAGCTCGTCCTGCGTGGCGAGGCGGTCGAGGAGCTCGTCCGGGCCGATGCCGGGTTCGAAGAGGCTCAGGGCTCGCGCGATCGAGTGGATCGACTCGCGCTCGCCATGGTCGAAGTCGTGGGCCGCGCGCGCGAGGACGAGGTGGCCCCGGAGACGGCCGTTGACGGGCACCGTGAGCGTGGATTCGGAGCTGGCGCTCTCGAGCAGGTCGCCGTCGACGTAGACGCAGAGGTCGGCGTCGACCGCCTCGGCGGCGCGCTGCAGCGCGAGCTGGATTGCGGCCGAGTCCGTTGCGCAGGCGGAGAGCTGGCGCAGGAGCTCGGCGGTGGGCTCGGTGGGTCCCGGTAGAGGGGCCCGGCCCGATTGGGGTTCGGTCGCGTCCATTGTGGAATTCCACTTCCCCCTGTCCCACCGTGCGGGAAACGCACGGTCGGACCGCGACCAAGTCTCGGGCCGGGCGGAGCGCGGAACAAGCGGCTGAACTACGGGGCGCGCTCCGTAGTTGCCCCGGATGGCGGTAGATGCGAGGGTGCGCCGCAGCGAAGCGAGGCGCAACCCGTTTGCTGGCGAAGCCGGGATCCGGATTCGGCCTCTCTAAGATCCGGGCTGTGTTCGTTCTGATCGTTGGTTGCGGGAGAGTCGGCTCGTCCGTAGCGCGTACGATGTTGCGCGAGGGGCACGATGTCTCGTGCCTGGACGAGGACCCCGAGGCGCACGCGCGCCTGGAGGTCAACCTGGAGAAGTCGTGGGAGGACTCGGGCGGTCAGTTCACGGTGGGGACCGGCCTGGAGGAGGACGCGCTGATCGCCGCCGGGATCGAGCGGGCGGATGCGTTCATCGCCTCGACCGACGGAGACAACACGAACATCGTCATCTCGCAGATCGCGAAGCGGCGCTTCAACGTCCCGACGGTGGTCGCCCGGATCCTCGATCCGCTCCGGGCCGAGTGGTACCAGAAGCAGGGTGTGAATACGGTCTGCCCGACGCGGATCGCGATCGAGATGCTCGAGCAGGAAGTCCTGGAGGCGGCCGGCGCCGAATCCACCAGCTGACCTATGGGAGAGGGGAAGTACATCATCATCGCCGGGGCCGGCAAGGTCGGCTGGAACCTGGCCCGGGAGTTGCTCGACAAGGGTCACGAGGTGACCGTGATCGAGGACAACCGAAATCGGTACCTGACCGTCGAGCAGGAGCTCGAGCACAACATCCAGTACGGGGACGCTTCCGAGCTCTGGGTGCTGGAGCGGGCCGGGATCTCCCGCGCCGATCTGGTGGTGGCGGTGACCGGCGACGACGAGGACAACATGCTGATCTGCCAGGTCGCGAAGGAGAAGTACCTGGTCGACCGGATCATCGCCCGGGTGAACAACCCACGGAACCGGCCGCACTTCGAGCTGCTGGGGATCAAGCCCTACGTCTCGGCGACGGATCTGATCCTGAGACTGCTGGAGCACGAGGTGCCGGAGTACGGGCTGGTCCACCTGCTCGATCTGCCCGAGGAGCGGCTGGAGATCATCGAGATGATGCTGGCTGACGACAGCCGCGTCGCGGGCATGAGGGTCGGTGACCTGAACATGCCGGAGGGCAGCCTGCTGATTTCGATTCTGCGCGAGGGGCAGGGCGGCTTCGTGCCAACCCCCGACACCGTCCTAGAGGCCGGGGACGAGGTGCTGGCCGTTCTCGACCCCGGGCTGGAGGAGGAGCTGAAGGTCTTCTTCGGCTCTGACGGGGCCGGGGCGGAGTAGCCGCAGCAGATGGCTGACACGCACGCGGACTTCCTGCTTATCGGCGGCTTCGCCTGCGGCCACGCCGCCGCGGAGCTGCGCAAGCAGGGGGCGGACGGGTCGATCGTCCTGGTCGGGCGCGAGCCCGATCCGCCGTACGAGCGGCCGCCGCTCACGAAGGAGTACCTGCGCGCGGAGGCGCAGAGGGAGGACGCGTACGTCAACGAGCCGTCCTGGTACGAGGCGAACGGGATCGAGCTGCGTACGGGCACGAACCTGATGTCGCTCGACGCAGACGCCCGGACAGCCAAGCTCCAGGGTGGGGACGAGGTGGGGTTCGACAAGGCACTCATCGCCACCGGCGCGAACGTGAACATCCTGCGGGTCGACGGGGCGAACCTCGACCGCATTCACTACCTGCGGACGCTCGGCAACTCGGACAACATCCGGGCGGACGCCGAGAGGGCGGATCGGGTCGTGCTGGTGGGCGGCAGCTACATCGCGTGCGAGGTGGCGGCGTCGCTCAAATCGAAGGGAACCGATTGCGCGCTGGTGATGATGGAGGAGGTGGCGCTGTCGCGGACCTTCGGGGAAGAGGCGGGGCGGTGGTTCCAGGATGTCCTCGAGTCGAAGGGGGTCGAGTTCCATGGCGGTGAGACGCTGGCGGCGTTCGAAGGTGATGACCACGCGAGCGCGGTCGTGACCGAAAGCGGCAAGACGGTCGAGGGCGACATGGTCGTCATCGGCGCGGGGGTGAGGCCGGACGTGATGGTGGCGCAGCGAGCCGGGTTGGAGATCGATGAGGACGACGGCGGGATTCGATGCGACGAGACCTTGCAGACCTCTGTCGAGGGGATCTACGCCGCAGGGGACGTCTGCTCGTATGAGAGTCCGATCCACGGGCGGCGGATTCGGGTCGAGCACTGGGACGTGGCGATGCAGCAGGGGCAGCACGCCGCGCGGGCGATGATGGGCGATGCGAAGCCATATGAGGTGGTGCCGTACTTCTTCAGCGATTTGGCCGATTGGGCCAGTCTCGAATACGTCGGTCCGGCGTACGACTGGGATGAGGTCGTCTGGCGCGGCGATCGCGATGCCGGTGAGTTCCTCGCCTTCTACCTGAAGGACGGCAGGGTGGCCGGCGCGCTGAGCATCGAGCGCTCCGAGGACCTGGGCCATGCGCGGACGCTCCTGGCGGAGGGCGTCGACGTCGGCTCGGAGGAGGCGAAGGGCAAGCTCGCGGACCCTGACTCGGACCTGGCGGAGCTCACCGGATCCTGAATTCCAGCGCCAGGCGAGCCGCTATCGTTTTCGCCGCCTTCCGGGGTCGTCCAGCGGTAGGACGCGCGGCTCTGGACCGCGAAACCTAGGTTCGAATCCTAGCCCCGGAGTTGGCGGAGGATAGGCTCCTCCGCGTGCTCGCGAGCTTCCAGATCCTCCCCGAGCAACCGGCAAGCGAGCTCCTCGACTCGATCCAGGTGGCCGACGAGCTCGGCTACTACGCCTGCTACAGCGCCGACGAGATCTACCA
>DATAPB010000206.1:0-8989 GCA_036265435.1 Solirubrobacterales bacterium | reverse complement strand
CTGTCCAGCTGCGACTTCGCGAAGGTGGTCGAGATCTCGATGGACGGCGCGCCCGACGCAGTCCAGCGCTACCAGAACCGGATCGCCGAATCGGCACAGTTCGCCGTCGATCGGAAGCACTTCCAGCCACAGCCCGTCACCGGCATAGGCGAGAAGCCCCTGGGTCAGGCCGGGGCCAACTGGCTCCCCTGGCTGAACCAGCTGCTCTCGGCCAGGGGCAAGCGCGTGCTGATCGTCGCCATCAACACCGAGTCCCTGCCGCAGGCGCAACGGCTAGCGGCCGCGAAGGCGGCCTCACTCGCCGTCTACGGGCGGCTCGGCTCCGGTCCCTGAGCGGCTACTTCTTGGCGGTTCACAGCTCCTCGACCTGCGCCGCGATGTCGGAGGCGGCGCCCTTCGCGTCCGAGAAGAGCATCGAGGTGTTGTCCCTGTAGAAGAGGTCGTTGTCGATGCCGGCGAACCCCGGGCTGAGGCTGCGCTTGATCACGATGACCTCCTTCGCATGGTCCACCTCGACGATCGGCATGCCGGCGATCGGAGAGTTCGGGTCATCCTTCGCCGCCGGGTTGGTGACGTCGTTCGCACCGATCACCACGGCGACGTCGGTCTGCGGCATCTCGGCGTTGGCTTGGTCCATCTCCTCGAGCTGCTCGTAGGGCACGTCCGCCTCGGCGAGCAGCACGTTCATGTGTCCCGGCATCCGGCCGGCGACCGGGTGGATCGCATAGCTCACACGGATCCCGCGCTTCTCGAGCTCGCTGGCGAGCTCCTTCACCGCGTGCTGGGCCTGGGCTACAGCCATCCCGTAGCCGGGGACGAATACGACCGAGTCGGCGTAGCCGAGCTTGATCGCCGCATCCTCGGCGCCGATCGAGTGGACCGGACGCTCCTCCCTCTCCCCCGCGGCCGTGCTGACCGCGCCGAAGCCCGAGAAGAGCAGGTTGCCGATGGAGCGGTTCATCGCGCGGCTCATCTCCAGAGTGAGAATGGTTCCCGAGGAGCCGACGAGCGTGCCGGCGACGATCAGCACGACGTTGTCGAGCGCAAACCCGGCGGCGGCCGCGGCGAGCCCGGTGAAGGCGTTGAGCAGCGAGATCACGACCGGCATGTCGGCGCCGCCTATCGGCAGCACGAAGAGGTTGCCGAGCACCGCAGCCGCGATCAGCACCGCGATGTATAGGCCCTGCGAGGGGGAGTCGTGGTCGATCCCGAGGACGATGCACGCGGCGAGGATCGCGACGAGGAGCAGCCCGTTGAAGATGTGCTGACCGGGGAACTGGACGGGCCGGCTGGGGATGATCGCCTGGAGCTTGCCGAAAGCGATGTTCGATCCCCAGAAGGAGACCGAGCCGATCACCGTGGAGAACAGGATCGGGATGAAGACATCGAGCGGGATGCTCGACCCCCCGGCCGACACGTGCCGGAATTCCGACCAGGAGATCAGCGCCGCCGCCCCGCCGCCGACCCCGTTGTAGAGGGCGACCATCTGCGGCATGTCGGTCATCTGCACCCGGAGGGAGGCGATGACGCCAACCGCGGTCCCGATCAGGATGCCGATCAGGATCAGCCCGCCGTTGCCGATCACGTCCAGCGAGAGCGTGATCGCGATCGCCACCAGCATCCCGGCAGCGGCGATCAGGTTGCCGCGGCGCGCGGTCCGGGGATGGGTGCCCTGCCGGATCCCGAGGATGAACAGGGAGAAGGCGACGATGTAACAGGCGGTGACGAAGTCGCTGTTCTCCGTCAACGCCAGTGGCGGAGCTTGGATCACTGACCGGCCTCCGAGTCAGGCGAGGGTGCGCCGTTAGGCGCAACCCGATTAGAGCTGGTCTCCGCCTCCGCCTCCTGCTTGGGCTTGCGGTCCCGGCCCCGGAACATGCCCAGCATCCGGTCGGTGACCATGAACCCGCCGACGATGTTGATCGTCCCGAAGGCGATCGCGATCACGCCAATGACCTTCTCGAGAGGGTCGTCGGCGTACCCGATGACGATCAGCCCACCGAGCATGACGATGCCGTGGATCGCGTTGGTCTGCGACATCAGCGGCGTGTGCAGGGTCGTCGGCACCTTCGAGATGACCTCGAAGCCGACGAAGGCCGCGAGGACGAAGATCGTGATCTCGGTGATCAGGCTCATGATTTGGAAGCCGCCTCCTTCGCTCTTTCGTTGACGATCTCGCCGTCCTTGGTGAGCAGGGAGCCGGCGATGATCTCGTCCTCGGTGTCGACCTCGAGGCCCCCCTCTTCGGTGACCAGCAGCTCGACCAGGTTCTGAAGGTTCTTCGCGTAGAGCGCCGAGGCGTTGCCCGCCATCTGGCTCGGCAGGTTCGCGGGACCGATGATCTTGACGCCGTTCACCTCGACGGTCTCACCGGGCTTCGAGCCCTCGACGTTGCCCCCGGTCTCGGCGGCGAGGTCGACGATCACCGACCCCGGCTGCATGCCATCGATCGCGGCGGCCGTGATCAGCCGTGGCGCCGGGCGGCCGGGGATCTGCGCCGTGGTGATGATCACGTCCTGGCGCTTGGCCGCCTCGCCCAGCTCCTGCCGGAGCCGCTCGTTCTCCTCTTCGGTGAGCGGGCGGGCGTAGCCGCCCTCGCCCTCGGCGTCCTTGACGGCCTCGACCTCCAGGAAGCGGCCGCCGAGCGACTGCACCTGCTCCTTGACGACCGAGCGGACGTCGAAACCGGTGACGACCCCGCCGAGGCGCTTGGCGGTCGCAATCGCCTGCAGGCCCGCGACGCCGGCGCCGAGAACGAAGACCTTGGCGGGCGGGATCGTTCCCGCCGCCGTGGTCATCATCGGGAAGAGCTTGCCGGACTCCCGCGCCGCGATCAGGACGGACATGTAGCCGCCGAGGTTGGCCTGCGAGGAGAGCGCGTCCATGGACTGGGCGCGGGTGATCCTCGGGATCGCCTCCACCGCGAAGCTGGTCACTCCGGCGTCGGCGAGCGACTTCGCAAGCTCGGGATTGGTGAGTGGCTCCAGGAAGCCGATCAGGATCTGCCCCTGCTTCAGGCGGCCGACCTCGTCGCTGGTTGGGGGCGTCACCTTGAGCACGACGTCCGCGCCCCAAACGTCCTCACCGACCTTCGCGCCCGCCTCCGTGTAGTCGGAGTCGGGGTGCGAGGCGCCCTCCCCGGCCCCAGCCTCGACCGCGACCTCGATCTCCTTGGCGGTGAGGGCCTTGACCACGTCGGGGACCAGCGCCACGCGGCGCTCTCCCTCTGCGGTCTCCTTTGGGACTCCGATCTTCATGCGGACGATTCACGCCCCCTGCGGGGATTCAGGGGCGGCAATCTAGTCGGTTTGGGCTCCCGACCACTCCGGCAGCGATGCGGCCTCAATGGCGCTTTCGGGTGTGACGAAGAGCTGTACCTGCGTGATCTTTCCGTCCTCAACGCGGTAGAGATAGGCCCGCCGGTCGCTCACCTGCGCACCGCTGGTACGCCCCGTGCCTCCGTAGGTCGCCATCAGGAAGACGAGACCCGGCTCGAGCTCGCGGATCTCATCGATCGTGAAGCGATAGTCACTCGCGAAGGCGCGAAACCAATCGCCGAACCACTCCCCGACCGCCTCCTTGCCCTCGAAGGTGCCGGTGTTGAGGAATCCCTCCTCCACCACCAGCACTACGTCTTCGGCGTAGTAGGCCATCGCGCGCTGGAAGTCGCGGTCGTTGGTGGCGCGGTACTGCTCGCGGATGACTTCGACTGGATCCTGCGGCACGCAGCTAAGCGGGGGAGCCCGCGCCGACCATGTCGGCGAGCTTCTCGAGCGTGGCGAGGTTCTGCTCGGCGTTGCCGTGCATCGGAGAGACGATCATCCGGTCGACGCCGGCGTCCGCGAAGCGCTTGACGCGATCCGCGACCTCCTCCTCGGTACCGATCATCGCGGTGGCGTCCACCAGCTCGTCTGGGATCGCGGCGTAGGCCTCCTCGCGCTTGCCGTCCAGGTAGAGCGATTGGACCTCGTCGGCGACCTCCGCGAAGCCGAAGCGCCGGGTGAGGTCGGTGTAGAAGTTGGTCTTCTTGGAACCCATGCCGCCCAGGTAGAGCAGCAGGCCGGCCTTGACGAGACCGCGCGCCGCGTCGAGGTCGCCGTCGATCGCGACCTGCACCGACGGCGAGACCATGAACTCCTCACGTGCGCGGCCGCCCTTCGCCAGGCCCGCCTCGATGTGCTCGCCCCAGACCTCCTCCCACTTGTCTACCGAGAAGAAGATCGGAATCCAGCCGTCCGCGATCTCGGCGGCGAGCTCCACCGACTTGCGCCCGATCGCGCCCAGGTACACGGGGATCTCATTTCGGATCGGGTGGATGTTCAGTTTCAGGGCCTTGCCCTGACCCGTGACCCCCTCACCCTCCTTCAGGGGGAGGGTGAAGTGCTTGCCCTCGTATTCCAAACGGCCGTCGCGGGCAACGATCTGCTTGACGATCTCGACGTACTCGCGCGTACGCCCCCATGGCTTCTCGTAGGGAACGCCGTACCAGCCCTCCGAGACCTGCGGGCCGGACGGGCCGAAGCCGAAGATGAAGCGCCCGTTGGAGAGGGTGTCGATCGTCACCCCGGCCATCGCGGCGGCCGCGGGCTGGCGGGCCGGTACCTGCAGGATCGCGGCTCCCAGCCCGATCGTCTCGGTCTTCGCCGCCAGGTAGGCGAGCACGCTGACGGCGTCCGACCCGTAAGACTCTGCCGCCCAGACGGAGTCGTAGCCGAAGCGCTCGGCGGCCTGGACGATCTCGATCGCCTCCTCGCCCTGTGGGCCGATCCCCCAGTAGCCGAGGTTGAGTCCAAGCTTCAAACCCATGTGCCCGCACCCTACGCGAACGCGGCGCGCGACGGGCTCAGGTGGGGAGAGAGGAGTCGATCGTGATCGTCGCGTGGATGGTGTCGCCGCCCGCGGTGGCGGAGACGTCGAACTGGCCGTCTCCCAGACCCGGGTCGGTCGTGATCGGGAAGTTGGCGCTCAGCTGCCCCGCCGGGACGATGACACTCGGTGGCACGCCGATTCCCGGATCGGAAGAGGAGAGGCTGACCGTGGTCCCGCCCGGGGGAGCCTCACAGTCGAGCGTAAGCGTGCCCGTGGATCCGCTGCCGGCGACCAGCGTGTCGGGGTTCACGGTCAGGTCTTCGGCATGAGTGGCCGGATCCGTCTCGCTGACGGCCGCCGTGTCGGTGGCCTCGGACGAGCCCAGGGTCGCCGTGACCGTCACCGATGAGGAGTCCGCGAGGGCGTTGACCGAGAAGAAGGCGCTGGAAGAGCCGGACGGGACCGTCACGCCGGCCGGCACGGAGAGGGCCGACGGGTCGCTGCTGAGAAGTGAGACCAGTGTGTCCCCCGGGGCGGGGACGTCGAGGGAGACGCGGTTGGAGGAGAAGGGCCCGAACGTGAAGCACTGACGCTCGAGCTTCACGGACGTAACGCTGGCCGTGTCCACGACCTTGAGCTCGGTCGTCGCGTTGCTCGAGCCGATCGAGGCGGTGAGCGTCGCTGTGACGGGCGCACCGATTGTGGTGCTGACCGAGAAGCTTGCATTCGTCTGACCCTCGGCGACGACGACGCTGGCCGGCACGGAGACCCGCGAAGGGCTGCTGCTCTGCAGGTCGACCTGCTGCCCGCCGGAGGGAGCGGCGGCATCGAGAGTGACCGTGCCTGTCGTCGAGTTGGGGGCCAGAACCGTCCCGGCGGCAAGCCCGAGAGTGGTCACGTGCAGGGTCGACGGCGAGCCGGGCTTGGTGGGCGACGAGGGCGTCGCCTCGCCGGGAAGGCGACCGCCGGAGGTGCCGCCTGCGCCGGTCTTGCAGCCCTTCCGCTTCTTCTTGCCCTTCTTCCCCTTCTTCCCCTTCTTGCACTTCTTCTTCTTGGCCTTCTTGGCCGCGACGGCCTCTGGGCCGTTCTTCGCGGTCGCGGGCACGACGAGGACGGCACCGACGAGGGCCGCCGCCAGGACCGCGATCGTGATCCTCCTGACCACCAGATTCACCTGGGATCAGTCGGCACGGTCCGAGACCGATCGGAGGAATTCGGCTCAGCCTAGACAGACATCCGACCTCACTTTTGCAGTGAATCAGGCTGATTTTTCGGGTGAAGAAGACGCTCGCCGAGGCCGACAAAAGGCCTCATGACGTCCGAACAGATGAACTATCGCGCGCAGCAGGCGGAGCATCTGCTCGAGCGCTTCAGCGAGCTGGAGCGCGAGCACGAGTCGGCGGGATTCTACGAGGAGGCCCTCGAGGCGCGCCGGCTGCGGCTCGAGCAGGAGGCCGCCGTCAGCTACTGGCGGGATAGAGCGGCAGAGTCCAACTAGCTTCCCCGGCGGGGCCTTGCGAAATGCTTGCGCTAGGATGGACTCACGATGAGTCCGGTCCTGACGCCCACCTTGCTCGACCCGATCGCTGACACGCTCGAGCTCACGGAGACCGAGCTTGGACGCCTCTTCGGCGTCAGCCGCCAGGCCGTCGGCCAGTGGCGCGAGCGCGGCGTCCCCTCGAACCGAATGGCGAAGGTGACCACGGTGGCCGCGATCACCGACCTCCTCGGCCACCAGCTGAAGCCCGAGCGCATCCCCGGGGTGGCGCGGCGCCCGGCGGACGCCTACGGCGGGCTCTCGATGCTCGAGATGATCGAGCGCGACCGTGAGGACGAGTTGCTCAGGCTGATCCGGCGCTCGTTCGACTGGGCCTCAACGGCGTAGTGCGGACGATCCGGCGGGACGGTCCCTACCTCCGGGTGGCCGACCCGGACTGGGACGACCCGCTCGACGGCCGGTACGCCGCGGATCGCGGCGGTCGCTGGAACCCCCCCGAGTCGTTCCCGGTCGTCTATCTGTGCCGCTCGATCGAGGTCGCCCGGGCGAACGTCCATCGCAAGCTCGAGGGACAGCCGTACGGGCCGGAGGACCTGCTGACCGGGCCGGATCTGGTGCGTACCAACGTGCCGGAAGACCGCTACCTCAATGCCGTGACCGACGCGGGGTTGCGCGATCTCGGCCTTCCCAAGACCTACCCGCTCGACAGCCGGCGCCGGATGGTCACGTGGCGACGCTGCCAGCCGATCGGGCTCCGGGCCTGGGAGGCCAGCCTGCCGGGGGTGGCTGCGCGCTCGGCGCTTGGTGCAAGGGTGCGCGACGGCGCGACCCGTTTGACGTGGGAGGAGCTTGCGTACTTCGGACGGCGCAAGCTGCGGCGCGGAGCGGTCCGCGCGTTCGACCAATGGTTCTGGGGTGGGCCGGACATCTAGTCACGCCTTGCCGCTTCGCTAACAATGCGGCGATGAGCGAGCAGCGTCATCCGGGTGGGCTCTCGAGCCAGGAGGCCGCGAAGCGGCTGCGCCAGCTCGGGCCGGTCGAAGACCGCTCGAGCCGCTCCGTGGCGAGCATCGTCGCCGGTAACGTCTTCACCTTCTTCAACCTGATCATCGGGATCTTCTTCGTGGTCATGCTGGCGCTCGGGCTCTTCGCCGATGCGCTCTTCGGCTTCATCGCCGTGATCAACAGCTACATCGGCATTCGCCAGGAGCTGAAGGCGAAGGAGACGCTCGACAACCTCGCGATCCTGGTCGCGCCGAAGGCGAAGGCGGTGCGAGACGGTGGGTTGGTGGAGGTGCGCGCCGAGGAGGTGGTTCCCGGCGACTGGATCCGCGTCGAGCCGGGGGATCAGCTGGTCGCGGACGGCGAGGTCGCCGAGAGCCGCGGGCTGACCCTGGACGAGTCGATGCTCACCGGCGAGGCAGACGGCGTGCGCAAACGGGTCAGCGACCGGGTGCTGTCGGGCTCCTTCTGCATCACCGGCTCCGGCTACTACGAGGTCGACGCGGTCCGCGAGGACAGCTACGCCGAGAAGGTCGCCGGCGAGGCGCGGACGTTCCGCCATCCTCCCTCGCCGCTCCAGGACGAGGTCAACCTGGTGCTGAAGGCGAGCACGTGGCTGATGATCCCGCTCGCGATCGTCCTGATCTTCGCGCTGCAGGCGCGCCATGAGCCGCTGCACGAGGCAGCGCAGACCGCCACGGCCGGTCTGATCACGCTGATCCCCGAGGGGCTGGTCCTGCTGATGAGCGTGACGCTCGCCGTCGCCGCCGTCCGCCTGGCCAGGATGGACACGCTCGTCCAGCAGATGAGCGCGCCCGAGGCGCTGGCGGCCGTCGACACGATCTGCGTGGACAAGACCGGGACGCTGACGACGGGCGAGCTCGAGCTCGTCTCGGTTGACGTCGCCGATGCGAATCAGGCGAGCGCAGCGCAGCAGGCCCTGTCCCGCTTCGCCGCCAGCTCCGGCGAGCGGAACCGGACACTCGAGGCGATCGCCGAGGCCTACCCGGCGACGGGCGAGAGGGTCCGTGCGGAGGTCCCCTTCTCGTCGGAGTGGAAGTGGAGCGGCCTGACCATCGGGCGCGGAGAGACCTACGTGCTCGGGGCGCCGGACGTGCTGATGGCGCGGGGCTCGCTCGCGCTCCCGGCAAATCTGCAGCACAGCCTGGAGGGGCACACGAATGCCGGGCGCCGCGTCGTAGCGTTCGGACGCGCCTCGGGCGGCCTGCCCGACAACCCGTACTCCGACCCGCCGCCGGCGGTTACCCCGCTCGCGCTGATCGTGCTCGAGGAGACGCTGCGGCCCGACGCGCAGGAGACGATCGCCTACATGCGCGACCAGGAGATGAACCTGAAGCTGATCTCGGGCGACGCGCCGCAGACGGTCACGGCCGTCGCCTCGGCCGTGGGCGTTCCCACGAACGCGGGGGTCGTCACGGGCGACGAGCTGCCGGAGGACCGGACCGAGCTCGGTCGGATCGCGGAGGAGAACACGATCTTCTGCCGGATTCGGCCCGAGCAGAAGAAGGCGCTCGTCTCTGTGCTGGCGGAGCGCGGCCGGTTCGTGGCGATGATCGGCGACGGAGTGAACGACGTCCCCGCCCTGAAGCGGGCGAGGATGGCGGTCGCGATGGGCTCGGGCAGCCAGATCACCAAGGGGATCGCGGACATCGTCCTGCT
>DATAPB010000205.1:0-6472 GCA_036265435.1 Solirubrobacterales bacterium | reverse complement strand
CCGAGCGACGCCTCGAATCGCTTCAGCGCCTGTGCGAAGGTCGGGTTCTCCTCGAGCTTCTCGATCTGGTCGGCCGTGCCGGCCCCGTCGACGTCGAGCAAGGCCAGCGCGTCGCCGGGGACGCCTCCGAGGAGCTTCGAGGCGAAGTCGGCGCCGCCGAGGTTGCCGCCGTTCCAGGCACCGTGGACGCGGATACCGTCGTCCTCGGCGCTCGCCGCGGCCACGACGTACCGGACGCCCTCCAGCCCGCCGAAGGCGGACGCGCCCAAAGGGGAGCTTGACTTCCCGGCAGCTTGCTTGATCGCAACGTTCAGCTGCTGCCCGTCGACGAACGCCTTCACGAGCGTCTCGCCCGAGAGCTGGCCGAGCGCTTCCTTGTAGGTCGAGTCATTCGCGAGCGCATCGCCGCCGCTCGCGAGCACGCGCTCGATCGACGCCTGCTTGTCGGAGAGCGCGTACCAGCCGTCCACCTCGCGGTAGACCACCTTCTCGCCGGACGAGTCGCTCGAGTTCAGCTTCGCGACGAGCGCCTTGAACTTGTCGGGGTCGTCGGGCTTGGTCAGTGCGACCACCGCGGTGTCGCGGTCGCCGATGCCGAGGGCGACGGCGAGGTCGACCTCCGGCCCTAGCGCGGGCTCGACATCGTCCTTGAAGTCGACACCCTGCTTCGTGAACGCCCGCTCGATCCGGGCGAGGGCCTTGTCGCGGCCCGGGAACTTCTTCGCCAACTCGTCGAGCTGCTTCCACTGGCTCGACTCGAGATCGGAGTTCACCGAGATGAACGCGACGACGCCCGGGCGCACGAGCTTCGCGCCCGACTCGGTGCTCGAAGAGGCCGTCGTGCCGGTGCTGCCGCAGCCCGACACGGCCACGGCCAGCGCCGCGAGCAGGGCAATCGGAAGGGCTTTGAGCAGACGTGTCATTCGCGAGTGGGTTGGCGGCCCATCAAATTCGCAGCTAAGTCGTGCAAATCCTCCCCGTCAAGCACCTGGCAGACGCCTTCGGTGATGGGCAACTCGATCCCGAGGCGCCGCGAGAGGTCACGGAGGACAGGTGTGGTCGTAAGGCTTTCCACGGTACCGATATGGTCGGCCGCCTCCTCGGGTGAGGAGCCTCGCGCGATCAGCTCGCCGGCCGGGGCCGCCTTCGCGTTGTCGCCAAGCCCGAGGCCGTCCACCCCACTATGTAGCTTTTTCCTCAAGTTGCCGATTTCAGATGTGCCGGACAACGCTCGACGTCTTCGCAGACTCAGGAGGCAGCAATGGACATAGGTGCGCCCGAGACGGAACGAGAGATCGAGATCGCCCCGCTCGAGGAGCCGGTGCCGGTCCCGGCGCCGGTAGAAGCGCCAGCCGAGGAGCCGGTCCCGGCGTGAACTGCGGGATCGCCGCGTGAGCGAGATCTACACCGAGCCGATCGTCGGCTGGCGGCTCTGGCACGTCAGGCGCCACGATGGCGAGCACCGGCTCGAGTCCTTCACGTGGCACCACGTGAGCTGGCCGGCTGGGCGGCGATTCGAGGCGCGGTGCTCGACGCACGGCGGCGCGGCACCGGCCCAGGGCCATGAATGCGGCATCTACGCCTTCAGGACCAGGGAGCTTGCCGAGGATCTCCTCCGCCGCTACACCGGCGTTCGGCAGCACTACGGACGGCCATACCAGGAGCTGCCTCCGCTGCGTCAAGGGTGTCCGATCGCCCTTGGCCGCGTCTCGCTTTGGGGGCGCGTCGTCGCCCGCGAGAACGGGTTCCGCGCCCAGTACGCCTACCCGTACGAGCTCTTTCTCATCGGCGGCGACGACGCCCTCGCGCGCGAGCTTCGGCGGCTTTACGCCGTCGACGTCTCGCCGAGCTGAGCACCGCAGCTCACGTACCACTTGACACGACCTAGCGAACTGCGTTAGTCACCACGCTGCACGGTGCCGCTGGAGAGCCGGGCGCAGCCGCCCAGAACGCGCGTGTCACCCAGCAGCTGACGGCGATCCGCCCACTCTCGAGCGGAGGCAGTAAGCCAGCGAGAGGAGGCGGACGTGGCCGAAACCACGATAGAACCCAGAGGGATGAAGGGGGTCTGGCATGTTCGCATGGGCGCCGGCGCGGCCTGGCGAAAGACGGTGTGGGGTGAGTTCCTCTCGGAGTACCTCGGCACCTTCACGCTGATTGCCTTCGGCGACGGCGTGGTCGCGATGGCCGTGGCGGCCCTGAACCAGTCCGGCCGTGCCGCCACTAATCACACGATCTTCCTGGCATCGGGCGACTGGCTGCTCATCACCTGGGGATGGTGCATCGCGGTGGTGCTCGCCATCTACGTCGCCGGGGGCGTCAGCGGCGCGCACATCAATCCAGCCGTCACGATCGCGCTCGCCTCGTTTCGAGGATTTCCATGGAAGAAGGTGCCGCACTACATCTTCGCGCAGGTCGCCGGGGCGTTCACCGCCGGCGCCCTCGTCTACCTCAACTACAAGGACGCAATCAACGGCTACGACAAAGTGACGCACGCGGTTCGCGGCGAATCGAGCTCGATAGCCTCGTACAGCATCTTCGCCACGTTCCCGGCCCCGTACTTCCACAACTTCACCGGGCCGTTCATCTCCGAGCTGATCGGGTCGGCCTTGCTCATCGGGATCGTGCTGGCGGTGATCGACAACCTGAACCTCCCGCCGAAGGGGAACCTGGCACCGTGGATCATCGGCCTCGTCGTGGCCGGGATCGGGATGTCGTACGGGGCGAACACGGGCTACGCGATCAACCCCGCCCGCGACTTCGGCCCGCGGCTCTTCGCCTGGCTCGCCGGCTGGGACGGGGTCGCGCTGCCCGGGAACTATGGCAACGTCAACTGGTACTGGTGGCTCCCGATCGTCGCCCCGATAGTCGGCGGGATCATCGGTGCGCTCGTGTACGAGTTCTTCATCAGCCACGTGCTGAGAGCCCGCGAGGAGCCGCCGGCCTCGGACGTCGAAGTGAAAGGCGAAGTGGTGGAGGAGCTATGAAGAAGCTGATCAACAAGCCAGAGGACGTCGTCACCGAGGCGCTGCAAGGTCTCGCCGCAGCGCATTCGGACCTCGTCAAAGTCCACTTCGGCCCCAACATCATCGTTCGTGCCGACGCCCCGGTCCAGGGCAAGGTCGGGCTCGTCTCGGGCGGCGGCTCGGGGCACGAGCCGATGCACGGCGGCTTCGTCGGGCCGGGCATGCTCGACGCCGCCTGCCCCGGTGAGGTGTTCACCTCCCCGACACCGGACCAGATGCTCGACGCGACGAAGGCGGTGAACGGCGGTGCGGGGGTGCTCCACATCGTCAAGAACTACACCGGCGACGTGATGAACTTCGAGATGGCCGCGGATCTCGGCCAGGGCGAGGGCATCGAGGTCGAGGCGGTGGTGATCGACGACGACGTCGCCGTCCAGGACAGCCTCTACACCGCAGGGCGTCGGGGCGTGGGCGCAACGGTCCTAGCGGAGAAGATCTGCGGAGCCGCTGCCGAAGAAAAGCGGTCTCTCTCCGACGTGGCCGAGCTCTGCCGAAAGGTGAACGCCAGCGCGCGCAGCATGGGCATGGCGTTGACCTCGTGCATCGTTCCCGCAGCAGGGAAGCCGACCTTCGACCTCCCCGATGACGAGATGGAGATCGGGATCGGCATCCACGGAGAGCCGGGCCGGGAGCGCGTGAAGTTCGCTCCCGCGGCCGAGATCGTCGAGCGGCTCACGACGCCGATCCTCGAGGACCTGCCTTTCGAGAAAGGGGACCAGGTGCTCGCCTTCGTCAACGGCATGGGTGGAACGCCGCTGCTCGAGCTCTACGTCGTCTACAACGACCTGAACAGGCTCCTCGGCGAGCGCGGGATCACCATCACGCGCAACCTGATCGGGCCCTACATCACGTCGCTGGAGATGGCGGGTTGCTCGATTACCCTGCTGAAGCTGGACGACGAGCTGACCCGACTCTGGGATGCGCCGGTGAAGACCGCCGGGCTGAGATGGGCGGCGTAGACGGACAATGGCAGGCGTGGCCGCGATCGAGAGCGCCTCGGAGCACGGTCGGATGAGCGTTAGCTACGACGACGTGTTCCGCTGGGTCCAGAGGTTCGCCGCGGAGGTCGAGGCGAACAAGGAGTACCTGACCCAGCTCGACGCGGCCATCGGTGACGCGGACCATGGGATCAACATGCAGCGGGGGATGTCGGCCGTGGTTGCCAAGGTCGACGCCGAGGCCGGCGAACAGGACGTCGGCGCACTGCTGAAGACGGTCGGCATGACGCTCGTGTCGACCGTCGGCGGCGCCGGCGGGCCTCTCTACGGAACGCTGTTCCTCCGGATGGGGACGGCCGTCGCCGGCAAGAGCGAGCTGAGCCCGGACGACTGGGCCGTCGCCCTGGACGCCGGGATCGCCGGCGTCCAGGCTCGCGGCAAGGCGGAGCCGGGCGACAAGACCATGATCGATGCCCTGCTCCCCGGCCGGGACGCGCTCAAGGCCGCGCTCGGCGGCGGTGCGACCTTCGCAGACGCGCTCAGGCAGTCGGCGGCCGCCGCCGAGCAAGGCATGCGAGACACGATCCCGCTCGTAGCGAGGAAAGGCCGCGCGAGCTACCTCGGGGAGCGAAGCGCCGGGCACCAAGATCCGGGCGCGACCTCGTCGCACCTGCTCCTCGAGGCCGCGGCCGAGACCTGGGCGAAGGCAGGGTGACCATCGGAGGGTAAGGAGGCACGAATGGCTCAATACGCAGCAGCGGTCGACCAGGGCACCACGAGCACTCGCTTCATGGTCTTCGACCACGGCGGGCAGGTGGGTTCTCTCGACCAGAAGGAACACGAGCAGATCTACCCGAAGCCGGGTTGGGTGGAGCACGACCCCGCGGAGATCTGGCAGCGAACGCAGGAAGTAATCCGCGCGGGCCTCGACAAGATCAAGGCGGACGACATCTCCGCCGTAGGCGTGACGAACCAGCGCGAGACCACCGTGGTCTGGGAGCGCTCCTCCGGGCAACCGGTCTACAACGCCATCGTCTGGCAGGACACCCGCACCGACGAGATCTGCAACCAGCTAGCCTCCGACGGCGGGCAGGACCGCTTCCGGGCGAAGACGGGCCTTCCGATTGCGACCTACTTCTCGGGCCCGAAGATCAAGTGGATCCTCGACAACGTCGATGGCGCCAGGGACAAGGCTCAGAACGGGGACCTGCTCTTCGGCAACATCGACACGTTCGTGATCTGGCAGCTCACCGGCGGGACCGACGGCGGGGTTCACGTGACCGACGTCACCAACGCCAGCCGGACGATGATGATGGACCTCGAGACGCTCGACTGGGACGAGGAGATCCTCGGCATCCTCGACGTCCCGCGGTCGGTGTTGCCGGAGATCCGCGCCTCGAGCGAGGTGTACGGCGAGGCCAAGGGCGACCTGGCCGGCATCCCCGTCGCCGGAGACCTCGGCGACCAGCAGGCCGCGCTCTTCGGCCAGACCTGCTTCTCGGTCGGGGAGGCCAAGAACACCTACGGCACCGGCAACTTCCTGCTCCTGAACACCGGTAACGAGCCCGTGCAGTCGAAGAGCGGTCTGATCACCGGGCTCGGCTACAAAATCGGCGACCAGCCGGCCGTGTTCATGCTCGAAGGCTCGATCGCCATCACGGGCGCCCTAGTGCAGTGGCTCCGCGACAACCTGAAGATGATCAAGGCGGCGCCCGACGTCGAGGACCTGGCGAAGACCGTCGACGACAACGGCGGCGTCTACTTCGTGCCGGCGTTCTCTGGGCTGTTCGCGCCGTACTGGCGCAGCGACGCCCGCGGCGTCATCGCCGGCCTGACGCGGTACGTCAGCGCCGGCCACATCGCCCGGGCCGTGCTCGAGGCCACCGCCTGGCAGACCAAGGAAGTCGTCGACGCCATGAACCAGGACTCGGGCGTCGAGCTCGCCTCGCTGAAGGTGGACGGCGGAATGGTGCAGAACGAGCTGCTGATGCAGTTCCAGGCCGACGTCCTCGGTGTCCCCGTGATCCGCCCCACCGTGGCCGAGACGACGTCGCTCGGCGCCGCATACGCCGCCGGCCTCGCCGTCGGCTTCTGGTCGGAGGTCGAGGACCTGCGCGCCAACTGGGGCAAGGACAAGGAATGGCAGCCCCGGATGGACCCGGACGAACGGGAAAAGGAGTACGGGCTCTGGAAGAAGGCCGTGACGCGGACCTTCGACTGGCTCGACTAGCTCGAACGACGCCGAGGGCTCGGCGACCACGGTCCCGAGCCCTCGGCTGACCCCCAGGGGCCGCTGCGATACTGGCCCTAGCGTGCCTGCGCTGGAGACGGAAGTGCTCGTCATCGGCGGCGGCTCGACAGGGGCCGGCGTCGTCCGCGACGCTGCGATGCGCGGCTTCTCGGCGATTCTGGTGGAGCGGGGTGACCTGGCCACCGGGACGACCGGCCGCTTCCACGGGCTCCTTCACTCGGGCGGGCGGTACGCCGTCACCGACCCGGTCGCTGCTC
>DATAPB010000204.1:0-17632 GCA_036265435.1 Solirubrobacterales bacterium | reverse complement strand
CGCAGCGGACCGCGCAGAAGCGGGACCCGGACCGCGAGCTCCGGTGCGAGCGTGGGCTTCGGTCCCGAGGCGACCTGGATCTCGCCGTCCTCATCTCGGGCGGCGGCCGCCCACGACGTGGGACCGTGGATCAGGAGGCCGTTGCGCAGCGCCATCCCCCCGAGGCGCAGGACGTACTCGTCCTCCTCGGCAGAGACACGGTCGCCATTCTGGCTCACGTCGCCGTTCTGGCTCATCTCCCTCACCCCAGCATCCTTCGCGGCAGCTCGTAGAAGAAGCTCGCCGCCAGCTCGATGTCAGAGGCGGGGACCCGCTCGTCCGGGGCGTGAATCAACGGCGCGGCCTCGAGCAGATCGATCTCGCGATGGGGACAGAAGCCGTAGACCACGGCATCCGGAAAGGCGGTCCGGAACGGGTTGCTGTCGCTGAAGCCGGGCATGACGATCGGAGCGATGCCCGCACCCGGGTCGAGCTCGCCGAGCCATTCGCGGATCGCGTCGGCCAGCGGCGAATCGAGCGGCGAGGCGTTGCCCACCACGGCCTCGCTGAACTCGACCGAGTAGTCGCCCTCGCCGATCAGGCCCCTGAGCGCCGCGAGGGCCTCTTCCTCTCCGTAGCCCGGCGGAACGCGGCAGTCGATCAGCACCTCCGCCTCCGACGGGATCACGTTCGCCTTCTTGCCGCCCTGGGCGATGGTGGGCGTCAGCGTCACGCTCAGCATGGGCTCGACCAGGAAGTCGGCGATCAGCGGTTGCTCGGCGCGCACGCGCTCGAGGCCGGCCCTGATGCCCTCCTCGCCCGTGAAGGACCCGCCCAAAAGGGCTTCCAGCAAAGCCTCGCCGACCTCCGTCGGCTCCGGCTGCGGCTGATCGGAGAGCGCCGAGATGTAGCCCGCCAGCTTGAGCAGCGCGTTGTCCCCGATCCGGGGGACGGAGGCGTGCCCGGCGCGCCCGTGAGCCCGGAGCTTCATCCGGAAGATCCCCTTCTCGCCGACGCTGAGCACGTAGTTCCTGCGGTCGCCGAGCTCCACCAGCTCGCCGCCTCCCTCGTTGACGACGAAGTCCGCGCGCACCTTGTCCGGATGGGCCTCGCAGAGCCACTGAGCGCCGAGCCCGCCGCCGACCTCCTCGTCCGCGGTGATGACCAGGAGCAGCTCACCCGCCGGGCGCCAGCCGCTCTTTCCCAGCGCGATGCATGCCGCGGCCTCGGCTGCAACCTGTCCCTTCATGTCGAGCGCGCCGCGGCCGCGGACCCAGCCGTCGACGACATCGCCAGCCCAGGGATCGAAGCTCCACTCCTCCGGATCGGCCCTGACCGTATCCATGTGACCGAGCAGGGCGAGCGTCGGCCCGTCCTCGTTGCCGCGCAGGCGGGCGACCAGATTCGGCCTGCCGGGCTCGACCTCGAGCAGCTCGCAGTCGAAGCCCGCCGCCCTGAGACGCTCGCGCAGGACCTCCTGGCCCCCACCCTCGTTTCCGGGCGGATTGACGGTGTTCTGCTGGATGAGACGGCCGAGCAGCTCGACCGCGGAGGGGCCGAGGCCCTGCGGGACTGCCTTCGTGGCGGTGCCCTCCTCCATGCGGCCAGCTTAGGGACTCAGGCGTTCCGGACCATGCCCTACGGAAGTGGAGCTCCCGCCAGGGCGAGCACTGCGCCGATCGCTCCGGCTACCACCAGGGTCCCCGCGACGCTTCTTCGCAGAACGAGCAGCGCGATCGCCGCGCCGCCCAGGACTGCGATCTGCCAGTCCTCGCTGATCCCGCCCGCCAGGGTGACGGCCGAGCCGAGGATCGCCCCGATAGCCGCGGGTCCCGCCCCATCGAGAAAGCCTCGGGCCCTCTCGTTCCCCCGCAGCCTCTCGAAGCGCCCGCCGCCGAGCAGGATGAAGGAGAACGAGGGCGCAAAGGCAACGGTCGCCGCGAGCAGCGCCCCCCCGACTCCATGGGCGGCATAGCCGACGGCCGTCACGGTCGCCACCACAGGACCGGGCGTGACCTGACCGAGCGCGACCGCATTGAGGAACTGAGCATCGGTCATCCAGTGGTAGACGTCGACGGCGTCCCCCTGCATCAGCGGGATGATCACGAAGCCGCCTCCGAAGGAGAGAGCGCCGACCTTGAACGCGGTCCAGGCGAGGGCGCCGATGCCACCCGTCGACGCCGCGCCGACGACCAGCGCCGCGGGGCTCAGGCTCGCGGCGTTCCCGCTGAACCAGGTCCGACGAGCCACCTCGAACAGCCCGCAGGCGACGAGCACGAGCACCAGATACGGCCCGATCACGATCGCCGCGACGACGCCCGCGAGCAGATAGGTGACCCAGCGGAGCCGGTGTCCATGGCCCTCCATCGCGTGCTTGTAGCTCGGCCCGACCAGCTCCCCGCCGGCCCGCACAGCCACCGCCGCGACGGCGGCTCCCGCCCCCGCTCCCGCCCCGCGGACCCACTCCGGCGGCGCGGAGGCCAGGAAGAGCAACGAGAGCGCCAGCACCATGAGCACGGCCGGCAGGACGAAGCCGAGCCCGCCGACCACGGCTCCCGCCGGGCCGCCGACGCGATAGGCGCAGAAGATGGCCAGCTGGGTCGAGCCGGGGCCTGGGAGCAGCGAACAGGCGGCGTTCGCGTCCTCGAAGGCCCGGGCGTCCATCCAACCCTTTCGGCGCACCACCAGGTCGCGGAGCAGGCTGATGTGCGCAGGCGGGCCGCCGAACCCGATCAGTCCGATCCGCAGCCACTCCCGAGCAATCACGGTCAGGGGCGCCATGCGCCGGTTCATACTTGAACGGCATGGCCGAGCGCCTATTCGAGACCGGAGGTGAGGCCCAGGGCACCAGCGTCCCTCGAGAGGATGCGCCGCTCGCAACCCGCATGCGCCCGCGCGACCTCGACGAGTTCGTCGGTCAATCGCACCTGCTCGGCGAGGGATCGGCGCTCCGCGTCGCGATCGAATCGGGCGAGCCCCACTCCGCGATCTTCTATGGACCTCCCGGCACCGGCAAGACGACGTTGGCCAGGATCATCGCGGCGCGTGTGGAGGGAGCGTTCGAGGAGCTCTCCGCCGTCAATGCCGGGCGCGCTGAGGTCCGCGAGGTGATCGCACGCGCCGAGGAGCGCCGTGCCTCCGGCCGGCCGACGATCTTCTTCCTCGACGAGATCCACCGCTTCAACAAGGCGCAGCAGGATGCGCTGCTTCCGGCGGTGGAGGAGGGGCTCGTGACGCTGATCGGCGCGACCACTGAGAACCCGTACTTCGAGGTCAACTCCGCGCTGCTCTCGCGCGCGCAGATCTACGAGTTCCGGCCGCTCACCGACGAGGAGATCGAGGGCCTGTTGCGCCGGGCCCTGAGCGATGAGCGTGGCATCGCCAACGCCCCACCGGTGCCCGACGAGGCACTCGCGATGCTGGCCGCCCGCTCGGGTGGCGACGCGCGGGTCGCCCTGGCCGCGCTCGAGCGCGCGGTCGAGACCACGTCGGCGGCCGGCGAGACCGAGGTCTCGATCGGCGCCGTCGAGGATGCGCTGCAGCGCAAGGCACTGCTCTACGACCGCCAGGGCGACAGACACTACGACTACATCTCGGCCTGGATCAAGGCGACCCGCGGTTCGGACGTCGACGCCTCGATCTACTACTTGGCGGTGATGCTCGAAGGTGGCGAGGACCCTCGGTTCATCGCGCGCCGGATGGTGATCTTCGCCTCCGAGGACGTGGGCAATGCCGACCCGCAGGCTCTGATCGTTGCGAACGCCGCGGCCCAGGCCGTCGACCGGGTCGGGCTGCCGGAGTGCGCGCTCAACCTCGTCCAGGCGGCTGCCTACCTCGCACTGGCGCCCAAGTCGAATGCCTCCACCAGGGCCATCTCGCGGGCCTCGGCCCACATCCGGGAGCACGGCGCCGCCGAGCCCCCGCCCTACCTCCAGGATGCCCACTACCCGGGCGCCGGCAAGCTGGGACGGGGCGAGGGCTACCGGTACCCACACGACGAGCCGGATGGCATCACCGATCAGCCGCTGGCACCTGAGCAGGTTCGGGACCAGCGCTTCTACGAGCCGACCGACCGGGGCTTCGAGGCCGAGCTGCGCAAGCGGCTCGAGCGGCTGCGGGAGTCGCTAGGGAAGCACCGCGACGATCGTTAGCCGCAGATTAAGGGCGGCAAGAACCGATTCCTTCCGCGGCGCAACCTTTCCGAGAAGGGCGTGTTCTGGATGACGTCTGACGCTCTGGCGAAGACGCTAACGGCGGCCGCTAAGACCGCCGCCGGTCCAAGCCGGAGCCGGCGCGTAAAAAGCCGGGGAGTGGACACGGAGGCCGGGAGCTCGGGGATTGCTCTCGGCCTCCACATCTTTCGTCAGATACGGACGGGGAGGATGGGAGACAGCGGCCTCGGCGGGAGGTCGCTGTGCGCCCGCGTAGAATCGCCCTCGACGAGCGCAAGCGACGAGAGGGAGTCACAACGATGGAGGCCAGCTCCAGCAGGACCAAGAAGCGGGGGAAGTCTGAAGGCAGCGGCAACGGCGCCGCGCCCAAGTCGGAGCGGAAGGCCAGGTCGCAGAAGCGCTCTGGCTCCAAGGCGGGGCTCGAGTCCTTCAATCCGGCGACCGGGGAGCTGATCGGGAGCGTCGAGACCCTGACGCCGGCCAAGGTGCAGGGGATCGTGGACGACGTCGCCGAGGTGCAGCCGTTCTGGGCCGCTCTGACGCTCGGAGATCGCGCCCGCTATATGCGCCGTGCCTGTGACGTGCTTCTCGAGGACATGGACGAGCTCGCCGAGCTGCTCACGAACGAGCAGGGCAAGCCGCGTGTCGAGAGCTACACGATGGAGCTCCTCCCCACCGTCGATTCCCTGAAGTGGATCGCCGACAACGGCCCGGACATCCTGGCCGACGAGAAGCAGTCGATGCCGGTCTTCCTGAAGTCGAAGAGCGCCAAGGTCACCTACGAGCCGATCGGCGTCGTGGGGGTGATCGCGCCCTGGAACTACCCCTGGTCGATCCCGTTCGGCGAGGTCGCGATCGCCTTGATGGCGGGCAACGGCGTGGTGCTCAAGCCCGCCAGCCTCACGCCCCTGATCGGCGAGCGGATCCGCCAGACCTTCGAGAAGGCCGGCCTACCCGAGGGCCTCGTCCGCACCGTCCACGGCGGCGGCCGGATCGGCGACGCGCTGGTCAAGTCGACCGCGGGGAAGATCTTCTTCACGGGCTCCGTCGAGGTCGGCCAGAAGGTCGGCGTCGAGTGCGCCAAGCGGATGAAGGGCTCCGTCCTCGAGCTGGGCGGCAAGGACCCGGCGATCATCTGCCCCGACGCCGACCTCGCGAACGCGGTCTCCGGGACCGTCTGGGGCGGCTTCGCCAATGCCGGCCAGACCTGCTCCGGCATCGAGCGCGTCTACGTTCACGAGGACGTCGCCGACGCCTACCTCGAGGGACTCGTCCGCGAGACCGAACGGCTCACGGTTGGTGACCCGCGGGACTGGAACGTCGAGATCGGGCCGATGGTCTCGGACGATCAGGCGAAGATCGTCAACGAGCTCGTCGACGACGCCATCGAGAACGGGGCGACCAAGCTCACCGGTGGGCCGACGAAGGTCGAGGGGATGAAGGGCAGCTTCATCGCCCCCGTCGTCCTGACCGGCGTCACGCACGAGATGCGGATCATGAAGGAGGAGATCTTCGGCCCGGTGCTGCCCGTGGTCACGGTCGACTCCGAGGAGCAGGCGATCGAGCTGGCGAACGATTCCCAGTTCGGCCTCGGCGCGTCGGTCTGGACCAAGGACCGCGCCAAGGGCGAGCGCATGGCTCACCAGATCCAGTCGGGAATGGTCTGGATCAACGACCACTCCTTCTCGCACGGTGCCTGCGTCTGTGCCTGGGGCGGGGTCAAGGAGTCCGGCCTCGGCCGTTCGCACTCCAAGTTCGGCTTCTACGAATGTGTGAACATCAAGCAGCTCGCCTGGGAGCCGGGCTGGGCGCGCGACATGTGGTGGCAGCCGTATGACCGCAAGCTCGGCGACGCCATCCGCTACTCGGCGCAGCTGCTCTACAGCCGCAATGGGAACCGGCTCCAGGCCCTGCGCGAGGGGATCCGCCCATTGGTGGAGGTCACGCGCCGGACTATGCGAAAAGGCGCCTAGAGGCGCTTGACACGCCAGCTTCTTCGCGCAAATAGGAAGCAAGACTGATCCGAAAAGTGGGTGTTGGGGCCGGAAGCCTTGCTAACCTGCCGCCCGCACTTCCGCTGAATCTCCGCCAACGGACATAGGCCGGAGATCGGGGGAACCAATAGTTGGGGCGAATCGCGGGCAGTACGCCGCGTAGCGCGATCTTTCAGCGCGAGCCCGTCAGCTAACCCCGTAAGCAACGAAAGAGGAAGGTTTGACGAGCACGCGTCAACGGATTGAGTGCGTCCTCCGACGTCTGCCTGATTTAGGTACCGGGATCGGGTTCCTTCGGTAGTTGGCCCATGGACGCCGAAAGGGCCGACAGCTCCGAGTCGCTCAAGTGCAGGCCGGCAATTGGCCGATGGACTCATTGCGGAGTGATGGGACACCTGTCCAAAACGGGACTAACGAGCAACAACCGGGCAATCGCGGCACCATGACCGCCGATCGACGCATCCGCTCCCTGATCACAGCCGCCGGGCTGCTGGCCGCGCTGCTCGTCGGCGTGCTCAGCGCGAGCTCCGCCTTCGCCGGCGGCGCGCATACCTCCAAGGCGAGGGTCGCCGGCTCGATCACGATGCGGAGCAAGAGCTTCACGCTGTCCCGGCCGGATGAGAAGCGGCGCCTGACCGTCGGCTGCCCCGGCAAGCAGCGCCCGCTCGGCGGCGGCATGACCAGCTCACCGCCGCCGACCGCCGGCGGCGAGGGCGTCTACCCCCACTCCTATGAGCGCCTCGGGGTTCAGCGCGGCTGGCACGTGACCGCGGTGCTCTTCGACCCCGACCACCGCAGCACCCAGCCACGCAACGTGACGCTCCAGGTCACCTGCGGCCCGCGGATAGGGCACGTCACCCCTCCGCACAAGACCAAGTACGTGAAGCCCGGCCAGACCAAGACGGCCGTCGCGACCTGCCCCGGCCGTCGCCATCTCTTCTCCGGCGGCTTCCAGCGCACGGACTTCATCTCGCAGGGCGGCAACTACGTGATCGAGTCGCGGGCGATCTCGGCAAAGTCCTGGAGGGTGGTCGGCCACGCGTTCGGCCACTTCGGCGGCGAGCTCACGGCGATCGCCTACTGCACCAGGAGCAAGCGGCCGATGATCTCCGAGGTCTCGCAGTCCACGTCGCTCGGCGCGGGCTATGGGACCGCCACGACCCCGACCTGCCCGCCCGGAACGCGGATGACCGCCGGCGGCTTCTCGAGCAACGGATCGATCACGACCTTCCTGACGAACGGGCTGATCAACCAGGACGGGACCTGGTCGGCCTCGGGCTACAACTGGGGCTCCGGGGCCACCCTGACCGCCTACGGCTACTGCCTGCGCACCTAGCCGGGCGCTCCTCCTTCTCAACCCTCTAGATTCGGCTCCGATGATGGAGCGGACGGCCGTGGAAGGTCGCTCGGCTGACGCGCCCCCCGCGAGCCGGGCGCTCGAGCCCGCGATCGAGCTCGCAGGACTGAGGCGCGACTTCGGTGACCGTACGGCCCTCGACGGCGTCGACCTGCGCGTCGATTCCGGCGCGAGCGTCGCCATCCTGGGCCCGAACGGCTCGGGGAAATCCACCCTGCTGCGGATCCTCGCGGGACTCCTGCGACCGACCGCCGGCCGGGTCTCCGTGCTCGGCTGCAGCCTGCCCAGCGAGACCCATCGCCTGCGTGGGCGAGTGGGCTATCTCGGCCACGAGCCGCTCCTCTACCGCGACCTGAGCTCGCGCGAGAACCTGCAGCTCGGGGCCGCTCTGCACGGGATCCCACCCGACGTGGCCGGCGCCAGGATCGACGTCCTGATCGACGCCGTCGGCATGAGTCCCCGCGCCGGCGACCGAGTCGCGGAGCTCAGCGCCGGGATGAGGCAGCGCATCGACATCTGCCGGGCCGTTCTGCACGAGCCCGAGCTGCTCCTCCTCGACGAGCCCGACGCCCACCTGGACCCCGAGGCGCGGCGGGAGATCGCCCCGCTGATCGCCGCCGAAGACGGCCGGTCCCGGTTGGTGGTCAGCCACGATCGCGGCGCGGCGACCGAGGACTCCGACTTCGTGGTGGAGCTGGGATGACCGCCTTCGGCGCCCTGCTGCGCAAGGACTTGCGGGTCGAGCTGCGGACCCTGCGCTCGATTCCGGCGATGGCGCTCTTCGCCGTCACCGCCTTCGTCATCTTCCGCTTCGGCCTCGACCGGGAACAGCTCTCGGGTGAGCTCGCCGCCGGAGTGCTGGTGCCGACGCTGCTCTTCGCGGCGCTGCTCGCCATCAACCGCCTCTTCGTCGCCGAGCGCGAGGCGGGGGGCTTCGATCTGGTCCGGCTCGCACCGGTCGATGGAACCGTCCTGTTCGCGGCGAAGGCGAGCGCGCTGTTGATCTACCTGGTCGTCCTGGAGCTCGTCGCCGTGCCGATCTTCGCGCTCTTCTTCCTCGACTCGGCCTCAGGGCTCCTCCCCTTCGCCCTCGTCCTCCTCCTCGCCGACATCGGCCTCGCCGCGACCGGGACCGTGATCTCGACCATCGCCACGATGTCGAGCGCGCGCGATCTGCTCGCGCCCCTCATCCTGCTGCCGCTGCTGGTTCCGCTGGTGATCGCCGCCGCGGGCGCCGGCGAGCACCTGCTGGCCGAGGGCGGCCCCGACTACGGGCGCTTCGGTACATGGCTTGGATTGCTCGGCCTCTACGATTTGATCTTCCTCCTGGTCGGCTACGCGACCTTCGACTTCTTGTTGGACGACTAGCCAGGGACACCGGATGGCTGACGCGCTCAAATCGATAACGCTGCGCCGCCTCGCGGTCGCGACCGTCGTGGTCATGGGCGCCGGTTATGCGCTGGCATTCTTCGCCGCGCCGGAGGACGCCGACCAGGGCTTCATCCAGAAGATCTTCTATCTGCACGTGCCGCTCGCAACCGTGGCGCTGGGCGGCTGGATCGTCGCGGCGATCCACGCGATCCGCCACCTGCGAACCGGCGACCCCAAGTACGACGCCCGCTCCTACGTCTCGATCCACATCTCGGTGATCTTCGGCCTCGCCGTGCTGCTCACCGGTGCGATCTGGGCGAAGGGCTCCTGGGGGGTCTGGTGGGAGTGGAAGGAGCCGACCCTGGTCAGCTTCCTGATCGTCTTCCTGCTCTACGCGACCTACTACCCCCTGCGCTACGCGATCGAGGACCGTGACCGTCAGGCGCGCTACGCCTCCGTCTTCGCGATTACGGCCGGCGCGTTCGTGCCACTGAACTTCCTCGCGGTCCGGCTGGCGCAGCCGCTGATCCATCCGCGCACGTTCTCCTCCGCGGGGGGCCTGCCGGATTCGATGCTCTGGCCGTTTCTCGTCTGCCTCGTCGGGATGTCGATGCTCTGGGCCACCCTGGTCTGGTTCGAGCTCGACTCGAAGGCCGCGTCCGCCAACCTGAAGCGGATCCGTCGCGCGCTGGAGGCCACGGCGTGATCCCGCTTCTCGCGATCGAGAACTCCGACCGCTACGTCGGCGGCGCCTATCTGGTCTTCCTGCTGCTGCTGCTGATCTACGTCGCGATCATGGCCGCGAAGCTGGGCCGCATCCAGCGCGAGCTCGGCTCGCTCGCCGAGCTGGCCGAGAGGCCGCACCCGCGCCGGCCCGATCACGACGTCGGGCAGATCCGCGAGCGCGAGCAGGACATGGACTCGGTCCGGGAGGAGACCCAGAGGGAGGAAGCGGCCCGATGAGCGGCCTGCTCGTCCTCGGCGTCTCCCACCGCACTGCGCCGCTTGCGTTGCGTGAGCAGCTGGCCCTGACCGAGGGACGGGCCGCGGGAGTGCTGAACGCGCTGGTCTCCGAGGAGCCGATCTCGGAGGCCGCTGCCCTCTCCACCTGCAACCGCACCGAGCTCTACCTCGTCGCGACCGACTCCGTGGAGGCCGAGACCGCCGGGCTCGGGGTCCTCGCCCGCGAGGCGGGCATCCCTCCAACGGAGCTGCTCGGCCCGCTCTATTCGCTCCGTGGCGCAGAGGCCACGCGCCACCTCTACCGGGTGACCGCGGGTCTCGACTCGATGATCGTCGGCGAGGCCGAGATCCAGGGACAGGTGAAGCGCGCATACGAGCTGGCGCTGGTCGAGGGCGCCACCGGGCCGATCCTCAACCGGATGTTCCGAGGCGCTCTCGCTGCCGGCAAGCGGGCGCGGACCGAGACCGCGGTCGGCGAGAAGGGCGTCTCGATTCCCTCCGTCGCCGTCGAGCTCGCCCAGCGCAACCTCGGTGACCTCTCGGCGCGGCGCGTTCTCCTGATCGGTGCCGGCGAGACCTCCGAGCTCACGGCCCGCGCGCTTGCCGCCCGCGGTTCTGATGCCGTCTTCATCGCGAACCGCGGATACAAACGGGCCATCTCGCTGGCCGAGAAGTTCGGCGGGAACGCGGTGCGCATCGACGAGCTGCCCGCGCAGCTGGCCAGCGCGGACATTGTCGTCTCGACGACGAACTCGCCGCATCACCTGATCGAGCGGTCCGAGCTCGAGCTGATCATGAGCCAGCGCGAGGCTGCGCCGCTGCTCCTCATCGACCTGGCCGTGCCGCGCGACATCGACCCGGAGTGCAGGGAGATCGAGGGCGTGAGCCTCTACGACGTCGATGAGGTGCAGGCGATCGTCGAGCGGAACGCCTCCGGGCGCGAGGCCGAGGCGAGGCGAGCCGGCGGGATCATCGAGTCCGAGCTCTCACGCTTCGAGCGCTGGCTCGGCGCCCAGGAGGTGATGCCGACCGTCACGGGCCTGCGCGAGCGGGCCGACGCGATCGTCTCGCAGGTGCTCGCCGAGAACGCCACGCGGTGGGAGAGCCTCTCCGCGACCGACCGCGAGCGCGTGGAGATGCTCGCCCGCGCGATCGCCAACCGCCTCCTCCACGAGCCCACGGTGCGGCTGAAGGGCGTCGCCGACCGCGAGGACGCGTACCTGCAGGTGAGCGCGCTGCGCGAGCTCTTCGGCCTCGATGCCGGGACGGAGCCCGAGGCCGAGCCCGGCCAGGGCGCCGACGTCGCCTCACTCGATGAGAGGCGTCGTCGCAGCGAGCGTGGCTGACCGGCCGCTCCGGCTAGGGACGCGTGGCAGCGCCCTCGCCCTCGCGCAGGCGAACGCGGTCGCCAAGCTGATCGGCGGTGCCGAGGTCGTGCCGATCAAGACCTCGGACAACCAGGATAAAAGGGGTCCTCGCACCCAGGGCGGTGACAAGGCCCGCTTCGTGCGAGAGATCGAGCGAGCGCTGCTCGGCGGCGAGGTCGATCTCGGGGTGCACTCGGCGAAGGACCTGCCGACCGACCTGCCCGACGGCCTCGAGCTGGCCGGGGTGCCCGAGCGCGAGGACCCGCGCGACGCCTACATCGGCCACGTCGACTCGCTGGGGGCGGTGCAGGAGGGGTCGAGGATCGGCACGTCGAGCCTCCGCCGCCGTTCCCAGATCCTCGCGCGCCGCCCCGATCTCGACGTCGTCGAGCTGCGCGGCAACGTCGACACCCGCCTCGCCCGCTACGAGGCGGGTGATTTCGACGGTCTGGTACTGGCTGTCGCCGGGCTGCGTCGCCTGGGCCGCGCCGAGGAGATCGCCTTCCCGATCCAGCCGGACGAGTGCGTCTCGGCCCCGGGCCAGGGCGCGATCGCGATCGAGGCCCGACGCGAGGATGACCGCGCGGTCACGGCGGTCGAGTCGATCACCGATCGCGGCGCGCTCGGCACCCTCAGCGCAGAGCGCTCACTGGTCGCGGCTCTCGACGCGAGCTGCAACACCCCGCTCGGAGCCAGCGCGACGCTCGAGCAGGGTGGCCGCATGCGGCTGCGAGCCTTCTGCGGGCTCCCCGACGGTAGCGAGTGGCTTCGTGACGAGCTCGAGGAGGACGCCTCGGACCCGGCCGGGCTCGGGGTCGCGCTCGCGGAGCGGATGAAGGCGACGGGGGCCACCGACATCCTCGAGCGCGCGGAGTCCATGGCGGTGGGGAGATGAACGAGGGGCCGGGGATCGTCTTCCTCGTCGGCGCCGGCCCCGGTGACCCCGGCCTGATGACGATCCGGTCCCTCGATCTGATCGTCGCCGCCGACGTGATCGTCCACGACCGCCTGATTCCGAGCGAGGCGCTGGTCGCCGCCCGCCCCGACGCCGAGATCCTCTATGTCGGCAAGGAGCCGGGCGAGGCGAGCGTGCCGCAGGAGGGGATCGAGGAGCTGCTGATCGACCGGGCGCGCCAGGGCAAGATCGTGGTGCGCTTGAAAGGAGGGGATCCCTTCGTCTTTGGGCGGGGCGGCGAGGAGGCGGAGGCGCTGGCTGATGCGGAGATCCCCTTCGAGGTCGTTCCGGGGATCACCGCCGGCGTCGCGGCTCCCGCCTATGCGGGCATCCCCGTCACTCACCGGGACGACGCCTCGGCCGTCGCCTTCGTCACCGGCCACGAGGACCCGGAGAAGGAGGACTCGGCGCTGGACTACGCCGCGCTGGCTGGCTTTCCCGGGACGCTCGTCTTCTACATGGGTGTCAAGGCCCTGCCGCGTATCGCAGAGGCCCTGATCGGTGCGGGACGTGATGCCTCGGAGCCCGCCGCCGTGGTGGAGCGCGGCACGCTCCCCGGCCAGCGCACGGTGACCTCCTCCCTGGATGGGATCGCGGGAGCCGCTGAGGAGGCGGACATCAAGCCGCCCGCAATCACCGTCGTTGGGCCCGTCGCCGCGCGGCGCGAGCGAATCGCCTGGCTCGAGCGCCGCCCGCTGCACGGGCAGCGGATCGTGGTCACCCGTGCCCGGGCGCAGGCGAGCGAGCTTGCCAGGCGCCTCGACGCACTCGGAGCGGAGCCGATCGAGCTGCCCGCGATCCGGATCGAGCCGCGCCTCGACTCCGAGGAGGTCCGTCGCGCCGTCGAGAGCCTGCACGCCTATGCGCTCGTCTGCCTGACCAGCCCCAATGGGGTGAACCTCCTCTTCGAGGCGATGGCGGCGCAGGGCCGTGACGCCCGCGCCCTGGCGAATGCGAGCGTCGCCGCGATCGGAGCCGGCACCGAGGCCGCACTGGCCGCACATGGCGTACTCGCCGACATCGTCCCCGAGCGCTTCGTCGCCGAGGAGCTCGTCGAGGCTCTGGACGAGCTCGAGCTCCAGGGCAAGCCGGTGCTGATCGCGCGGGCTGCCGAGGCGCGGGAGCTGCTGCCCGACGCGCTGCGCAAGAAGGGAGCCGAGGTCGACGTCGTCACGCTCTACGAGACCGTGGCGGAGGAGCCCGACCCGGAGGCTCTCGAACGCGCCCGTGACGCCGACTTCGTCACCTTCACCTCGTCCTCGACAGTCCGCAACTTCGTTGAGGCGGCCGGGAACGGCATCCCCGAGGGGGCGCGCATCGTCTCCATCGGTCCCGTGACGAGCCAGGCAATCCGCGATGCCGGCCTCGCCGTAGACGTTGAAGCCGAACGTCACGACATCGACGGGCTGGTCGGCGCTCTGCTGGACACGGTGGCCAATAGAGGCCAATCCGACTGAACGTCCAGTCGAGCAACTGCGTCCCCACAGACGTGTTTCATAGCCCGCTCGAACCTTCGACCAAGGGGAGATCAATGACCGGCAGGAAGTCACTGACCAAGCTCTTCATCGCCGCCGCACTCGCCGTGGCCGGAGCCCTCGCCACGACGGGCAGCGCCTTCGCTGGAACGGCGGACTACACGAACACAAGCTCGTTCAGCGTGCCCAACAACACCGGCCAGGCGGGCATTCCTCAACCGGTGACCGTGCCGGCCGGCCAGACGGCTGTTCAGAGCGTCGAGCTCACCAACGTCATGCCCAGTTACGGCGGCGGTGGCGGCGCCGATCTGTCGCTGCGTCTCACGGGTCCGAACGGGACCTCGGTCGACGTGCTCGGATCTGGTTGCAACGTCTATCCGAACACCTCGGCCTTCACGATCAGCGACTCGGCGGCGCTGGCCATCTCCGACCCGGCGTTCTGCACCGCGCTGCAGGCGAATCCGACCGCGACGGCCGGGCGTCCGGCTCAGCCGCTGTCCGCCTTCAACGGGATCCCGAGCGCAGGGACCTGGGTGCTGACAGTGATCGACGCGGGCGTCAACAACGTCAACAACGGCAGCTTCAAGGGCTGGACGCTGCAGCTGACGCACGCCAACCCGACCCTGAAGGCCGACCCGGCGCCGTTCAAGATCAAGAAGAAGTTCGCGATCAGCGCGCGCTGTGACGCCAACTGCACCGTGACCACCGGCGGCGCGGCGGGAGCGACGACGACGCAGCTGCTCGCCAACTCCGTCGGCACGATCGTCGCCCCGGCGAACAAGAAGGCGCAGAAGAAGGGGAAGGGCGTCGTCACGCTGACGGCCACCGATGAGACGGGCGGCACCGCGACGGCGAGCGTCAACGCCAAGACGCTCAAGGTCAAGGCCAAGAAGTAGCGCGACATAGGATCCGGCCGTGGCTCAGCCCCGGCCGATCACCTTCCTCTCCGACTACGGCTACGAGGACGAGTTCGCCGGCGTCTGCCGGGCGGTGATCGCCCAGATCGCGCCCGGCGCGCCGCTGATCGACCTGAGCCACGGGATCGGCCGCCAGGACGTTCGGCAGGGGGCGATCGTGCTCGCCAACGCCCTCCCCTCCTGCCCGCCGGGCGTGCACCTGGCCGTGGTGGATCCGGGGGTGGGGTCGCCGCGACGAGCCGTGGCGGTGGCCGCCGCCGAAGGCCGCTTCCTCGTAGGGCCCGACAACGGCCTCCTCACGCGCGCGCTCGATCGGCTGGGCGGCGCGCTGGACGCCGTCGAGCTGTCGCGGTCCCCATTCCGCCTGGAGCCGGTCTCGGCGACCTTCCACGGCCGCGATCTCTTCGCTCCCGTGGCCGCGCACCTCTCACTGGGCGCGAGGCTGGAGGAGGCGGGCGAGTCGATCGATCCGGGGTCGCTCGTGACGGTCGACCTGCCGTCCCCGGAGATCGGGTCCGACGAGGTCGTGGCTCACGCGATTCGCGTCGACGGCTACGGCAACGTCACGCTCGATCTCGACGCCTCGATGCTCTCGGATGGACCTCTGCGGCCGGGCGACGCCGTCGAGGTGCGGGCGCCCGACGGGCGATTCGAGGGAGTCTGGGCCCGGACCTTCGCCGAGGTCGACTCCGGCGAGGTGCTCCTCTTCGAGGACTCGTCGGGAGCGCTGGCGCTCGCGGTGAGCGGCGGGGACGTCGCGGGCCTGATGAACCTCACCGCCGACGGCGAGGTACGCCTGCGGCCGCTCAAATGAACGCGGACGCCGGATCGCCGAGCCCAACGGTGGGCTTCGGCAGCCCCCACCTGCACTACCGGCGCACCGACTCGACCAATGAGCGCGCCAAGAATCTGGCGATCGGGGGCGCGCCGGCCGGACTCGTGGTCACGGCCGACGAGCAGACCGCGGGGCGGGGGCGGCGCGGGAACGAGTGGTTCGCACCGCCCGGCTCCTGCCTGCTCTACTCGGCCCTGCTGCATCCCTATTCGGCCGACGATATGCCCCTGCTGCCGCTCGCCGTGCCAGTGGCGGTCTGCGAGGCGGCCGAATCGATCGCGCCCGTTCGCTGCCAGGTGAAGTGGCCGAACGACGTCTGGGTCGACGAGCGCAAGGTCTCAGGGATGCTGGTCGAGGCCCGCCCCGACGACAGGTGGGCAGTGCTCGGCGTCGGCCTGAACGTCGCGATCCCTCAGGACGAGTTCCCGCCGGAGCTGCGCGAGACGGCCGCCTCGCTCCTGCCCACCGAGGCCGACGACGGAGTGCCTCCGGGGGGCGCCCCCGGGGTCCGCCGCGCACTCGCTGCGGTCAACGAATGCCTCGGCCGCTGGGTCTCCGCGAGCCAGGAGGAGGTGCTCGGGGCGTTTCGGACCCGGGACGCGCTCTCCGGCCGACGGATCTCCTGGGACGGCGGCGAGGGAAGGGCCGAGGAGATCGACGAGCGAGGACATCTGGTCGTCGAGAAGCCCGACGGCGAGCGGGTCACCCTCGGGGCGGGCGAGGTCCACCTCGCCGTTGAGCGCTCCGAATAAGCCCGTGCCGGACGAGTCGTTGCGACCTTCACCGACCCGGCCGGCAACGTGATCGGGATCTGGCAGCGCGGGAGCCCAGGCTAGGACTCTTCGGCCGCCTCGGCGGCCTCGACGTCCTCCGCCTCGGGAGCCGACCCGTTCTCGCTGTCCGTCTCCAGCTCCTCGACCTCGTGCTCGTCGCGCTGGCTCTCCGTCAGCTCTCCGTTGGCCTCGGCCGCGGCGCCACCCTTCCCGGCGCGCCCGTTCTCCTTGGCCCCCTTTCGCTTGCGCCGCCTGCGGCGCCCACCGGACTTGGGGAAGTTGCGGAGCAGCTCGCGAGCGACGGCGGAGGGCTTCCGGGCGGCGCGCATCCGCGCTCCGCGCAGGACCTCCTCGCCCTCGGGCGTATGCGCGATCCCCGCGGCCAGAAGCGCCGCGGAGAGGCGCCGGTCCTGGTTGCGCGCGGCATGCACGAGCCTGCGGGCGTTGCGGCCGTGGGCTCGGCCCGATGAGTTGACCAGGAGACCGAGCAGCCGCTTGGTCTCGGGCCAGCGCTGAACCGCGTACTCCTCGTGCAGGTCGCGGGTGTAGTCGGCGAGCCGCCAGACCCAGGCCTGGGCCTGGTCGCGACGGCCGATCCGGCGCTCGGCGAGCGCCTCGAGCATGACCTTCGTCCCGGCACGGCGGTCGTCACGCGACCAGGTGCCGATCGTGTCGATCGCGTCATCGAAGGCGTCGGCATCCCCCAGCGCGGCAATCTCGGTCAGGGCCTTGATGCGGAGCTGCTGGTTGCGGTTGCGCTGCACGCAGGTCAGCAGGAAGCGGCGGCGGAGCTCCTTGCTGTTGTCGTGCTGGAGCATCGCCTTGGCGCGACGCCAGCCGGAGGGGTTGACGCGCGCGCCGGCGAGCGCGGCCCAGACGTGCTGCTCGGAGTGGTTCAGGTTCTCGACGGCGATTCGCCAGAGCTCCCGCTCCAGCACGCGGAGGCGCCGGTTGGCGTCGTCTGAGACGGGTACCACGCGCTTCTCGACGCGCACCCGGCGGCCGCGGCCACGGCGAACCGGGCCGACCACGATCGCGCCGCCGCGGTAGACGTCGCGGTCGAGCAGGCTGTGCAGGGTGACGATCGTCTCGTCGTGGGTGGTGGCCGGGTGGACGAAATCGATGACGAGGCCCGCCTCCTTGCCCGGGTTGCGCCTGGTGACACGGCCGACTCGCTGCTGGTAGACACGCCTGGAGGCGGTCGGCGCGAGGTGCATGCAGATCGTCGCGCGCGGGCTGTTCCAGCCCTCGGCGAGCAGCATCGCGTTGCAGAGCACGTCGACCTCGCCGCGCTCGAAGCCGGCGAGGATCTCCGCCAGCTCGCGCTTGGGCGTCTCGCCGGAGACCGCCCGGGCGTTGATGCCGACGTCCTGGAAGGCCTTGGCGACGTTCTTCGCGTGCTGGACGCCGGCTGTGTAGACGACACCCGGAATCCCCTCGAAGCGTGTCTTGTAGAGGTCGGCGATGGCGACGT
>DATAPB010000203.1:0-2978 GCA_036265435.1 Solirubrobacterales bacterium | reverse complement strand
CCGCTGGCAGCGGCTCCGTTGGCGAAGAAGGCGCCGTCCTGGATCTTGTCCAGGAACGCGTAGAGGAACGTGAAAAGCAGTCCGAACGTCATATAGACGCTGAGCGCCCCGAGGATGGTGCGAAAGTCGACCTCGGGGGCGGTGACCACGGCGCGGAGCACGGCCCCGGCAGCGACGAGAAGCAGCAGCACCTGCACGATGGCGCTGGATCCCAGCAGTTGTGGTTCGTCGAGGATTGCCGCGAGCACGGCGAGCATCACGGAGGCGAATGCCAGGAGGCCGGCGCTGCGAACCGCCCACCGCCTGGCGCCGGCGCTCCCCAGAGCGATCACGGCCGCACTCGCGGCGACGGCGGTGGTCAGCACTGCGGTCCAGCCCCGGTATGGGACGAGCGAACCGAGCACGTAACCGAGGATGATGAGCAGGAGCACGAGCCCGAAGGCGTTGCCCACCCGCTCCGCGAACTGCCCCCACCTCTCACCGGGGCGGCGCGACATCGCCGAAAAGCGGTTTCCCGTCTGCCCCCCCGAGGGTTCTGCGGCCACTTCCGACCGTTCGGGCTGGTTTCCGAGTTTCCTCCCGCTGGCGAGCTACTGCCGAATCCGGTCAGGCGGATGCCGGCGCAGCGGCTGGTTCGGCTCCCCCTGGCTTCTCAGCGGATGCTGCCGGCAGCCTCCTCGTGAACCAGAGCGAGAGCAGCGCGATGACCGCAACGGCCCCGATGGAGGTCCGCAAGGCGTCGAGCTGTGCATCTCCGTAGTCGCTGGCCACCGCGTTGGCCTGCTCCTGGGAGAGTCCCTTCGAGAGCCCCAACTGTTCGACCTGTGCGACCGGCACGATGTCGATGCCCTCTTCGGTGTTGGTCGCGATCGTTTCGCGCGCCTGGGCGGGCACCTGCGGGTTGTCGGCGACGTTGTCGTTGAAGCCGTTGATCAGGTTGAGGATCAGGATCGCGCCGATCAGGGCGGTGCCGAGCGAGGCCCCGAGATTGAGTGCGGTTCCCTGGAGCCCCCCGGTCTCGCTCGCCTTGGACGGGTCAGTCGAGGACATGATCACGTTGCCGAGCTGCGAAGCGAGCAAGCCTCCCCCGGCGCCGATCAGGATCATGGCGATCCTGAAGCCGGTGTCGTTGAGCTTCACGTCGAGGGTGGCAAGCATGACGACGGCACCCGCGCTGATCAGGACGAGACCCGCCTGCGCGACCGTTCTCGGAGATCGTCGTCCCGCCAACTTGGGACCGACCAACGCGAAGATCAGCATCGCGATCGAAAGTGGCAGCAGCCGCTTGCCGGTCTCGAACGCGTCCAGCCCGATCACGACCTGCAGGTAGACCGGGATGACGAAGAAGAGGCCCATCAGGACCAGCTGCTGGCCGAGCAGAGTCGTGAGCCCGGCCCGGAGCCGTGCGATCCGGAGCAGGGTGGTGTCGAGGAGGCGGTCGAGCCCGAGGCGATTCCGGCGCTCCTCCCAGTTGACGAACCCGCCGAGGATTCCCAGGCCCGCCAGGACCATGAAGGGCACGATCGAGAACCCCAACGGGGTGATCTCCGTCCCGTTGATCGTCAGCGCTCCAAGCGGCTTGACGAATCCCCACTTGCTCCCCATCAGGATGCCGAAGACGGCCAGTCCCAGGCCGACGACCGAGAGCACCGACCCGATGAGGTCCATCTTGGGGGGGTGCTCGGCTTTCGGCGCCTGGGCGATATGTCCCCGCAGCAGGATGATCACGGTGACGATCACCGTCTCTCCAGCGAACACGTATCGCCAGCTGGCGTTGGTCGTCACCCAGCCGCCGATCAGCGGGCCGACCGCGACCGCGACCGCCGTGATGCCGCCGATCAGCGCGTACGCGAGCGCCCGGTCCTTGCCCTCATAATTGGCGGCCGTCAGGGCCGCGATCCCGGGTATCACCATGATCGCCCCGAGGCCCTCGATGCCGGACCAGCCCACGAGCAATACCGGCAGGCTCGGGCTCAGGGCGGTGGTCAGGGAGCCGACGCCGTAGACCGCTAGCCCGATGGCGAACATCCTGTTGCGACCGTAGATGTCGCCGAGCTTGGCCCCGGTGAGCATCAGGGCTGCCATCACCAGGGCATACAGGGTGATCGCCGCCTGCACTCCCTGAATCGAGGTGTTGAGGTCGGCGGTGATCTGGGAGATCGAGACGTTCATGACGCTTGTGTCGAGCGTCATCACGAATTGGCCCGAGGCCAGGATGATGATCGGGATCCACTTGCGCATCAGGCGCTGAACGTACCTGGGCCGCCCCCCCGGCGTGCTCCGGCCGTGTATTCGGCCATGTCCTGGCTCCAGAACTCGACCACGTTGCCGTCGGGGTCCGTGACGTAGATCGCGCGGCCGGGGCCGAGTTGGATCGGGCCCTCGACCTCGGCGCCCGCCCGCTCGATTCTGTCCTTCAGGTCGTCGATCGCCTCGTCCGGGACGTAGAACGCATAGTGGACGTGGGTCCCGCCGCGCCCACCCGCGAGGCCGACCTGCTCGGTCCAGATCCCGAGCCGGGCGGTCTCGCCGACCAGGTACCAGTAGCGGCCGTTGGCGCCCTCCCCGTAGAGCGTCTCCTCGAAGCCGAGCACGTCGCGGTAGAAGCGCCGGGCGGCGTCGAGATCGGAGACTTCCAGGACGAGCTCCGAGATCCCGGTCATCGGGGGCGGGTCGGGCATGCGGGCGAGCTTAACCTGAGGCCGGATGATTCCGGATGCCTACCGGCGCGTGCTCGGAGCTCCCGGTGTGGCGGCGCCGCTCGCCGGAGTGACGATCAGCCGGCTCGCGATCGCGGCGCAGCCGCTCGCGACGATCCTGCTCGTCAAGGGATCGACCGGCTCGTTCGCGGCAGCGGGGCTGGTGCTCGCCTGCTACTCGCTGGCGGCGGCCGGGTCGCTGCCGATACAGGGTCGCGTGATAGACCGCATCGGGCAGACCGCGGTGATCGTGATCGTGACCGTGATCAACGCCCTGGC
>DATAPB010000202.1:0-30319 GCA_036265435.1 Solirubrobacterales bacterium | reverse complement strand
GAGGCGAGGTACTGGATGTGCCCACGGCCCGGGCCGAGCTCCCACTGACCCCCGCCGTAGGCACCGATGCCGTTCGCCTCGCAGAAGTCGTAGCCCGCGAACAGCTCGTGGAGCGGGCCAAAACGCGAGGGCTTGATGTTGACCATCTTCGGCATCCAGGGCTGCGCCTGGATGTCCGCCACCGAGTGGATCGGCGCATCCCAGGTGACGCGGTCGGCCACCGTGTCGAGAAGGGCCTTCGTCTCGTCATTCACGTCCGGGTCCTCGAGCCAAGCCGCCGGGAAGGCCTCGATCAGCTTCCGGTAGAGCTCGGGGTCCGTCTCGACGTCGACCGGCGTCCCCTTGTACTGCCCCTTCAGGTCCAGCGAGTCGACCGCGCCCGTCTCGACGAGCTGCTGGATGAGCTCGTCCGTCCAATCGTTGGTCGGGTCGAGCTTGAAACGGAGGGTCGGATAGATCTCGAGGCGCTTGCTGACCGGCTCGATCGTCGAGACCTCGTCGGAGCCGGGTGGCGTCAGCCGCATCGAGACCACGAAGGTGACCGGCCGGGGCTCTCGTCCGAGCACTTCGTAGAGCGATTTGCCCGCCTGTGTCAGTGCCAGGTCGAGGGCCGCGCTCTCGAAGGCCCAGCGGCGATAGTTGGCCGAGACCTCACGCTCGGGCGGGCTGGGGAAGAGCTCGAGGCCGTCGAGAAGCTGAGAGAACGAGTCGATCGTGTGCTCCCCCGCCAGATCGAGGACCGGGCCCGTGTCCCGAAGGGCGACGTGGTCGAGCGCGTCGTAGACGACGTCCTCGCCCACCCCCTCCTGCCCCGCACCCTTCAGGTGGATGATCGTCGTGAGGCGATCGAAGTCGGACCCCGGCGGGCTGAACTCGAGCCCCTCGAGCTCGTAGGAGTCGATCTCGAGAGGAAGGTCCTTGATCTCGTCGTAGCTCGCCATCGGAGCCGGACACTACAGATCGGTTTTCGCCGGCCCTCGCCCTCGCCCGAGCTCGGTGGAGATGGCGTAAGTGGTGCGCCGCGCCGCTAGGCGACGACCAGGCCGGGGCCGGGTACGGCCTCCGCGTCCCTGGCGCCGACCTCCTCGCCGCACTTCGAGCAGCGCAACTCGAGCGTCGGCTCGCCGCCGCAGCCACGGTGGCGGATCTGCGCGCGCGGGCCGTCCCGCATCCACCGATCACCCCAGTCCCGCAGCGCCATCAGCACCGGATAGAGGTCGAGCCCCATCTCAGTGAGCCGGTAGCGGTCGCGGGTCCGGACCGAGTCCTTGTAGGGCTCGCGGCGCAGGACGCCGGCCTCGACGAGGCGGTTGAGCCGCTCGGAGAGCAGCGAGCGGGAGATCCCGAGGGTCTCCTGGAAGTCCTCGAATCGCTTGACGCCGTTGAACGCCTGGCGCAGGATCACCAGGGTCCACCGGTCCCCGAGCACGGAGGCCGGCCTGGCGATCGAGCAGTCCTGTTCTGCGAGGTCCGCGGCGCGCATGCGCGAGCCAGCATAGCGACACTGCGTTCGGAATCCGAACCCTATATCCTGCGTTCGCTTTCTGAACCCAAGCCGCCGGCTGCGGCCGGCACCCCTGAGGAGGACCGCAATGCCAAGGCTCGACCTGACCATCACCGCCGACGTTCTCTCCGACGAGTCGAAGCCGGAGCTCATGCGCGAGCTGGGCGCGGCCCTGCTCCACTGGGAGGGCGCCCCCGACACGGAGTTCTTCCGCTCGATCACGTGGGCGCACCTCCACGAGCTCCCCGCTGAGTCGATCCAGACGCCGGACGGCGCCGCCGAGCCCCACGCGATCCTGGACGTCACCGTGCCCTCCGGAGCGCTGTCGGAGCGGCGCAAGGCGGGCATCGCCGAGGACGCCACCAAGATCGTGCTCGAGGCGACCGGTTGGGGCGCCGACGCGGGCGTCCGGGTCTGGGTGCTGATCCATGAGGTCCCGGACGGGAACTGGGCAGCCGCCGGCCAGATCGTCCGCTTCGAGCAGCTCCGCGAGGCGGCCAAGGCGGAGCGCGACCAGGAGGGCACCGGGAAGGAGAAGGTCCCCGCCGCCGCGGGCGGTGAGCAGGTGCCTGCGTGAGGCAGCTCACCTTCCTCGAGAAGGGGAAGCTGGAGTGGCGGGATGCGCCCGACGCGAAGCTGGAGGGCGACGGGCAGGCGGTTGTCCGCCCCGTTGCCCTGGCGACCTGTGACATCGACACTGCCTTCGTCCAGGGACGTTTCCCGGTGGGGGATTCGTTTTCGTTCGGGCACGAGTGCGTCGCCGAGGTGACCGAAGTCGGTGATTCGGTCACCTCGGTCGAGCCGGGCGACCTGGTCAGCGTCCCGTTCCAGATCTCGTGCGGGGAGTGCGCCCGATGCCGCGCCGGGGAGCCGGGCAACTGCGAGTCGGTTCCGAGGCTGTCGACCTACGGGCTGCCCATCGGGCCGCAGACCTACGGCGGCTTTGCGAGCGACGCGGTGAACGTCCCGTACGCGGACGCGATGCTCGTGCCGATTCCGGAGGACGTCGAGCCGTCCACCGTGGCGAGCCTCTCCGACAACATCCCCGACGCCTGGCGGTGCGTGGCCCCTCCGCTCGAAGCGCGGCCGGGATCGCCCGTCCTGATCGCGATGGGCGCCGGGTCGATCGCGCTCTACGCGGTCGCGATCGCGCTGGCGCTGGGTGCCGAGCGCGTGGACGTCGTCGGCGGCCGTTCGCGTGACCGCGAGCTCGCCGAAAAGCTCGGCGCGAACGTGCTCGACGATGGATTTCCCGACCGGGCTGGCTTCTACCCGATCACGGTCGATGCGAGCGCAGACCCTGCCGGCATCTCCTGTGCGCTGAAGTCGACCGACGCCGACGGCATCTGCACCAGCATCGGGATCTACATCGAGCCGACGCCGCTGCCCCTGCTCGACATGTTCACCCAGGGCGTCACCTTCATCACTGGCCGGCCGCATGTGCGGATGCTGATGCCGGACGTGCTCGAGCTGGTCCGCGACGGCAGGTTCGACCCGAACCCGATGACCGTCAACAGGGTCGACTGGACGGACGCCGCCGAGGCCCTCTCGGACCTACGGGCCAAGACCGTCGTCACGCGCCCGCCTGGTTCTTAGTGCGGGCTGCCGACGCCGCCCGTGTTCGCTGACCCGGCGGTCGCGGGACGGAGCGCGTTGATCTGGGGCTGCTGGAAGAGCAGCCGCATCGAGTCGTCGGAGGCGAAGAAGAAGAACGCGTCGACACCCTGCTTCGTCGCCGGCGCGACGCAGGCCGCGGCCTGAGCGGCCGAGGTGCTCAGGATCGCCTGGGCCTTGCTGGCCTGCGGCGTGTCGGTGAATGAGATCTGCATGGCGGTGTTGCTGAGCAGCGGCTTGCCCTTCTTCTTGATCGGCTCCCGGAAGGTTCGCTTCACCCTCTTGATCTTGCCGTTGACCCTCTTCTTCACCTTCCTGGTGACGAACTTGAACGTGTAGTGGAGCCGCAGCTGCTTGGCCCGAGCGCCGAAGCCCCCCGAGCCGCCATCGGCGCAGGCGTCCTGCGTCTGAACGCTCATCGGCCCGAGCTTCGGGTCACCGAGCCGGGCGTTCTGCTTGTTCAGGTTCTGGGCGATCTGCCCGTAGTTCCAGTCCCCGACGTCCTGTGGGGCGAGTCCGGTCCGCTTGACCGCGCCGACCGGGTTCGTCGCGACCGTGGATTTGAAGCCGAAGTTCCACCCCCGCAGCAGCGGGAAGGCCTTCGGGAAGTTGGTCTTCCACGGGGGCCGAGTGGGGTCCGTGGCGCGCCCCTGGTTGAAGTCCATCTGCTCGTAGTCGGTGAGCAGGGCGAAGACGTTCGGATCGGCGATTCCCGAGAACGCGTAGCCCGCCTGGGTCGGATCGAAGCTCATCCCGTTTAGGGCGATGATTCGGTTGCAGGGGAACGTCCCGCGAAGACCGGCGGCCAGCTGCGAAGCGACGTCCGATGTCATCGCCGGGAACTGCCCGCTCCCGGTGAACCGGGTGTTGAGGACGAAGATGTCCTGGGGGCGGATGCGGCCGCTCATCCCGCCGTCGGGCTTGGTGTAGGTGTCGACGTTCCCCTGGGTGTTGATCCGGATCATCATCGTGAAGCTCTGCGGGCCCGACGAAGAGGGGCTGAGCCCGCGGGGGGTGGCGGGACAGCCCACCTGCGCCTGGGCCGCCGGCGGCTCGCCGGGCCCTCCGCCGAGCAGCAGCACTCCGAGCAGCGCCGCGCCGATCGCCAGTGCGATCAGCCTGCGGGTGCGTGCGGGTGCATTCCCCTGAGTATGTGAGACAGCTCCTGCCATCGGGACGAGTGGCGCCAAATGACGCTAACGGCGCTCTCTTCCCCAACACGCGAGTCAGCTTGCAGTTGTGATGCGGGTATTGACGAGCTCGCCGAAGGCCTCGATCGCGGCCCGCAGGCCCGCCTCATCGGTGTCCTCCTCCGGCGCATGGCTCACTCCGGCGCGTGAGGGTGAGAACACCATCGCGGTCGGCACGTGAGGGGCCATTGACGCGGCGTCGTGTAGCGCGCCGCTCGCCAGCTCATAGGCGGTCCCGGTCACCCGCTCGCAGGCCTGGCTTGCGAGCGCGACCAGCTCGGGGTCGAATTCGATCGGCTCGATCCTCCAGACCGGCTCTTCCGAGACCTCGCAGCCGCGCCCGCTCGCGACCGCCTGGATCTCCTCTCGGGTCGATCTCAGCATTCGCTCGAGAGCGTCCGCCCTGCGGTTCCGGAGGTCGACCACCAGCGAGGCCGTCCCCGGCACCGCGGTGGGGATTCCCGGCTCGAAGCTCATCGCACCGACCGTCCCGACCCCGCCTTCGCCGATCGCAATCTCCTCGACCCGCAGCGCGGCCGCGGCAGCGGCGAGTCCGGCGTCGTGACGGGAATCCATGGGCGTCGTCCCCGCGTGGGAGACGCGGCCGGTGATCCGGAAGCGCAGCCGTTCCACTCCGACACAGCCGGTCACGGCGGCCGCCCGGATCCCCTCGGCCTCGAGGACGGGGCCCTGCTCGATATGGAGCTCGAGATAGGCGCCGATTCGCTCCAGTCTCGATCGGGATTCGAGGACGCGATCGAGATCGACGCCGTTGTCCGCCAGCACACCGGGCGCCCGGTGACCGTCCGCGTCCCGCGCGTCCGCCAGCTCGGCCGGATCGAAGCTGCCGGCCGCTGCAGAGCTGCCGAACAGGCTGCGCCCGAAGCGCGCGCCCTCCTCGTCGGCCCAGTCGACCAGCGCCAGCGTCCGCGGTGGATTTCGATCCGCCCGGGCCCAGGCCCGCAGGACGCCGAGCGCTCCCATCACCCCGAGCGCTCCGTCGAGCCAGCCGCCGTTCGGCACCGAGTCGACGTGGGAGCCGACCGCCAGCGCCGGTTCTTCCTCTCCCCGCAGGTACGCCCAGGCGTTGCCCGCCTCGTCGATCTCGGGCTCGAGCCCGATCTCGGCCAGGAGCTCCCGCAAAAAGTCCCTCGCGTCTCGCCACCCTTCGCCCCAGCAGAGCCGCTGGGCGCCGGCCTCGTCGCTCGTCCGCCGCGCGAGCTCTCGGAGATCGGCGATCACGCGCTCGGCGTCGATCACCGGTCCGCCGCTCACCCCAGGCGCTCCCTGCGCAGGGCCTGCCCGAGGCAGTGGGCGCCGCCGCCGCCCAGGGTGAACATGTCCAGCTCGAGCTCGATCACGTCGATGCCGCGGGCAAGGAGGGCGGCGTTCAGGCCGGTGGCCCCGGTGGCGGAGATCACCCGCTCGTCCCCGACGGAGATGGCGTTGACGCCGAGGTTGAAGGCCTGGTCAGCCGTCACCTCGATCAGGTCGAATCCCTTGGCTCGCAGCCATTCCACCGCGGCCGAGGGCAGCACCTCCGCGCAGACCGCAGCGAGCTTCGAGGCGAGCACGGCGACCAGGACGTCGATGTGGACGTAGCGCTCGGGAAACGGCTGCACGCGCGCCTCCCAGCCGTCGTCGCGATACCAGGCGGCGAGCTGATTCGCGGCTGCTTCCTGCGTCCGGGTCTCTCCGGAGCCGATCAGCACCACGCCGGGCTCGACGATCATCACGTCACCTCCCTCGAGCGAGCCGGCCGTGATCATCGCGCGGATGGGTATCCCCGCCTCCTGGTGGAACCGGATCGCCGGGGCGTACTCGCCGCGCCTCCAGGGCTGGGCGAGCTGGGTGATCACGGTTCCGTAGGGGCCCATGGCGCTCGAGTCCCGGGCGAACACCTGGTACGGAAGCGCCGGGTCCGGTTCCAGGAAGTGGCAGTTGACCCCCGCCTCCTCGTAGGCCGAGACCAGGGTCTCGTGCTGGCGGTCCGTGCGCTCGCGGTCGAAGTCGAAGCCGGCTTCCAGGGTGGCGCGAGTGATCGCGCTGGTCTCCAGCCAGCGGAAGTTCTCGGGCTCGCAGAGCAGCACGTCGTGCAGGCGCCCGTACTCGGAGTCCACGCCCCAGTCTGGATCGGTCCCGTTCATTCCCTCACCACCCTGATCGTCTGCAGAGTTCGGTCGCTCGCGCCGCGGACCAGCCCGCCGTGGGCGAGCGAGTCCTCGATGTACGCGATCGTCGGCCCGGTGAGCCGCTCGCCGGGCAGGACGTTGGGAACCCCGGGCGGGTAGGCCGCCAGCGATTCGGCGACGATTCTGCCCTCCGCGTCGTGAAATGACACGACCTCCTGTGGCCCCAGAAAGGCATCGCGCGGCGCGAGCTCCAGCGGGCCCCAGGGCGGCGGCTCGGCGAAGGCGCGGCGCTTCTCGACGTCGGCGGGGCCGATCTGCTCGACCGCGTGCCGGAGGCCATCGAGGAGTCGATCCGCCGGCGCGGTGGGGGCCTCCGCGATACCGAAGACAGCCACTATCACGTTCTCGGAAAAGAGCTCGAGGATGATGTCGTCGCTCTCGCGCATCAGCTGAGCGATGCGGTGCCCGGTGACCCCGGTCCCCCTGACGTCGACCGAGACGCGCAGCGGGTCCCAGGCCGCGACACTGTTGCGCCCGGCGAGCCGCTCGTCGAGCACGTCGAGGCCGGGGATCTCCCGTACCTGCTCGCGGGTGCGGACCAGCATGGCCAGTGTCTCGTCGAGAAGCTCGTGTCCCTCAGTCACCGCATAGCGCCTCGCTGCGTCCAGGGAGGCGGTGAGCAGTGAGTTGGGGCTCGTCGACTCGACCAGGGTGACCGAGCGGTCGATGATGTCCTCGTTCACGCGCTCGCCGTTGCCGAGGTGGAGGATCGCCGACTGGGTCATGCTGCCGACGATCTTGTGCGTGCTCGTCAGGACCAGGTCGGCTCCCCCTCGCAGCGCGCCCGACGGGAGACCCTCGTGGAAGTAGAGGTGCGAGCCCCAGGCCTCGTCGACGACCAGAGGGATGTCGCGGCGATGGGCGACTTCTGCCAGCTCATCGACTCGCGCCACGGCCCCGAAGTAGGTCGGCGAGACGAGCATCACCGCCTCGGCGTCCGGCTCCGCGTCGAGCGTCGTGGCGAGTGCTTCCGGGGTGACGCAGTGGGCGATCCCGAGATCGGGATCGATCTCGGGGGAGACGAACGTCGGCCGGAGGCCGGAGAGGACCAGCCCGTCGATGATCGAGGAATGCACGTTGCGCTGGACGACGACGGGCCCGCGGTCGGGCGGTCCGGTCCTCAGCTTTCCGCTGGCGTGCGCGAGCGCCATGCAGATCGCGTGGTTTCCTCCCGACGCGCCGTTGACCAGGAACCAGCTGCGCTCCGCGCCCCAAGCGTCGGCGGCGAGGTGCTGAGCCTGCTGGAAGGGCGTCGGCTCGGGCCCGACGTCGATGCCCTCGATGCTCGGCGGGACGTCGTTGAGGATGGCCGGCTCGCCGAGGGCGGCGGTCAGGCCGGGGTCGGCGCGAGTGCCCTTGTGGCCCGGGATGTGAAAGCGGCCCGGGTTACGTGCGACGTAGGCGACCAGCGCGTCCAGATAGGGAGCTTCCTGCTGATCCGGCATCCGTGGCGAGTCTATTTGCGCGCCCTCTCCGCGCGCCTTCGCCGCCTCAGGCTCCGTGCGGGGGCTCGCCCCCGGCGTACTGCGAGTACGGGTACCACCACTCCTTCGGGGCGACCTCGCTCTCGATGTGGACATGCTTGGTCTCCTGGAAGGCCTCCAGCCCCTCCCGGCCCAGCTCGCGTCCCAGCCCCGACTGCTTGAAGCCGCCAAAGGGCCCCGCGTCGTTGTCGGTGAGCGGGTCGTTGAACCAGACCGTCCCGGCCTTCACCTCGCGCATGCAGCGCAGAATCGTCTTGAAGTCCTCGGTGTAGATGTTGGCCCCGAGCCCGTACGGCGTCGAGTTGGCGAGCTCGATCGCCTCGTCGAGGCTCTTCACGCGGACGAGGGGCGCCACCGGGCCGAAGGTCTCCACGCTGAGCAGGTCGGTCTCCGCCGGCGCGCCCGTGACCACTGCCGGCGAGAAGAAGTGGCCGCGTTCCTGGCCGCCCGAGTCGCCGCCGACCACCACCTCGGCGCCCGCGCCGACGGCCGCCTCCACCTGGTCGGCCACCTTGCGGCGCTGATCGGCCGAGACCATCGGGCCGATGTCGGTGTCGCTCTGCATCGGGTCGCCGATCACGAGGCTGCGCGTGTAGTCCACGAACGCGTTCAGGTAGTCGTCGTAGACGTCGTCCAGAACGTAGAAACGTTCCGCGGAGGTGCAGACCTGCCCGGAGTTGAGGAACGCGGCCCAGGCGCCGCCTTTCGCCGCGACGTCGATCCGGTCGGCGACGTCGGAGCAGACGATGAAGGGGTCCTTGCCGCCCATCTCGAGGTTCACCCTCGCGATCCGATCGACGCAGGCCTGCGCCACCTTCTTGCCGGTCGCGACCGAGCCGGTGAAAGCGACGCCGTCCACCCGGGTGTCGCCGGTGATTCCGGCGCCCACCTCTGGGCCGCCGGCGATCAGGTTGACCACGCCGGCCGGCAGGTGGTCGAAGCAGGGTGCCGGCATCAGCGTGGAGAGCGGCGTCAGCTCGGATGGCTTGCCGACCACGGCGTTGCCCGCCGCGAGCGCCGGAGCCAGCTTCCAGGCGAGCAGGAGCAGCGGATAGTTCCAGGGCACGATGCAGCCGACCACGCCCAGCGGCTCCTTGAGGACGAGGCTGAGCTGGCTCGACTCGATCGGTGGAATGACGCGCCCGGCCGAGTCGCGGCCGATCTCGGCGTAGTAGTCGAAGCAGGCTGCGGTCCAACCGACCTCATCCGAGTTCTCGACGAGCGGCTTGCCGCCCTCCAGGGTCATGACCTCGGCGAGCTCGTCGGTTCGCGACCGGAGTCGGTTGGCGACCTCGTGCAGCATCTCGCCTCGCTCGACCGCCGGCGTGCGGGCCCAGTTGCGAGCGGCCTCTCGGGCGGCGGCGATTGCGGCGTCCAGCTGATCGTCGCTGGGGGCGCCGACGGTCGCGATCGTCTCCTCGGAGTAGGGGTTCTCGATGTCGAGCGCGTCGCCCTGCCCCTCGACCTGCTCTCCGTCGATCAGCAATCGCGTCTCGAGGTCGGCCATGAGGCGATCGTATTCGGCTGACGGCTTCGCCATCAGTCGCGGCCACGGCGGCCGCCACACATAACCGCTCGGGGCTTGGCCCCTCGCTCAAAATGGAGCGCCCTGATGGCCGCTGGACAAGGCGGGGAAGGACGGCCAGGGGGAGAAGGAAACCGGCCGCCCTTTCCGCCCGCCTGCGCCGAGGCTGAAACTCGGCGGAGGCGAGGCATCTGAATATGTGGGCGGGCGCCGGAGTAGGGGGTCTCCGAACGCCCGCCCGCTGCCTCGACTCAAAGCACAGAGTACCCCTCCGTATACCCCAATAAACGCAAGTGCGCGCGAAATTCGCTCTCAGCGGCTTTTTCCGGAAACCCCACGTTTGCGGCCGCCCGTTGTCCCCGCGAAAACGGCTGTTTGCGAACCCGGTCGCATCGGGTAGCTACGGTAGGTGGGCGGCCGGACCTCGGCGTTCCCAAGGGGCGAGACAGCCACGAATGCCGAGGTCGCCGACGAATGACAGAACTGCCTTGGCCGACAGCGAGATGAACCAGACGCCCTCTCCCGGACCGGAGGAGCAGCTTCTCGGCGAGCGCCGGCTTCTGGAGCGCTACGCCCAGGACAACTCACCGATCGTCCGCGAGGAGCTCGTCGACAGATTCATGCCTCTGGCGAGACGGCTGGCTGGACGCTATGCCGGCGGGGCGGAGCCCTTCGACGATCTGGTCCAGGTCGCGAGCGTCGGTCTGGTGAAGGCCATCGACCGCTTCGATCCCGAACGCGGAACCGCCTTCTCCACCTTCGCCGTCCCGACGATCCTCGGCGAGCTGAAGCGCCATTTCCGGGACCGGGGCTGGTCCGTGCACGTTCCGCGCGACATCCAGGAGCGCATCCTGAAGGTCGAGCGCGCGATGGCAGAGCTGCCGGCCAAGCTCGGACACTCCCCCACCGTTCATGAGATCGGCCAGCGCATCGAGGCCAGCGATGAGGAGGTGCTGGAGGCCATGCACGCCGCCCAGGGACACCACGCCGTCTCGCTCGACGCGACCTCGACGACCGGTGACGGCGATGAGCCGGCGCCGCTGCGGGACCGGATCGGAGAGGAGGACCTCTCCTTCGACACCGTCGAGTACGGCGAGGCGATCGGTCCGGTGCTCGAGGAGATCTCGGAGCGGGACCGGAAGGTCCTTCACCTGCGCTTCGTCGAGGACTTGACGCAGAGCGAGATCGCGGAGCAGGTGGGCGTGTCGCAGATGCACGTCTCGCGCATCCTGCGGGCGACGATCGAGAAGCTCAGGCAGCGGATACCTGAGGAGGGGTAACCGGACCGGCTAGCTCGTGACCTCGAACTCGAGGAACTCGGCCGTCTCGCCATCGGCGGTTGTGCCCGTCGTGACCTCCATCCTGCTGGTCAGTGTCCGGAGCGAGCCGGTGCCCGGCAGCTCCATCTCGCTCAGGAGCCGCTCTCCGGCGCCGGCGACGAGCGGGCCGACGCGCACGTCGAGGGTGCCGTCTCCGTCCTTGATGGTGATGCCCACGCGCCCGTCCGTGAAGTTGCCACCGCCCGATGAGGAGACCGCGTCGCCGAGCAGGACTGTGTCGGCGAGACGATCGACCGAGAACTCCGCCCGGGCGGCGAGGGCGCCGATCACCCTCGCCAACACCGGCTTGACCAGCTCGCCGGGGGTGATCGCCATCTCGAGCATCTCCGGGGCCTCGGCGGTCGCGCCATTACCGTTGCTGCTCGGCTCGGGCGAGTCATAGGCGAAGCGGATGGTGGTACGGCTGCCCTCGCCGGCGCCGCCGCTGATCTCGAAGCTGTCGGAGAGGGCCGCGATCAGGGGAAGGCCGAGGCCGAGAGACGGATCGCCCTCGTTGGCGCGCGGCTGGAAGCCCTTGCCGTGGTCGGCCACCTGGATCTCGAGCTCGCCCGAGTGCGGCTCGGCGGTCACCTCGAGCGGCCCGGGCTCGCCCACGTATGCGTGCAGGACGACGTTGTTGCAGGCCTCGCTGACGACTGTCTTCAGGTCCGCGACCCGCGGGGCGGATAGACCGAGGGCCTCGCCGAGGCCGGCGACCGCCTGGCGCACCACGATGACGTTCTCCGCAGTCGCGGGCAGCGTCAGCCGGAGCTCGCGTGCGGTCACGGCGGCGAGTTCCCCGAGTTGCCCGAGGCCGCCGTGACGGCCTCCTCCCGGCGGGCGTGCACAGGAAGCTCGGTGCGCAGCCCGGTCACCTCGAGAACGCGGTCGACCGCGTCCGAGCCGTTGGAGCGGGCTACGGCAAAGCCGATCCTGGCCTCGGCCGCCCGGCGGCGGCCATCCAGGATCACGCCGAGTATGGACGAGTCGATGAAGGTGGCGGGCGACAGATCGACGACCGTCGCGACCCTCTCCTCGATCAGGCCGTCGAGGCGCCGCCGAAGATTCGGCGCGGTGCTGAGGTCATGCTCGCCTGAGATCGTGAGTACAGCCAAGCCTGAGTCCTTCCGCTCGAGCGCAAGCTCCCCCGTTCGCACACCGGCGGAAATACCTCGATTGGAGGTCACTCAAACCTCCTGCTCAGGACGCACAGCGGCGAGCCGGTCGGCGCGCCGCTGCTGCCACACGGTGAATCCCATCGCGACCAGGGTCAGGGCGAACAGCATGGTCGCGATGATGTAGACCTGCACCGGGATGCCGCGCTGGGCGGCCCCGAAGATGTAGAGCGGGAAAGTCACCTCGGTTCCCGCGGTGAAGTTGGAGACCACGAAGTCGTCGATCGAGAGGGCGAAGGCGAGCAGGGCGCCCGCGATGATCCCCGGCCAGATCAGCGGCAGCGTCACCTTGCGGAAGGTGGTGAACGGGTCCGCGCCGAGATCCTGAGCGGCCTCCTCGAGGCTCCGATCGAAGCCGATCAGGCGGGAGCGGACCACGATGACGACGAAGCTGATGCAGAACATCACGTGGGCGAGCAGAAGCGTCGTGAACCCCAGCTGGAGGCCATAGATCAGGAACAGGGAGAGCAGAGAGGCGCCGAGTACCACCTCGGGCGTGGCCGTGGGAATGACGATCAGGTAGTTCGCGGCGCGCCGGCCGAAGAAGTCGTAGCGGACCAGGGCGAGCGCGACCATCGTTCCCAGGATTGTCGAGATCACCGTCGCCAGGGCGGCCAGCCGCAGGCTGAGCGTCAGCGCGTTCGTGAGCTCGGTGATCTCGAATGGGTGCGCCCAGTGGGACAGGGTGAAGCCCTGCCAGGTGAAGTTGAACTTGCCCGCCGGGTCGTTGAAGGAGAAGACGACGATCAGGACGACCGGGACCAGCATGTAGATGATCGCGACGATCCCGTAGACCACGATCGCGTTCTCGCGCACCCACTTCCAGACGCGCGAGGGCGCCGAGAGCCGCCGCTGGGCGGGGAGGGTCGCTGCGTGCGCTTCCATCAGCGTCTTTCAACCTCCTCTCCCATCAAGGCCTCGGATCCGGCGAAGCGGATGTAGATGAAGACAACCAGCAGCATGGTGGCCATCAAGATGAACGAGAGAGCAGCGGCGGCGGGATAGTCGGTCTGCTTCAGGTACAGAGACTGGATGACGTTGCCGATCATCTGCTGCTGGGCGCCCCCGAGAAACTGTGCGTTGATGTAGTCGCCGGTGGCCGGGATGAACGTGAGCAGGGTGCCGGCGACGACACCGGGCATGGAGAGCGGCAAGGTCACCCTGAGGAACGCCTTGCGCGAGGAGGCGTAGAGATCCTTGGCCGCTTCGATCAGGCTGGTGTCCATCCGCTCGAGGCTGGCGTAGATCGGCAGGATCATGAAGGGCAGGAAGTTGTAGGTGAGGCCAGCGATCACGGCCGGAGTGGTCGCCAGCAGGCGGCCATCGCTCGAGATCAGCCCGAGCGTCTGCAGCGTGTTCACGACGAAGCCGTTGTCGGAGAGGATCGTCTCCCAGGCCAGTGTCCGGATCAGGTAGGTGGTGAAGAACGGCGCGATCACGGCCAGCAACATCGCGTTCTTCCAGCGCCCCCCGCGGAAGGCGATCGCGTAGGCGAGCGGGTACGCGATCAGCAGCGCGATGACGCTCGCGACGGCCGAGTACTCGAACGCACGGATGAACTGCGTGTCATAGGTGCTCAGCGCGTCGCTGTAGTTCCCGAAGTTCCAGTCGAAGTGGAACTCCGGGAAAATCCCCGACTCGAGGGAGAGGCGGCCCATGAAGTACAGGGGCACGACAAAGAAGAGGATCAGCCATCCGATCCCCGGCCCGAGCAGGCCGTAGGGAACGAGCCGGCGGCGGAGAGCGACCAGGCGCTCGCTACGCATCAGCCGTCTCCGCCGCCGTCCCTCAACTCAGCTCAGCCGTTGAGGACGCCCTCGAACGCCCGCGTCACCGTCTGCTCCTCCTGGCCCGTGAGGTTGGGCTGGGTGGAGCACTTGGCGGTGAACTCATCCGTCGGGAAGATCAGCGGGTCGTTCACCAGGTCCGGGTTGCTGGTCCTGAAGACCTCCCGGACCCCGTCCACCGGGGTGACGTAGCTGTTGTACGCCGCGAGGGGCGCCTGGTTCTTCGGGTCATAGACGTAGTTCATGAAGGCCTCGGCGGCCGTCGGATTCGGCGCGCCGACCGGGATCTCCATGTTGTCCGACCAGAGGATGCAGCCCTCGGTCGGCATCCGGAACTCGATGTTCGGGTTGTCCGCCTGCAGCTGCACCGCGTCACCCGACCACCCGATGATCGCCGCAACGTCGCCGTTGGCCATGTCGCGGGTGTAGTCGTTGCCCGTGAAGCGGCGGATCTGACCGGAGGAGACCGCCTGCTTGAGCTTGTCGATCGTGTCCAGCCAGTCCTGCTCGGTGGCCTTGTTCGGGTCGATGCCGTCGGCCTTCATCACCAGCGGCACGGTGTCCCGCAACTCGGTGAGCATCTCGACCTTGCCCTTGTACTGCGGGTCGAACAGGTCGTTGATCGAATGCACGTTCGGCGCGAGCTGCGTGTTCACGATCAGCCCCGTCATCCCACTCTGCCACGGCACCGAGTACTCCCGGTTCGGGTCGAAGTCCGGGTGCTGGAGGTTGTCCCGGAGGTTGGCGGTGACGTTCGGGAGCCCCGCCTTGTCCAGGTTCTGGACGTAGCCGAGCTCGTGCATCTTCTGCGCCATCCAGTCGGTCACGACGATGATGCTCCGCCCGCCCGACTGTCCCTGCGACAGCAGCGGCTGCATCTTGGCGAAGAACTCCTGGTTGTCGTTGACGTCCTCGATGTAGTCGACCTTGACCCCGGTGGCCTGCTCGAAGTTCGGCACCGTGTTCTTGTCGATGTAGAGCGGCCAGTTGGAGACGGTCAGGTCGCCCGAGGGAGGCGGCTGGTACTTGACCGTCTCGACCTTCTCGGTACTGCCACCGCCTTCGATTCCGCCGCCGCCGCCGCACGCCGCAAGCGCCACCGCGGCGCCCAGGGCGACGACACCCAGTCCCAGGGCCTTCGCCCTCTGCGTGATCCTCACTTTCGAGTCCCTCCTCGTTGTCATTTCTAAAACGACCCCGACCATCCTCAGCCGGGTCGCCCCTCAGTTTCGATTCCGGTCTGCGCTTCCATCTCTGGAACCGCTCCGTTCGTCTTGGATTCCCTCACCACGTGCATGTGCTCGGGCGCCCATGAGAGCTGCACGTTCGCACCTCCGCCGGGAAGTTGCTGGCGCTCCGCCTCGTCCGTGTTCGGCACGAGGACGGTCATGCGCACGTCGTCCGCCAGGCGGACGATCAACTGGGTCGAGGTACCGAGGTAGAGCGAGCTCTCGACCAGGCCCTCGACGCTCGGCTGGTTCCCGTTGCCGGCGCCGATCGCCAGCTTCTCGGGGCGAACCACCGCATGGCAGCGCTCGCCGGGTTGGAAGCCGTCCACATCCGTGTGCACCTGCACTCCGCTGTCGAGCTCGACCTCGCCACCCTGGCCGCTCGTCCGCACCGTGCCCGGCATCAGGTTGGAGACGCCGATGAATCCCGCGACGAAGGTCGTCGTCGGGCGGTCGTAGACCTCCTCCGGATCGCCGATCTGCTCGATCTGGCCGTTGTTCATAACCGCGATCCGGTCGGACATCGTCAGTGCCTCCTCCTGGTCGTGGGTGACGTAGACGAAGGTGATGCCGACCTCACGCTGGATCTTCTTGAGCTCGACCTGGAGGCCCTTGCGGAGCTTCAGGTCGAGAGCCCCGAGTGGCTCGTCGAGGAGCAGCACGCGCGGCAGGTTGACGAGCGCCCGGGCGAGGGCCACACGCTGTTGCATGCCGCCCGAGAGCTGCGCCGGGCGCCTGTTCGCCTCCGCGGCGAGCCCGACCCGCTCGAGCTCCTCGCGGACACGGCGGTCGATCTCCCCCTTATCGACCCCCTTGCGGCGCAGCCCAAAGGCGACGTTCTCCTTGACGGAGAGATGTGGAAAGAGCGCGTAGCTCTGGAAGACGGTGTTGGTGGGTCGCTTGTGGGGCGGGATGCCCAGCATGTCCTCGTCGTCGATGGCCAGGCGGCCCGCGGTGACGTCCTCGAACCCGGCGATCATCCGGAGGGTCGTCGTCTTGCCGCAGCCGCTGGGGCCGAGCATCGTGAAGAACTCGCCCTCGGCGATGTCGAGGTCGATCGCATCGACCGCGGTCAGCTCGCCGAAGCGCTTGGTGACCGATTCGAGGACGACGCAGGGCGGGTGCTTCGCGCCGCTCTCCATCAGGGCCTCACCACGAGGACCGGGGTCCTCGAGAAATGGACGACTTTGTACGGTGTCGAACCCAGGACCGCTCCCTTCCGAGGGGCCTCGCCATGGCTGCCCACGACGATCATCCTCGCATCTCGCCGGCCGGCGATGGTCATCAGCGCCTCGTTGGGATGCTCGTTGATCAACTCGACCTCGTACTCCACGCCTGCAGCCTTCGCCTGCTCGACTGCTTCAGCCCCTTGTCACCCTCCCCGGCGCCCCTCGGGGTGCCCTGGGCTGCGATCGTCGCGCTCTCCAAATCGTCTCCTTCCCGCAGTCCGAACCGTTCTCGTGGTGGGTCCGGCCTGCCACGCCGGCCCGGATTGGCCGCCGCGGAGGCCCGAGCGTAAGAAGCGCGACGATTCGTCGCAAGTGGCGAAAGCCCTAAAAATCGAGGCTCGTGTTGTACATGCTGTATAAGCAACGGCGGGCTGATTTCACACAATTCCGCTTGTAGCCCCGAGGACCGCGGGGTAGTTTTGTACGGGGAGGCTAGAGAGAATGGAGGAGACGGATGGCAGCACCGACCAGCGCCCCGGGCACATCCCAGGCTGAGGCGACCGCCCTGCAGGAGCAGGCAAAGCGGCACCTCTGGATGCACTTCACGCGAATGGGTTCCTTCGGGCCCGACCACGAGGTACCGATCATCGTCCGCGGCGATGGCTGCTACGTCTGGGATGACCACGGCAACCGCTATCTGGACGGCCTCTCCGCTCTGTTCTGCGTCAACGCGGGGCACGGGCGGACTGAGCTCGGCGACGCGATGGCGGCGCAGGTCCGAGAGCTCGACTTCATCACCGTCTGGAGCTACGCCCATCCGCGGGCGATCGAGCTCGCCGGCCGGATCGCCTCCCTCACGCCGGGCGACCTGAACCACGTCTTCTTCACCAACAGCGGCTCCGAGGCGGTCGAATCGGCGATGAAGCTCTCCCGTGCCTACCACCGTCTCCGTGGCAACGGCCAGAAGACCAAGCTGATCGCACGCGAGATCGCGTACCACGGAACCACCCTGGGGGCCCTCTCGGCGACGGGCATCCCGGCGCTGCGGACGGCCTTCGAGCCGCTCGCCCCTGGAGGGATCCACGTCCCCAACACGCTCAGCTATCGCTGGCCCGCCGACCGTGACCCGCTCTGGGCAGCCGACCAGATCGAGGAAGCCATCGAGTTCGAGGGCGCGGAGACCGTTGCCGCCGTGATCCTGGAGCCGCTCCAGAACGCCGGCGGCTGCATCGTGCCGCAGGAGGGCTACTTCCAACGGGTCAGGGAGATCTGCGACCGCAACGACGTCCTCTTGATCTCCGACGAGGTGATCTGCGCCTGGGGCCGCCTGGGCGAGTGGTTCGGCTGCCAGCGTTACGGCTTCCAGCCCGACCTGATCACCGTGGCGAAGGCGCTGACGAACGCGAACATCCCGATGGGCGGGCTGATCGCCTCGGACCGCGTCTATGAGCCCTTCGGGCAGGACACGGCGATGTTCGCCCACGGCTCGACGTTCGCCGGCCATCCGGTCGCGGCGGCGGCGGCGATGGCCAACCTCGACATCTTCGAGCGCGAGGATCTCAATGGCCACGTCCGCGCCAAGCAGGATGAATTCCGCGCGGCGCTCGAGACGCTCTACGACATCCCGATCGTCGGGGACGTGCGCGGCGACGGCTACTTCTATGCGATCGAGCTGGTCAAGGACCAGGAGACCAAGGAGTCCTTCAACCAAGAGGAGTCCGAGAGCCTGCTCCGGGGATTCCTCTCCGGCGAGCTCTACCGGCGCGGCCTGATCTGCCGGGCCGACGACCGGGGTGACCCCGTCGTCCAATTCTCGCCGCCGCTGATCGCCGATACGGAGCAGTTCGAGGAGATCGTGGACGTCCTTCGTCCCACCCTCGACGAAGCATCGCGGCGCATAGGGCACTGATGCTCACGATCGAGAGCCTCACCTCCGAGCTCGGCCTGAAGGTCGCGGCCGGGGGTGCGTCTGCGGGCGAGCGGGAGATCCGCTGGGTCCACATCACCGAGCTGCTCGACCCGACGCCCTGGCTCTCGGGAGGCGAGCTCCTGCTGACCACCGGGATTCCGCTGGAGAACGCGGACAAGCAGCGCAAGTTCATCCGGCTGCTCTCCGACTCCGACGTCGCCGGCCTCGGCTTCGGCACCGGCTTCGACCACGGCAAGATCCCGAAGCCGCTGCTGGCCGAGGCGAACGCGTGCGACTTCCCGGTCTTCGAGGTCTCCTACGAGACCCCGTTCATCGCCATCACCGAGGCGGCCTTCAGCCGCCTGGTGAACGAGCAGTACGACGTGCTCTCCCGCGGAATCGCCGTGAACGAGCGGCTCGAGCGACTCGTCCTGCAGGGCGGCGGCCTCAACGAGATCGCGCGGGAGATCGCAGCGGCGGTCGGCGGCAGCTCCGTCGTACTGGACGCCCGCGGCGAGGTGCTGGCGAGCGGCGGCCGCAAGCTGCCGGAGTACCTGGTCGAGGCGATCCGCGAGGAGGTGCAGCCCCGCGGCACCGCCGCGGCGCCGTTCGTGCCCAGTCAGACCGATCTGCGAGGCCGGGCGCTGGCGCATCCGGTCTCGCCACGGGCGGGCTCGGCCGAGGCCTGGCTGGTCGTCGTTCGGCGTTCCGGCGAGCTCGGGGACTTCGAGCGGCTCTGCGTGCAGCAGGCCGCGATCGTCGTCGCCCTCGAGCTCATGCGCGAGCGGGTGGCCAGGGAGACCGAGCGCAGGCTCTCCGGCGAGGTGCTGGCCGCGACCCTCTCGGGCCGCCTGGCCGCGGACGACGTCCGGGACCGCCTCGCGCCCTTCGGGATCGGGGAGCGCGCGCTGGTCCTCGCCTTCCAGCTCGGCGATGCGGCGACCGCCGAGGCGACCCTGGCGGAGTTCCTCTCGAGCCAGAACCGGCCCGCAGTGGTCGCACCCCATGCCGCCGGCCGCCGGGAGCTGCTCTGCGCGATCGTCGACGGGGGCAAGGGCGACCCCCTCGAGCTCGCCACACAGGCCCGCTCCGCGCTCGAGACCGCGCATGGGCCCACCCGCGCCGCCACCAGCCGGTCGCTGCCCACCGAGCGGGTGCGCCACTCCTTCCACGAGGCGCGCTGCGCGCTGGAGGCGACGGGCTTCGCCAACGGCGCCGCGCCCGAGGTGGCGTCGCATCGTGACCTCGGGGCGTTCACGCTGCTGCTGTCGGTCCAGGACACCGAGGCACTGCGCCTCTACTGCGAGTCGGTGCTCGGCCCGATCGAGGACTCCGACGAGCGTTACGCGGGCGAGTTGCTGCGCTCCCTCGAGGCGTACATCGACCGGAACGGACACTGGGAGAGGGCGGCCGGCGATTGCTACTGCCACCGGCACACCCTCCGCTACCGGATCAAGCGCATCGAGGAGCTCACCGGACGGGACCTGAGCCGTGCGAACGACCGCGTCGAGCTCTGGCTCGCCCTGCGCGCCAAGGAGCTGATCGCATGAGGGTGGCGGTCCTCGGCGCCGGCGGAACGATCGCGCCCGCGATCATCCGCGATCTGGCCGAGTCCGAGGAGGTGACCGCGATGCGGCTCCTCGACCTCGACCTCCGTCGCGCCGAGGAGGTCGCGATGGAGCACGGAGGCGGGAAAGCGCAGGCGCGACAGGCCGACGCCACGAGCGGACTCGCCGACCAGCTCGAGGGAATGGAGGTGCTCGTCAACTCGGCCGCCTACCGGATCAACCTGGCGGCGATGCGCGCCTGCCTCGACGCCGGCTGCCATTACATGGATCTCGGCGGGCTCTACCACGTCACGGCTGAGCAGCTGGAGCTCTCGCCGGAGTTCGAGCGGCGTGGACTGCTGGCCCTGCTCGGGATCGGCTCGGCTCCCGGCAAGACGAATCTGCTCGCGGCGCGGGCGGCCCGCGAGCTTCCCGGCGCCGCGACCGCGATCTCGGTGCTGGCGGCCGGTCGGGACCTCGACCCGCCGGACGGCCTCAGCTTCCCCTACGCGATCCAGACGCTGCTCGACGAGATCACGATGCCGCCGATGGCGCTGATCGACGGCAGGCCGCGGGAGCTCGAGCCCTTGCAGCCCGGGCCGACCGCCGACTTCGGCGATCCGATCGGCGAGGGGGAGACGATCTTCACCCTCCATTCGGAGGTGCTCACGTTCGGCGACAGCTTCGGCGCACCGAACGTGACGTTTGCGCTCTCGTTGTCACCGAAGGTGCTCGAGAGCCTCAAGGAGCTGCGGGGGGCGAGCGAGGAGCGGATTGCAGAAGTTGCGCGCTCTGCATCGCCCCCCTCAGCAAACACCGTCTCGATTCACGTTGTCGAGATGACCGGCGAGGACACGACGATCCGTGCCCGCAGCGTGACCCCGCCGCACGAGGCGTGGGGCCTGGGCGGCGGCATCGTCTCGACCGCGACGCCGGCGGCGGCCGCGGTCAGGCTCCTCGCTCGAGGCTCGATCGAGCGGCGCGGCGCGCTGCCGCCCGAGAGCTGCATCGATCCGGATGAGATGTTCGCCGAGCTCGAGAGCCGCGGAATCCGCTTCGACTTCACCAGCGCGACTGCGGGATCGGCCGAAGCGCTGACGAGCAAGGTGACGAGATGAGGGTCGGAGTCCCGACCGAGATCAAGCAGGACGAGTACCGCGTCTCCCTGACTCCCGCCGGGGCGCGGGAGCTGGGTGAGCACGGCCACGACGTTCTGGTGCAGGCGGGTGCCGGCGAGGGCAGCGCGATCCCGGACGACGCTTACGTCGCGCAGGGCGCCCAGATCCTCCCCGACGCGGCGGCGGTCTTCGAGCAGTCCGAGATGGTGCTGGGGGTCAAGGAGCCCCGGCCCGGCGAGGTCGAGATGCTGCGGCCGGACCAGACCCTGTTCACCTACCTCCACCTCGCGCCCGCGCCGGAGCTGACCAAGGCACTGCAGGAGAGCGGCGCAACCTGCGTCGCCTACGAGACGGTCGAGGACTCGCAGGGCCGTCTGCCTCTGCTCGCCCCGATGAGCGAGGTCGCGGGCAAGATCGCGACCCAGGCGGGAGCCTTCTTCCTCGAGAAGCCCCTGGGCGGCCGGGGCATCCTGCTCGGCGGCGTCCCGGGCGTCGCGCCGGCGAACGTGATGGTCATCGGCGGCGGGGCCGTCGGCATGAACGCCGCCTTCATCGCGATCGGGATGGAGGCGGACGTCTTCGTCTTCGACGTCTCTATCGACAAGCTGCGCGAGCTCGATGTCGCGTTCGGCGGGAGGGCCTCGACCGTTTTTTCGTCGACCCTCTCGATCGAGGAGATGCTTCCCCGGGCCGATCTCGTGATCGGCGCGGTTCTGGTCCATGGCGCCAAGGCCCCCTACGTCGTCCGGCGCGAGCAGCTCGCGCTGATGAGGAAGAACGCGGTCCTCGTTGACGTCGCGATCGACCAGGGGGGCTGTTTCGAGACCTCACATCCCACCACCCATCGCGATCCGGTCTTCGAGGTCGACGGGATCACGCACTACTGCGTCGCGAACATGCCCGGCGCGGTGCCGATCACCTCCACGTTCGCGCTGACCAACGCGACGCTCCCCTACGTCCTGGCCCTCGCGGACCACGGAGTCGCCGAGGCGGCCCGACGCGACCCGGGCCTGAGACTGGGGATCAACGTCGCCTCAGGAGCCGTCACACATCCCGCCGTTGCGGAAGCAGTCGGCATCGAGTACACCCCAGTGGAGGACGTGCTCGGAAGCACACAGAAAGTCTGACCAAGGAGGAGCAATGGAATCCGCAACCGCGGAGCAGCAGAAGCAAGGCTCAACGGAGGTCCTCGACCTGAAGAACATGATCGGCGGCGAGTTCGTCGATCCCGTCGAGGGCAAGACCGAGGACGTGATCAACCCCGCCACCGGCCAGGTGATCGCGCACTCACCCCTCTCCACCGAGGAGGACGTCGACCGCGCCGTAAAGGCGGCGCGCGGGGCGTTCGAGACCTGGCAGTACACGACACCGTCCGAGCGCCAGCAGCTGCTCTTGAAGCTCGCCGACGCCTTCCAGGAGCGCGCCGAAGAGATCACCGACTGGGAGACCAGGGACGCCGGCAAGCCGCGCCAGGCGATGTTCGACGAGGAGATCCCGCCGATGGTCGACCAGCTGCGCTTCTTCGCGGGCGCCGCGAGGACGATGGAGGGTCGCGCCGCGGGCGAGTACATGGAGGACCACACCTCCTACATCCGCCGCGAGCCGGCGGGTGTGGTGGGGCAGATCACCCCGTGGAACTACCCGCTGATGATGGCCGTCTGGAAGATCGGCCCGGCGCTCGCCACCGGCTGCACCCTCGTGCTGAAGCCGGCCGAGACCACTCCGGTGACGACTCTCAAGATCCTGGCCGAGCTTGCGGCCGAGATCTATCCGCCCGGTGTCATGAACTTCATCGGCGGCCATGGCGATCCCGCGGGTTCCTCGCTGGTCACGCATCCGGAAGTCGACATGGTCTCGCTGACGGGCTCCCCGGCAACCGGTAAGTGGATCGCCGAGCATGCGGCGGACACCCTGAAGAGAGTCCACCTCGAGCTCGGCGGCAAGGCGCCGGTGATCGTCTTCGACGACGCCGACATGGAGCTGGCGATGGAGACCATCGCCGGGACCGGCTACTTCAACGCCGGCCAGGACTGCACGGCGGCGACGCGCGTGCTGGCCTCGAAGGGCGTCTACGACGATGTCGTTCAGGGCCTCGCCGAGCAGGCGAAGGACTACCAGACGGGTGACACGTTCGATCCCGACACGGTGCTGGGCCCGGTCAACTCCGAGCGCCAGCGCGACCGCGTCGAGAGCTTCCTCAAGGACGCGAACGGCGCGGAGATCGTCACCGGAGGGAACCGGCCTGATCTGCCCGGCTACTTCCTCGAGGCGACGGTCGTCGCGGGCCCGAACCAGGACGACCGGATGATCCAGGACGAGATCTTCGGCCCGGTGATCACGGTCCAGGCCGTCGACGACGAGGCGAAGGCGATCGAGTGGGCCAACGGCGTTCGCTACGGCCTGGCCTCATCGGTGTGGACCAAGGACGTCGGCCGCGCCATGCGCGTCTCGAAGGCGCTCAAGTTCGGCTGCGTCTGGGTCAACGACCACATCCCGATCGTGGCCGAGATGCCGCACGGCGGCTACAAGCAGTCCGGCTACGGCAAGGACCTCTCGATCTACGCCTGCGAGGACTACACGCACATCAAGCACGTGATGCTGAATCACGCGTAGCCATCCCGGGCACGAAAACGCAGGATTTGGCGCCTTTGTTCGGCTATTCCGAACAAAGGCGCCATGAGGCCCCGCCCGCCCAGGTGTGAGCGCCCCTACTTCGCCGGCTGGCAGTAGCCGTGGGCGGTGAGGTTCGCGGGACCGAAGTAGCCGAAGGCGTTTGCGGTCGTGGTGTCGTCGCCGTTGATCGAGCTACCCGCGTAAAACCCGTTGCGGGAATCGAGTGCGAAGCCGGTCGTGGTGAGGCGCAGGTTGCCCGGGCACTCAGGGGTCCTGGCGGAAGCATTCGCGCCCTGGGTGACCGGAACGGGGCCCGACGACACCTCGGTGAGGATTCGCTTCCTGCTCGTTGCGCAATAGGCGATGGCGGTGAGCTCGCCGCCCCCTGTGGTGCCGCTGCCGATGAAGGCGCTGCCCGTCACCTTCCAGCCGTTGCTCCCGGCGGCCCGGGACTCGGTGATGTAGTCACCGCCGTCGCTACCGAAGTTGGTGCGCTGGAAGGCGCCGGTGATCAGCTTCTGCCCGCTCGGGCAGCGTGCGATCGCAGACTTCGTCTGGCCCGGCAGGATGAACACGGTCTTGTGGGGCGTGGGGTTCTGGGGGATCTGGGCGCGCGCGCAGACGGCCTGTAGCGTGATGTTCCGCGGCGTGGTCGAGCTCCAGTCGGGGTCGTAGAGAACCTCGCTGATGTGGAACCCCCGCTGGGCCCCGAGCCGTTCGTAGGAATGGGGGTAGACGCCTTCGCCATCCGGACCGGAGGGCTCGTTGACCGTCATCCCGCCGCCGATCGGATATCGGCCACCCGGGCAGAGCACCTCGAGCCTGGTGAGCTGGTCCGGGGCGGACATCTTGAAGGTCTTGGTCACCATCCTCAGGCTCCGTGGAGGCCCTGGGATTCCCGGCACCACCCTCGGACCGCGCCGTCCCTGGACGCGGATCGTGCCCTGGGCAGAGTTGAGCACGTAGAGGCCGGAGGACGCGCGCAGGGCCATCATCACCTTGTTGCAGTTCGAGCCGTGCTTGAGCACGTAGACGAGGTTCCGGCGCTTGACGCCCCCGAGCCCGTTCGCGGCCCGGACCTTGAGCCCGCGCTTGGTCTCGGCGATCTTCGTGGCGAGGGATCGCGCCGGCGGGTAGCACCCGTCGCTGCTCACGGAGCGCACATAGAGCGCGATCTTGAACGCGTCCTCGAGCTTCTTGGTCGGGTCGTTGTGGCCCGCGCCGCCGCGCGCGAACGCGGCCGGCGAGCAGGCGAGGGCGATCGCAAGCATGGCGATCGGCAGGACGAGTCGGGGCGAGCTCCTCCGCACGGTCACGATCTAACACGCCTCCTGATGAGAAAGAGCGCTGCCAGAACGAGCGCGGCGCCGCCCAGTGCGAAGGGCCACCAGGGGGTGCCGCCGCCCTCATCCGAGCCCTGCTGCTGGGTGCTCGGCACGCCGCCCGGCAGCACCTGGGCGAGGAAGTTCCCGTAGGCGTGGGCGCCGGTGAAGTTCGGGTGGAAGAGGTCCGGGAGGAACCAGGCGCCCGGAGCCGGCTCGACCTTGTGGTGGGGCAGGCTGTACTTCACCCAGTCGAGCAGCTTGATCTGGTCGGGGTGATCCTTCGCAGCGCGGACGAGCACGTCGGTGTCGGGGGCGGGCGGCTCGCCGGTGTCGGCGTTGTACGCGGTGACCAGGACCAGGGTCCGTTTCGGCCCGAGCACCCTGAGCGCGAACTTGATCAGGTCGTCGTTCACACCGCCGTTCCCATAGGCGTTGATCAGGATGAGCTTGGGCAGTACAGCTCGGTTGCGCATGTCCCGGGCGACCCAGATGCTCTGCTTGAAGCCGCGGCACCCTTTGGCGTTGACGTCGAAGCCCACCCGCGTCAGGTCGGGGATGGGGAGCAGCATCGTCGAGTCCCCGATCGCGATCGGCGGCGGCCCGTCGTCCGGCCCATACGGGTTCCGCTGCGCCTCGGCCGTGTGGACGTGCCCGCAGCCGAAGGCTGGCTCACCCGCTGCGAGCGCCGGCGGGGCAAGCCAGAGCCCGGCGACCGCGATGGCCAGCAACGGCCAGCGAAGCCGCCACCGGCCAGCCCTCATCCCCGCCTTGATGCTCACGCCAAATCGCTCCGGCCTAGAAGTTCTGCGTGTAGGCGCTCTTGATCTCAGCGTCGCCGTTGCGGCAGTCGGCTGTCGCGTTGAATTGAACGCCCGGCACCGATTGACGGGCTCCCTCGGTGCAGGTGAACCCCATCACGGCCGTGTCGCAGGTGCCACCCGCCCCGCCGTTCTTCTGGCGGCACTGGTGGTAGGCCGTCACGACCTTCTCCGCCTGCCCGCAACTCACCTTCGCCACCTCGATCGAGGTGACGTAGGACGCACCCAGGTTCTGCTGCTTGCCGTTGATGTCGCAGCTGCTCAGGTTCGCGGCGCTGGTGCTCGTGCTCCCCGAGGAGTCATCGCCGCCGCCCCCGCAGCCGGCGATGGCAGCGATCAGCGCGGCTGCAAACAGGACTGGCAGAACGCGTCTCAACGCGGGGCCAGTCTATTCTCCGGTCACCTTGCGCAGGGTGATTGCGACAGCCGTCGCCGCGGCGGGAATCGCGACTGGGCTGCTCGTCCAGACGAGCGGCGCCTCGCCGGTTGCGCACGCCGCCAGCTTCACTCCCTGCAACATCAGCGGCAAGCAGCAGCAGCTCGGAGCGTCCTACGTGACCTCGCTGAAGGTGCAGGGAGTGAGCTGCGTGAAGGCCGAGAAGGTGATCAAGGGGTACCACCAGTGCCGCCACCAGAACGGTGGCGCCGCCGGCACCTGCGGCACCACCCTGTTCGGCTTCAAGTGCAAGGACGGCAAGCGGACCGGCGTGCCGAGCGTGCAGTACAACGCCACGGCCAAGTGCCACAAGGTCTCCAACCCGTCCAAGCGGGTGAAGAGTCGCTACACGCAGAACACCTAGACGCGACGCGGAGTCTGGCGCGGGCGGCTCAGAAACGCGAAGACGGCGGCACCCGGATGCGGGATCCGCACGCCTTGCATCCTCGACTTCCGCGGCTCACGTGCCTGCGCCGCAAGGCGGTGCAGCTCCGCACGGCGATTCAGCTCGGCTGAGTGATCCTGTGCGTGGCGCTGATTGAGACCGGAATCCATTTCGTTCTCCCCTCAGTAGGTCTGCCCCCAACCTATGAGGGGCACGCTCGCTAGACCGTGACCCTCGGCACAAACGTGCCGCACGCACACAACTGGCCTTGCCCGCTAGTAGTCGAAGTCCCTGTCGAGCGCCTGCAGGACGAGGCCGGCCGCCACTGAGGAGCCCTCCTCGTTCAGGTGGATGCCGTCGGACTCGCGCACGATCGTCTGCTTCCCGTCGATCTCGATCGAGTCGCGGTAGGTGTCTCCGGGGGTGAAGGTGGGCCTCAGGTCCACCACCCGGACCGCGGCTCCGCGTTCCGCGGCCGCCTGCTCGAGGGCCTCGTTGACGGCGTCCGCGATCGGCTTGCGGGCCGGGTCGCGTTGAGTCGGCACCGTGAGCCAGTAGACGCGCTCGACCCCGCCCCGCAGGTAGTTGTCCATCATCTGCCCGACACGAGAGCGGAAAATCGCCTCCCATTGCGGGCCGCAGCAGCTCACCTGGGCGCCGCTGGCGTTGGGCATGGGATAGCCCTCGTTGGCGCCGATGAAGAGCACCACCGCGTCGGGATCGTCATTCGCAGCCTGGGTCGATGAGAGCCGGCCCCAGTCGACCAGGCCCGTGTTGGAGATGCCGGTCGCCAGGTGCGGGTCTCGGGTCACCTGCACGCCGGTGCCCTGGTCGGCCAGCTTGCGGGCGACCTCGATGTCGAGCGGGGTCGAGAGCGAGTCGCCGGTGACCAGCAGGCGGTGGAGGGGCTGGGGGCTGGTCGGCGCTGGGGCTGGGATCGGAGCCGCGCGTCCCTGACTCGTGCCCGCGGCGGTGAAGCTGCGCCCAGAGAGCTGCTGGTCCGGTGACAGCCACGAGGTGAGGTCGCGGCGGATGTCCTGGAACGGGAGCTCGTCCGCGATCCAGCCAGTCGGCCCTCCGACCGCCTTGATGATGTCGCGGCCGAGTCCCGGCTTGAGCTCATCGGCCGCCTTCTTCACGGAGCCGCCGGCGAAGATCGCCAGCAGGAGGGTCGTCAGCCAGACTGCCTTGACCGCGTCCCACGCGGTGAAGCGGCGCAGGTCCCAGCGGTCGAAGCGCTCCATCAGGCTGTCGTCGCCGTGCGGCTCGCCCTCGCGCCCGGGGCGGGCCTCGGCCTCCATCTCCGCAATCGACTCGAAGTCCTCCGGTACGAGGACCGACTCGAGACGGGTTGCGCTGTCGCGCTCGTGTTCTCTGGACCTGGCCATCAGAAGCGGAAGTAGATGAACGGGGGAACGCCCTGGCTCGGCACCGTCGCTCCGACGACGATGACGACGAGGGCGAGGGCCACGCCGAGGAGCAGCGGCCGGAGGCGCCCAATCCGAAGCTCGATCCCCTCCATCGGACGCTCGGGCAGCAGCTGCAGGCCGATCACCAGGGCGATCGCGCCCACCACCGGCACCGAGTAGAGGGTCGCCGGGCCGGAGCGGACGAGCGCGGCCATGTAGTCGCCGAACAGGCTCAGGTCGGTCGACCGGAACAGGATCCAGCCGACCACGATCAGGTTGAAGGTGAGGAACCAGCGCAGCCAGCCGGGGAAGATCCGCCCCAGCCGCCCCTTGACCGCGTGCTCCGCGGACAGACCTGTCCCCTGGTAGGCACCCCAGGCGACGAAGTTCCACGCCGCCCCGTGCCAGAGCCCGCCCAGGGTCATCGTTGCCATCAGGTTGATGTAGGTGCGGACCTTTCCCTTGCGGTTCCCGCCGAGCGGGATGTACAGGTAGTCGCGCAGGAACCGCGACAGCGTCATGTGCCAGCGCCGCCAGAAGTCGCGGAAGCCGGTCGCCCTGTAGGGGCTGTTGAAGTTCTGCGGGAAGACGAATCCCAGCAGCAGGGCGAGCCCGATCGCCATGTCCGTGTAGCCGGAGAAGTCGCAGAAGATCTGCGCGGCGTACCCGTAGGCGGCCAGGATGGCGTCCGGCGCGCTGTAGGCCTGGGGCACCGCGAACACCGGATCGACCACCTCCCGCGCCAGGTAGTCGGCGATCATCACCTTCTTGATCAGGCCGAGGGCCACCAGCGTCAGGCCGGCGCTCACGGCGACTCGATTCGGATTGCGCGGCTCCTTGAGCTGAGGGAGGAATTCGCTCGCGCGCACGATCGGACCCGCGACCAGGTGCGGGAAGAAGCTCAGGTAGATGGCCGCGTCGAGCAGGTTGGCCGGCTCGGTCTGGCGGCGCTTCACATCCACCACGTAGGTCACCGCCTGGAAGCTGAAGAAGCTCACCCCCACCGGCAGCGCGATCGTCGCCAGCGGCAGCGGCATCCCCAGCCCGACCGTGTCGAGCACGTCCGAGACGTCCGTGACGAAGAAGCCGTAGTACTTGAAGACGGCGAGGATCCCAAGGTCGAAGACGACGCCCCCGGCGCAGAGCCACTTCCGCGCCCGCTCGTTCTCGGTGCGATGGATGCCGACCGCGGCGAGCTGGCTGACCAGCGTGATCGCCCCCAGCAACAGGCAGAAGCGGGGGTCGGCGGCCGCGTAGAAGATGTAGCTCGCGACGACGATGAAGGGCTTCCAGAGCGGCTGCCTCGACATCAGCGCCCACGAGATCGCGAGCACGATCGGAAAGAAGATCGCGAATTCGACTGTGGGGAAGAGCACCTGCCGTCCGTCCTAGCACTCGGGTCGGGCGCTCACGCCCGGAGACGCGCGCGATGCTAGACAATCACTCCGGATGAACCTTGGCGTCAAGGCGGGGGTCGCGGTATCAGCCGCTGCTGTTCTCGTGACCGTGCTCATGGCACCGGCTGCCCACGCCGGTTGCGGGGGCGTCGAGATCGCGAGTCCCAGGCACAAGGTCGCGCCTCGTCCGCCGCTAGCGATCGGCGACTCGTCGATGCTGCTCGCCCTGCCGGCACTGTCGCGGGTCGGGTACAAGGTGAACGCGCGCGGCTGCAGGGCATATCCCGAGGGGCTCAGATTGCTCCGTGCCGAGGCCCGCCGCCATCGCCTGCCCCACCTGGTCGTCATCGCGCTGGGATCCGACCAGAGCGTCACCGGCGGGGATATCAGCAGGGCGCTCAAGATCCTCGGGCCCAACCGCAAGCTCGGGCTCGTGACGCCGCGTGAGACGGGAGGCGGCGAGTCGAACGACGCGACCGTGATCCGCAACGCCGGCGCTCGCTCCCCCCAGCGCATCAAGGTGCTCGACTGGGTTCACTACAGCGCCGGGCATGCGAGCTGGTTCCAGCCCGACGGGCTGCACCTCACCTTCAGCGGGGCAAAGGCGTTCGCGCGGCTGCTGAAGAAGCTGGTTCCCCTGGCTTCCCCGAACCCGAAGCCAAAACCGAAGCCGAAGCCCTAGGGAAAGCGGCCGTTCCGGGCGAACGGCAGAGCGCCGGCGAGGAACTGCGCGAAGGCGTCGGCCCCGGTGAAGTTGGGGTGGAAGAGGTCCGGCAGGAACCAGGCACCCGGCGTCGGCTCGGCGGAATGGTGCGGGCGGCTGTATTTGACCCAGTCGAGGATGAAGATCCGGTGGGGGTACCGCCGGGCCGCCTTGAAGAGGACGTCGGTGTCGGGGGCGGGAGGCTGGCCCGTGTCCGCGTTGTATGCGGTGATCAGGCCGAGCACCCGCCCCTTGCCGAGGACGCCGAGCGCTTCCGAGATCAGGCCGGGGTTGACCCCGCCGTTCCCGTAGGAATTGATCAGGACGAGGTGCGGGAGGTGATGCTTCGCCTTGAGCCTGCGGGCGATGTTGACGGCCTCCTTGAAGCCGCGGCAGCCGCGGGCGTTGACGGAGTACCCCACCGCGTTCAGGTTGGGGATCGGCAAGATCATGGTCGAGTCCCCGATCGCG
>DATAPB010000201.1:0-22093 GCA_036265435.1 Solirubrobacterales bacterium | reverse complement strand
GACGTTCGCGCCGGCGACGCCGGGCGGGGCGTCGAACGGCAACGGGTCGCGGCGGCGGCGCGACGCCTGGGGCCCGTTCTCCCGTCTCGCGGGCGTGATCGGGCTGCGCTCGGTCATCTTCTTCGGGCTGCAGGCCTTCGTGCCAGTCTACTTCGCGCACCGCCTGGGCGCGAGCGAGGCAGCCGGCAACGCGGCGCTGAGCGTGATGCTGGTGGCCGGTGCGGCGGGAACGCTGGTCGGCGGCCGGCTCGTCGACCGGATCGGGCGCCGCCGCGTGCTCGTGGGCTCGATGGCGCTCCAGCTCCCGCTGCTGCTGCTCTTCATGGCGGCGGACGGCGGCGTGCTCGCCGGCGCCGTGCTCGCCGCGATCGGGTTCGTGACGATCATGTCCTTCAGCGTCACCGTGGTGATGGGGCAGGAGTACCTCCCGCACCGGCTCGGGATCGCATCCGGCGTCACGCTCGGGTTCGCGATCGGCGTCGGCGGCGTCGCCGCCGCGCTGCTCGGCGCGCTCGCCGATCATGCGGGCCTGCACACGGTCATGTGGACGATCACGCTGCTGCCGATCGCCGGCACGGCGCTGGCGCTGACGCTGCCGGAAAGCGCGGTACGTGCGCGGCCCGCTATCGCGACCGCGTTGCATTTGCGATAAGTTCGCGTCATGTTGACGCCGGCCGAATGGCGGCGCGCGGCGGGTCTGGGCGCGGTGATCGTCGCGCTGCATGTGCTTGGCTTCGGGCTGCTGATCGGCTCGGGCGAGCTGCTCGGTGCCGGCATCGGGATCACCGCCTACACGCTCGGCCTGCGGCACGCGTTCGACGCCGATCACATCGGCGCGATCGACAACACGACGCGCAAGCTGATGGGGGACGGGCAGCGGCCGCTCAGCGTCGGCTTCTTCTTCTCGCTGGGGCACTCGACCATCGTCTTCGCGCTCGGCACGCTGGTGGTTGTCGGAGTGCGCGGCCTGAGCGGCGCGGTGGAGAACGATTCCTCGTTTCTGCACAAGGCGACCGGGCTGGTGGGCCCGGTGATCTCCGGCTCGTTCCTGGTCATCATCGGGATCCTCAACCTGATCATCCTCGTGAGCATCTTCCGGATCTTCCGGCGGATGAGGGAGGGTGACTTCGATGAGGCGGAGCTGGAGGAGCAGCTCGATTCGCGAGGCTTCATGAACCGCTTCTACGGACGTGCGACCCGCTCGATCACCAAGCCCTGGCAGATGTATCCGCTCGGCTGCCTCTTCGGACTGGGCTTCGACACCGCGACCGAGGTCGCCCTGCTGCTGATCGCCGGGGGCGCCGCCGCCAGCGGCCTTCCCTTCTACGCGATCCTCTGTCTGCCGATCTTGTTCGCCGCCGGTATGTCCCTGTTCGACACGATCGACGGGGCGTTCATGAACTTCGCCTACGGGTGGGCCTTCTCCCAGCCGGTTCGCAAGATCTACTACAACCTCACCGTCACCGGCCTCTCCGTGGCCGTTGCCCTACTGATTGGGACGATCGAGCTGATGTCCGTGCTGGCCGAGAAGCTCAGCCTCACCGGGGAGCCCTGGGACTTCGTCTCCAATCTCGATCTCAACCTGGTCGGCTACGCGATCGTGGCCCTCTTCGTGTTGACCTGGGCGGTCGCGCTCGCCGTCTGGCACCTCGGCGACATCGAGCGCAAGTGGTCCGCCAACCTGCGCTCGACGATCGGATAGCGATGGGGCGCTCACCTTTCAGGCAGCCGGTCGATGTCGAGGACCTGGAGGGCGCTCTGCGCGCGCTGCGCGAGAGCGGGCACCGGATCACGGCGGCTAGGCGGATGGTGCTCGAGGCCCTGTTCGCAGCGGATGGTCCCGCCTCGGCAGATCACCTTGCTCGGGCGATGGGGGGCAAGGCCACACCGATGGACTCGGCCTCAGTCCACCGCAACCTGGCCCAGCTGGAGGAGCTCGGGTTGGTCCGCCATGTTCATATCGGACACGGGCCGGGTCTGTATGCGCTCGTCGGAGGAGCGCAGCACGAGTACATCGCCTGCGAGCGCTGCGGCCGGGTGACCTCGGTCGAGCCGGCCAAGCTCGATTCGGTCAGGCGGACGATCCGCCGCAAGTTCGGATACGAGGCGCGCTTCAGCCACTTCCCTATTCTCGGCCTCTGCCGAAATTGCGCGGCGGCGGGTCGCGCACGGACAGAGCCGAAAGGGGGTGATGACATGGATCAGCGCCAGCACGAGCACACTCACGACGAACCCCATTCCCACAGCCACAGCCACGGGGACGAGGAGCATGAGCACGCCCACACGAAGCACGATCACGATCACACCGAGCATGAGCACGAGCACAGCCACGGCGACCACGTGCACTCGCATCGGCATGTCCACGAGACTGGCCTCGAGGACGATCACCAGCACGGCCACGACGAGCAGGACTGAGCTCGTTTGGCGAGGCTCTGGCCGGGAAGCCTCTGGAGGTGAACCAAAAGCTGCTCAGGATCTATCTGAATGACCACCTCGCGGGCTCCGTGTTGGGTAGCCGGCTGGCGAAGAGGATCGTGCGCGAGAACGAGGGCAACGACTACGGGAGCAAGGTGTCCGGCATCGCGACGGAGATCGAGGAGGACAGGTTGACTCTGCGCCGGCTCATGGACCGCCTCGGAGTCGACGAGCAGCGAGCCAGGATGGCGATGGCGTGGGTCGCCGAGAAGGTGATGCGCCTGAAGCCCAACGGGAACCTTTTCCGCTATTCGCCGCTCAGCCGCGTCCTGGAGCTGGAGGCCCTGACGATGGGGATCACCGGCAAGCTCGAGCTCTGGCGCTCCATGGAGGCCGTCGAGAACGGCAACCGGATCCCCGGCTTCGACTTCAGCGAGCTGGCTCGACGGGCGGAGGCTCAGCGCGACGCCGTCGAGGACCTGAGGGTGAGCGCCGCTCGCGAGGCTCTCGGCGACAGAACGGCGTAGCGAGCGTTCGGCACCCGGGCGCCTAGAGGCCGGGCTTCACCGTCATGTCGAGCACCACCGGGATCAGGAGCAGAAGCTCGATCCTGTCGCTTCCGATTGCGCCGAGGAGGATCGGCGCAGCAACCTACCCGCGCCGCTGTCGGAACTGCTCAGGAGAACTCGTCGAGCGAGCGCTGCTGGCAACGGAGCTCGTGGTCCCGCTGCTTGGCGGGAACGCCGGACTCGCCGGTGACCGCCTCGTTGTGCCGGACGTCGATGACTGCCCGGAAGCGCTCCGTCTCGGAGCCCGCCACGGACGGCTCGGCTTCGGCCTCCTGCTTGCCCGTCTCTGCCTTGGTTCGATCCATCAGTCCTTCTCCATCAATCCCCAGCGTGTGCTCCCTGAAACAATGTTGTAGCAGTTGTAAGCGTTCGCTAAGACACTAGGTAGAACCGTTCAGCTGCCTGAAAGTAGCGCTGTGGCCCGCCGGATCCGGCCGATCGCCGTTTCGCAAATTGCGAACAAAGCGGTTTCAGCGCTCGCCGCGGTGGCGAAGGTGCCGAGTGGCCCGCCACCTATAATTCCGCGCCCGTCGGTCCACCCCCCGTCGCGCGCCCCCTCGGAGAAGGCGCGGAACCGGAGGCTCAATTGAAGAACTCGTCCTCAGAGCGCAAGCGCTTCTCCCCTGAGCGCGCGTACCGCCCCCTCGTCTCCCCGCCGAGCGTCGAGGACAAGGATGCATGCGCGCTCTACGCGTCCGTTCGCCGCGATGCGACCCCGAGCCACGAGCCGATCGCGGTCGCGCTCGGGTCGCTGCAGAAGATGCTCCACCGTGCCGGGAACGTCGACGGCGAGGGAGACGGCTGCGGCCTGCTGGTCGACATCCCCACGAAGATCTGGGCGGAGGAGGTGCGCCGGGGCGGCCACAACCCCGCGCTCGCCCTCGATGACGCCTTCGCGGTCGCCCACTTATTCGTCGAGCGCTCACAGGACCTGGAGAAGATCCGCCACGGCGCCCGCGAGCTCCTGGGCGGGGCCGGATTCCGGATCCTCGCCGAGCGGGTCGGCGCCGTCGACTCCGCCGCCCTCGGCGCGACCGCTCGTGAGGAGGAGCCCCAGTTCTGGCAGTTCGCGGGGCTCGTTCCGGAGGCCTCCGGCGCGGACCGCACGGTCTTCAACCTGAAGATCGCCCTCGAGGAGAGGCTCGGCGTCCACGTCGCCTCCTTCTCCGGCAAGACTGCCGTCTACAAGGTCATGGGCAACCCGAAGGTTCTCGGGTCCTACTACGCCGACCTCTCCGACGGGCGCACGGAGACGATCGGCGCCTTCGGCCACAACCGATACTCGACCAATACCTGGCCGTCGTTCACGCGCGTCCAGCCCTTCGGCGTGCTCGGCCACAACGGTGAGATCAACACGATCGAGCAGCTTCGCCAGGAGGCGCGCATGCTCGACGTCCCGATCGGCGAGGGCAACTCCGACTCCCAGGACCTCAACCGGACGGTCGAGTCGCTCACCCGGCGCCATGGGCTCTCGCTCGCCGAAGCGATGGAGATGGTCGTGCCGCCGATCGTCGACGAGATCGCCGGGCTGCCAGAGGAGCTCCACCCCTTCTACATGTACCTCCGCCAGACGATGGGCCCGTACGCACAGGGCCCGGTCGCGCTGATCGCGCGGCACATGGACGAGTGCGTCTTCTCGGCCGACGCGATGGGCCTCCGCCCGCTGTGGAAGCTGGAGACGCCGCAGGACTTCGTCTTCAGCTCAGAGCCGGGGGTGGTCTCGGTCGCCGACATGATCTCCGAGCCGCAGCCGATGGCCCCGGGCCAGAAGTACATGGTCATGATCGATCGCGACCGCAAGCGCTCGACCCTCTACCCGCACGCCGAAATGCTGGTCGAGGTGCGCAAGCGCTGGCTGAAGCGGACCGGGACCGAGCAGGTCGCCGGATACGACCGCGCGCTCCACACGGGCGGGCCGCTGGAGGGCCCGGAGATCCCGGGCTACACCGACGCCGGGCCGGAGGAGCCGGTCAAGGTCGAGGACCGCGTGCTCGCCGGCTTCGGCTGGCAGCGCGACGACGTCAAGCTGGTCCAGCAGATGGCCGACAACGGCGCCGAGCCGATCGGCTCACTCGGCTACGACGGCCCGCTGGCCGCCCTCTCGCCCGAGCGCCAGAACCTGGCCGACTACTTCAAGGAGACGGTCGCGGTCGTCACCAATCCGGCGATCGACCGCGAGCGCGAGATTGAGCACTTCTCGACGCGCGCCGTCTTCGGCCGTCGCCCGGCGCTGACGGACCCGTCCGCTGACACCCGGACGATCGAGACGGACTTCGCCGTGATCCTCGGCGGCCACCACGATCTGGCGCCGCTGCCGCACAGCGCCTACCGCCGGATCGCGAGCGAACAGGGGACCTACCTGCTCGAGGACCTCTGGGACGCGTTCGGCGAACGCGCCAAGGCGATCGATATCGCCCTGCTGGAGTCGGAGACCACTCAGGGTGCGATCGAGCGGTTGCGCCAGGAGGCCGTCAAGGCCGTCAGCGAGGGCTGCGAGCTGCTCGTACTCACCGACCGGACCGTCTACGACGGCGATCGCCGCTACATCGACCCGCACCTGGCCACCTCCGCGATCGACCAGGCTCTCAAGCAATACGAGGTCTCGGACGGGGAGAACCTGCGCCGTCGCTGCTCGATCGTGCTGCGCTCGGCCGCTATCCGCAACGTCCACGACGTGATGATCGCCCTCGGCCTCGGCGCCAACGGCGTCTGCCCGTACGTGATGCTCGAGGTGATCTGCGTCGACGACTACGAGAACGACGTCGCCAACCTCTGCTCGGCCCTGCGCAAGGGGATCGAGAAGGTGATCTCAACGATCGGCATCCACGAGGTTCGCGGCTACGCCCGCCAGTTCTCCTCGATCGGGATCAAGCCCGAGCTCGCCGAGATCTTCCACACAGAGGCCTTCGCCGCCACCGAGAAGGGCGGAACCGGCTTCGCCCAGCTCGATGCTGACACTGACCGGCGGCAGAAGATCCTCGCCGGTGACGAGGAGTCGAAGCCGGCGAAGACCTTCCGCTTCTACCCCAAGGTCTACAAGGCCGCGATCGCGACGGCGAACGGGACCGCTGGCTTCGAGGAGTACTCGCAGAAGGTGCGCGATCTCGAGAAGGAGAGCCCGATCTCGATGCGGCACATCATGGGTCTCCGCAAGGAGCCCGACCGCGAGCCGGTCGACCCGGCCGACGTCGACGCCGGAGTCGGCCATCACGACTACCCCGTGGTGATCAGCTCGATGAGCTTCGGCTCGCAGTCGGAACCCGCCTTCCGCGCCTACGCCGAGGCGGCGAAGGCGATCAACATCCTCTGCATCAACGGGGAGGGCGGGGAGATCCCGGACATGTACGGCCGCTACCGCAAGTGGCGCGGGCAGCAGGTCGCCTCGGGCCGCTTTGGCGTCTCGGCCGAGATGCTCAACTCGTCCTACGTGGCCGAGATCAAGATCGGCCAGGGCGCGAAGCCGGGCGAGGGTGGCCACCTCCCCGGCAAGAAGGTCTCCGAGAAGGTCGCCGCCGCGCGCAACGCCTCACCGGGCACCGACCTGATCTCGCCTTCGAACAACCACGACCTCTACTCGATCGAGGACCTCGCGGAGCTGATCGACGAGCTCAAGACCGTCAACCCCGACCTGCGGGTCTCGGTCAAGGTCCCCGTGGTGCCGAACATCGGCACGATCGGCCTGGGCATCGCCAAGGCCGGCGCCGACATCATCACGTTGTCGGGCTTCGAGGGAGGGACCGGCGCGGCACGGCAGCACGCGCTTCGCCACGTCGGCCTGCCATCCGACATCGGCACCCGCGCGGTCCACCGGGCCCTGATGGAGGCGGGGATCCGCAACCGGGTAGAGATCTGGGCGGACGGCGGCTACCGCCACGCCCACGACATCGTCAAGCTGCATTGCATGGGGGCGAACCGGGTCGCTTTCGGCACCCTGGCGATGGTCTCGCTTGGCTGCACGATCTGCCGTGGCTGCCAGCTCGACACGTGCCACGTCGGGATCGCCACTCAGATCGAGACCGTCGAGCAGGCCCAGGAGCACGGCCTCAAGAAGTTCACGCCTCAGGCAGTCGATTCCGCGGCCGAGAGCTGCGCCCGCTTCTTCGAGGCGATGGGCCAGGAGGTCAAGGAGGTCGTGGGCTCGCTCGGGTACGAGCGCGCCCAGGATCTCGTCGGGCGCTATGACCTGCTCGAGCAGATCTCGCATCAAGAGAAGATCGACCTCGCGCCGCTCATCACCCCGCTCGAGGAGTTCCTCGATCTCGAGCCGATCGACCTACCGGTCGAGGAGGGGGTGCTGGTCGAGGCCCGCGCGGAGGCCGGCCTGGTTCGCGCCAAGCCACTCCGCATGGAGCCCAAGCAGGCCTCGTCCGAGATCGCCCAGGTCGCCGGCAGAGTCTTCGACGGCTCCTGTGTGAGCGTCGAGTTCCCGCGCCGCACCGACGCGAGCGATCGCGTGCTCGGCACCGAGCTGTCGGGCGCGATCGCCCGGGCTCGGATCTACGACGGTGCTCCTGAGGGCACGGAGAACGACGAGCTGGCCGAGCTGGTCTTCAACGGCGGCTCCGTCGCAGGCCAGGGCTTCGGTGCCTTTAACGAGTGGGGTGTGACCTGCCGTGTCGAGGGCGGCGCCCAGGATGGCGTCGGCAAGACGATGCTCGGCGGGACCGTCTCGATCATGAAGGGCAAGAACATCGACGGCAGGCGGGTCAACGGCTCGGTCGGCAAGTCCTTCGCCTACGGTGCCCAGCGCGGGCGCCTCTTCGTCCAGGGATCGGCCGACTCGCGCTTCTGCATCCGGCTCTCGGGCGCGGACGTCGTCCTCGCCGGCGAGCCCGAGCAGCCTGTCGACGACTCGCAGGGCTGCGTCGTCGACCGCGCCAACGCGAAGGGCTTCGCCTTCGAGTACATGACCTCGGGTCGCGCCGTTGTGCTCGGCGACATGGGGCCCTGGGCCTGCGCCGGCATGACGGGTGGGCGAGTCTACGTGCGGACCAACGACGAGGCGAACCTCGACCGAGAGGCCATCGAGCGCCGGCTCGGCGAGGGCGCCAAGGTGAAGCTCGAGGAGCTCGACGCCGAGGGCCAGCTCGATCTCGAGGACCTGCTCGGTCACTACGCGGATGAGCTCCGCGCGACCGATCAGTCGGACGAGGCGGACCGCGTCGTGGCGCTCGTCGGTGACGCCAAGGCCAACTTCCTGATGATCATCCCGGAGAAGGTCCAGGCCGATCCGAGCATTTCGACTGAGTAGCTTCCGGATCTGCGGGTGAGACCTTTCGCCGGCCCTCGGCTGCGCCGTGGCTCCGGCTATTTGCGAACCTTCGCGTCAGGTCCGGGGAGATGACGCCCGAGGGAACCAACCACGAGGAGAGAGCGCCGGTGGCGACGGATGAGGTGATCAGGCTCGAGGACGTCCAGCGGGTAACCGAATCGGCGCTTGCGTACCTGGACCTCGACGATCTGCTCAAGGAACTGCTCGACCGGGTCACGGACATGCTGGACGCCGACACCGCGGCGGTCCTCCTGGTCGAAGAGGGGGGCCGCACGCTGGCCGCTCGGGCCGCGAAGGGGCTGGAGGAGGAGGTCGAGCGCGGCTTCCGCCTGCCCGTTGGCCGGGGTTTCGCCGGCCGGGTGGCCTTCACCCGAGCGCCGGTGGTGATCGAGGACCTCGAGGACGCCCCGATCCAACCCGTCAACCCGCTCTTCCGCGAGAAGGGAATCCGCTCGCTGTTGGGTGTTCCACTGCTCGTCGAGGGAGAGGTGATCGGCGTGCTCCACGTCGGCTCGCTCGTCCGGCGTGAGTTCAACGAGAGGGACGTCGAGCTCCTGCAGCTGGTCGCCAACCGCGTCGCTCTCTCGATCGAGCGGTCGAAGCTCATGGTCCAGGGCCGGATCGCCGCCACGCTCCAGCGCAGCCTGCTTCCGCGGCAGCTCCCGCAGGTGCCGGGGCTGAGGATGGCAGGGCGCTACCTGCCCGCCGCCGACGAGTCCGCGGTGGGAGGCGATTGGTACGACGTAATCGATCTCGGCAAGCAGTGCCTTGGGTTCGTGATCGGCGACGTGGCGGGTCACGGGATGGCCGCCGCCACCTACATGGGGCAGCTGCGAAGCGCCATCCGTGCCTACGCGCTGGACACCGACGGCCCCGCCGAGGTGATCACCAAGCTCGCGGAATTCTCCGATCGCATGCACTCCCGGATGGCGACGGTCATCTACGCCACTCTCAACCTGACGACCTGGGAGGCACGAATCGCGCGCGCCGGGCATCCCTACCCGCTCCTGATCCACTCCGACGGTGAGGCGGAGTTCCTCGCCGAAAAGGGTGGGCCGCCGATCGGGACAGCCGGTGGGAAGAGATATGACGAGGAGGCCGTGACGCTCGCAGCCGGCGAGACGCTGCTGCTCTATACGGACGGGTTGATCGAGCGACGCGGAGAGCAGCTCTCGGACGGTGAGTCGACGCTGCTGGAAGTCGCTTCGTCCGCACCCGATGAACCCGAGCTCAAGTGTCAGGCGATCATCTCCCGGCTGACAGAGGACACGACGATTGCCGACGACATCGCGATCCTCGCCGTGCAGACCGTGGGGCTGGACGAGCTCCTCGAGGTCGAGATGCCGGCGGCGCCCGCCCAGCTGATGACGTCGCGCCACCTGATCCGTCGCTGGGTGGAGGCCAACAGCGGGACGGACGACGACTGCGCGGCGTTTGCGATCGCCGTCTCCGAGGCGTGCGCGAACGCGATCGAGCACGCCTACGGTCTGCGGGACGAGACGATCCATCTGCGGGCGTCGCTACGAGACGGCGTCGCCACCGTGACGATCAGCGACCACGGGGAATGGCGTGAGCCGCGCGGCGGCAACCGCGGCCGGGGCATCCTGATCATGCGCGAGTTCATGGATGAGGTGTCGGTAGAGCCGGAGCCGCAGGGGACCACCGTCAGCCTCACGCGGCGGCTGAGGGAGGGCCGGTGAGGCCCGAGCTGGCGCGGCTCTCGCTGGAGAGCCAGGGGGACATCGAGCTCGCGCGCGTCGCCGGTGAGGTGGATGCCTCGAACGTCGACGATCTCAGCCAGCGGCTGCTCGATGCCGTGTCGAACCAGGCGCGTGCCCTGGTCCTCGACCTCAGCGAGACGAGCTACATCGACAGCTCGGGAATCAGCCTGATCTTCGACGCGGCGGCGCGGCTGCGGAACCGCCGTCAGGAGCTGCGCCTGGTCGTGACCCCGCGATCGTTCGTCGGCGAGGTTCTCGCCGCGGTCTCGATGGAGCAGTCGGTTGCGATCGATCCCGCCCTCGACGACGCCCTGCGGGCCGTCGGCGTGGCCGGCGAACCGGGCTAGCCCGTGTCCTCGTAGGAGGCGCGCCCGCTGCTCTCGATGACGTTCAGCGTGTAGCGGCCGATCTGGAGCTCGTCGCCGTCCGCTAGCGGGCTCCAGTCGACCGGCTCGTCGTTTACGCGGATGCCGTTCATCGAACGGTCGTCGAGGACTCGCAGCTCTCCCTCCGGCGTCTGCACGATCACTGCATGGCGCCGCGAGACGGTCGGGTCGTCGAGCCGGATGTCCGCCGAGCGGCTGCGGCCGATCCGCGACCAGCCGGCGGACAGTCCGATCAGGCGCGTGCGGCCGTCGGCGAACATGGCCAGGTACTTGCCGGGCTCTGCGATCGACTCGCGGACGCCGTCGAGCCAGTCGGTCGGCCTGGCGGTTGGACGCGTGACCGCGATGTTCCTCAGAGTCGGCTGCTCAAAGAGCGATGCCCGGCGGAAATCCGTGCCGCCGCAATTCGGGCAGCGGGGTATCGACTCGGCCGGCTCGAAGGAGACCGGGAAGGAACAGCCCTCGCAAATGAAGGAACCGACGCCGCCCGCGGTCTCTCCCGCGTGGTGGACGTCGTTCGCGCTCTGTCCGATTGGGGCCATCCGGAGGGTTCGACGATAATACTGCCAGTACTGCAAATCGGCTAGTCGATCTTGTGCGGTAGTACGGAAAGTCCAGCTTTTCCAGGCATGCTCGGTCGCTCGATTTCAGCTCGTTGACGATTGAGGGAGGCGGGCGACACGACTAGAATCGCGCGCCCGTGGGGCCGTTCACCGTCACGACATCCATCGACGCCCCCCGGGAGCGCATCTTCGACTTCATCTGCGACCTGTCGACGCGCCCGAGCTGGATCGACCACTTCGCGAGCGAGTACCACCTCGCCCGCATCCCCGCCTCCGGGCTCGGCGCCGCGGCGCGCTTCCGCGTCGACGCGCCGGCGGGGGTGAAGTACATGGAGACGGTGATCTCGGAGGCTGATCGACCGCACGAGATCGTCGAGCACGCAAGGGGCGGCCGCCTCGACCGGATCACCATGCGCCTGGTCTGGGAGCTCGAGCCGGGGCCCACGACCACCGTCAAGCTGACCTTCTGGACGTCATCGCCGTCGCACTTCCATCGGATCCGCGAGATCGGGCGTGAGCGGTGGTGGCGGCGGCGCTGGTCGAAGGCCATTTCGCGCATGCGTGACCTGATCGAATCGGGAGCCGCGGTACCCCGGGTCGAGATCGCCGGGGGCGACCGCGTCCCGAGCATCGCCGGATAGACTGCGCGCCCTCATGCGCCCCGGCCACAAGGGAGCCCTGGCCCTCGCGTTCGTTCTCGCCCTCGTGCTCGTGGGCGCGGCCGGCTGTGGCAATTCGCCGGGCAAGGAGGGTGACGAGGGAGTGCCGATCCAGCTCGGAGAGCTCGAGATCAACGTGCAGCTGACCCGCTTCCTGAACCCCGCCGATCACGAGGACAAGAACTATCTGGCCGGCCAGCCGCTGCCCCCGCCGGCCGCCAAGTCCTACCTGGGCGTCTTCCTGACGATGAAGAACCACGCCGATTCCGAGACGGAGATCCCCGCCGCGGCGCAGATGACCGTCGTCGACACCACCGGCGCGGGCTACGAGGCGGTTCCCAGCCACACGCCGTTCGCCGCGCCTCTCGGCACGACGCTCGCGGGCCACGGCGTGATCCCGGTGCCCGACTCCCCGGCCGAGAGCGGGCCGGCCCAGGGGGCGATCGTCCTCTTCCTCGTCGACAACGTAGTCAGCGAGAACCGGCCACTCAAGCTCGAGATCGAGCACGACGGCGAGACCGGCGACATCACGCTCGACATCTAGGCCTCCCGCCGAGGCACCCGCCCGATGAGGCGAACCCAGCTGCAGGCGCTGCTCGTCATCGGGGCCCTCGGAGCGGGACTTGCCCTGGTCCAGCTCCTCGGCATCGCCGGCAGCCTGGTCGGCGTCGGCCTGATGGCCTTCTCGACGGTCCTCAGCGCGCCGGCTGCGCCCGAGCCCGGCGCACGCGGCCTCAACTGGTGGGCCCTGCTCGCGGGCGGAACCGCGCTCGCGCTGGTCGGCGTGCCTCTCGGGTTGGTCCTCGAGGCACCGGGCGGGCTGCTCACCGCGATCGGCGGCGGGATGGCGATCGTCGGCGTGGTCTTCGGCTACCCCACCTGATGGCAAAGCCGTGCTACTTCAGCGCCGCCGTGAGGATGTTGGCCGCGATCGGCGCCGCGGTGCTGCCGCCGTCGCCCGAGGCGTCGATCAGCATCACGGCCACCGCAAGCTTGGGGTTCTGCGCCGGAGCGAAGCAGATGAACCAGCCGTCGACGATCTGCTCGACGGTGTTCTCCTGGCCGGGCGGCGCCGGGGGCTGACCGGGCTTGGGCCCGAGCTCCGCGGTGCCGGTCTTGCCGGCCACGTCGATTCCCGAGATGTTCGCCGCGACGCCGGTGCCCGAGGTGACCACGGCGCGCATCAGGCCGGTGAGGACCTTCGCGTTCTCCTTCGAGGTCACTTCGACCGGCTTGGCGTCGCTCTTCACCGCCGGGTCCTTGACGATCGAGGTCGGGCTGCGGACCCCGTCGTTGGCGACGGTCTGGGCGACGGACGCCATGCCGAGCGGGGTGGCTAGCACCTCACCCTGGCCGAATGCCGTGACCGAGAGATCCGTGTGGCTCGTGTCGTCGCTGAAGTCGGTGGGCATCGTCATGCCGTTCGGGTCCGACCGTGCGGTGGCGGCCGCGTTGTAGAGGCTGGGTTTCTCGTTCCACCCGTAGTCCTCCGCCGTCTGGACCAGCCGCTCGGCGCCGACCTTCACGCCGAGCGGGGCGAAGACGGTGTTGCACGACTTGGCGAAGGCCTGCACGAAGGTGCCGCCGCATGCCTCGTCGTGGGCGTTGTGGACCACCCTGGCGCCGCTCTGAGGATCCGGATTGATCTCGGTCAGCACCGGAAAGGTGTCCGAGAGCTTCACGTCGTGCCCCTCGAGCGCCGCCGTGGTCGTGATCACCTTGAAGGTGGAGCCGGGAGGCTGCGGGGCGGAGTAGGCGGAACCGGCGAGTGCCAGCACGTCGCCGTTCTTCGCGTTGAGCACCACGGCGCCCCCGGACTGGCCCCCGAGCGCGTTCACGGTGATCGTCTGCAGCCGCGGATCGATCGTCGTGCGGACCGGCTGACCCGGTGTCCCCTGCGCGCGGGCGAGGACCCGGCCCTGCGTGGATCGGGAGACGTCCAGCTGTGGGCTGTTCGCCTTGACGGCCAGCAGCTCGCCGCTCGGCGTTCCCGATAGCCGCGGGTTGAAGGCGAGCTCCAGCCCGCTGATCCCGGTGCTCTGATTCGTCGGATAGCCCGCGGCCTGAAGCTTTGCCTGCTGCGCGGAGTCCGGGGCTCCCGTCTCGCCCGCGACGTCGATCGCGTCCGATCCGAGCGGAGAGCTTCGGTTGACGACGGATCCGGTGGCGAGCGGGACGTGGTGCTTGGCCATGATCGGCGCACGCCTGCCGAGCTCGAGCCGCCGTCCCACCTGCTCGCCGGGGAGCAGGTTCGGGAAGGTGAGCTGCGGTGCCCAGGCAACCTTCCCCCCGTCGAGAGGCAGCCGCAGGACCCCGTCGACCCTGCCGAAGAGCCTGGTGCGAACCCCGACCTTGACGTCCACGACACTCGCCCCGTTGACGCTCTTGGGCCCGTCCGCATCACCGGGATCGATCGCCGTCGCCGTCGCGACCTGCTGGGCGGATCGATAGGCGCCGGCGAGCTCCGCGGCCGAGTACTGCGCCTGGGCCGAATCCGAGAGCTCGTCGTGCATCGACTTGAAGTCCTGGTGGGCCCAGTCGTCCACGAAGCGCTTCGCCATGTCCTGCTCGGGGTTCCCGGCCGAGCTGATCATCCCCAAGATGAAGGCGATGACTGCGACGACCGCGAGCGGGAGGGCGCGCTGGCGCAAACGGCGCTGGCGCTCGCTGTGGGGTCCTCGCTGCGCGCGCGGTGCCAGGGAGGACCGCCGGGGCGGTGGGCTCTCCCTTCCTCGTTGCCGTGACCGTGTCACGGGAGGATTCACGCGGGCAAAGGTAGTCGCTCGTACGCTTGTATTCGGGAAACCGTGACCGGCCTCGACTGGCTGATCATTGCCTTCGCCCTGGCCATGGCCTTGTGGGGCTATCAGCAGGGGCTGATCGTAGGGGCGCTGAGCCTGGGAGGCTTCGCCATCGGAGCCTTTCTCGGCAGCCGCCTCGGTCCGGCGCTGCTGCCGGAGGGGTTCCACTCGCCCTACGCACCGGCGACTGCGCTCGCGGGTGCGCTGCTCGTGGGCGGGATCGTCGCCGTTTCGATGGAGGGGGTTGCCGTCGCGGCCCGCCGGCGGCTGCTCGGCCGGGCCGGAAGGCATCCCGGCGTGGCGATCGCGGAGTCGACGGGCGGGGCGGTGCTGCTGGTCGCGCTGGCCCTCGGGATCGCGTGGCTATTCGGAGCGGTTGCGCTGAATGCCCCGGGCACAAAGAGCCTGCGCGAGGCCGTGCAGCAGTCAGCGATCCTGCGTGCGCTCAACGACGCCTTCCCGCCGTCCAGTGGCCTGATCAAGGCGCTGAACCGGATCGACCCGAGGGTGGCGATCCAGGGGCCGAGCCCTGACGTCGCTCCCCCGGATTCGAAGATCGCTCGAGATCCCGAGGTGAGGGCGGCCTCAGAGAGCGTGGTGCGTGTGCTCGGCACCGCCTGCGGCCTCGGCGTCGAAGGGTCGGGGTGGATCGCCGCGCCAGGCCTCGTGGTGACGAACGCCCACGTGGTGGCGGGGGAGACCGACACGACCGTGACTCCGGCGGGCTCCGATTCCCCTCTCGACGCCACCCCGGTCCACTACGACCCGACCAACGACCTGGCGCTGCTGCGGATCAACGGTCTTGGTGAGGCCCCCCTCTCGTTCGCACCCGACGTGATCAGTGGGACGCCGGGGGCGGTGATCGGGTATCCGGAGAACGGGCCGCTGACGATCACCCCGGCACGGGTGGGGGCGACCGGCCCCGTCATCACCCAAGACTCCTACGGCCGCGGGCCGATCACGCGCCAGCTCACGGCGCTGCGCGGCGAGGTCCACAGCGGCAACTCGGGCGGTCCGCTGGTCGAAGGCGACGGCAGGGTCATGGGCACCGTCTTCGCGGCGACCACCCAGGGCAAGCCGGGTGGCTACACGGTGCCGAACGGCGTGGTTGCGAGTGCCCTCAGCGACTCGGCCGGCGCAGTCAGCACCGGCCCCTGCACCCGCTGACCGGTCCCTTACGATCGGTAAGCTCTAGTCGAGGTGAGATCCGATCAGGCCACGGGCCGGGCCAGGGAGGCCGCCAAGCCGAAACAAGTGTGTCCTCATTTCCATGGCGCCGTGGAGCTGATCGGACGTCGCTGGGCGGGCGCGATCCTCTACGCGCTCACCGACGGGCCGCTTCACTTCGCCGAGCTCAAGGAGGCTGTGCCCGGGATGTCGGATCGCCTCCTCTCACACCGGCTGAAGGAGCTGGAGGAGGCCGGCCTGGTCGGGCGCGAGGTCCAGGAGGCCGGCAAGCGCGTCCGGGTGAGCTACGAGCTCACCCGGAAGGGCCACTCGCTGGAGCCGGTGATGGGCGGGCTCCGGGACTGGGCCCGCGAGTGGCACCGAACGTGAGACGGGTTGCTCCTCGGCTTCGCCTGCGGAGCACCCTCGCATCTCACCAGGCCCTGGGATTGCCCTCCGGGATCCTGTCGATCACCAGCGTCGCCTCCACTCGCTGAACCGGGTAGGGCGTCGTCGCGCGGTAGTGCTCGAGCTCGCCTTCCCCGAGCCCGCCGAATCCCAGCTCGACGGCTGACGCATAGGTCTCGAGGATCACCGAATCCTCGGGTGGCTCGGGCGCGAAGTGAAAGGGCTTCGCCGTGTAGGTGACGACCCGCTCCGGCAGGTCGTCTCCCTCGATCGACCCGGTTACGTCGACCCGGTCGTAGCGGATCTCGCGAATGTCGAGCCGGTCGAGCTCGGCGTCGGTCACCTCGATGATCACCCCATTGACGGGCCCGGCCTCGTCCTCGCCCTCCTCGACGTTCAGACCGAGAATCCACTCGGGCCGCCGGCCGCCGGCGCACTCGAAGGTCTTCTCGCAGGTCAGGTTGTCGCGGCGCTGTGAGAAGCGGCGCCGCCAATCGTGCAGCCGGACCGGGCGCAGTTCCCCGGCCGGACGGCCGAGTGTCATCGAGGCGCTCTCGTGCAGGACGAGCGAGCCATAGCCGAAGAGGCCGAGACGCCGGCTCACGATCCCTCCAGAAGGCTGAGCTGGGAGGCCTCGTCCGGCGAGGCGGGGCCCTGCTCCGCCGCCGCCGCTCCGCCGTCTGGGTCGGGCGGCTCAATCGGCGGCTCCGGGTCATCCCGCATCTGGGCTGCCGCCTCGTGACTGCAGAGGCGCGCTCGGGCGGGGCAGTCGTGGCAGAGCGCCCGGTGGGGACGGTCCGTCACCTCGAAGCGGCCCGCAGCGAGCCGTTCGAGCACCGCCTCGGCGCGTCCGCGAGCGGCATCGAGCCCCGCCTCGTCGAAGTGCGTGCGGGCGGCCGGGTCCGGCCGCTCGAGGAAGACGTAGGCCGTCTCGACCGGGCCGCCGCGCGCCGCCGCGGCCAGCGCGTACAGGTCTCGCTGCACTGCGTAGCGCGACACCATCTCCTCGGGTTCGCGGCCCCGCAGCCGGTCCGTCTTGTAGTCGACGACGAGGATCGAGCCGTCACGCCTTTCAGCCAGCAGGTCGATCGAGCCGCGTACGAGTGTCCCGCCCACCTTCAGCACGAACGGGACCTCGGCGCTCACCCTCGCGTCCCCGATCTCCTCACGCAGGGGGGAGGACAGGAACGCCCGCGTCAGCCCGAGCGCCATCTCCGTCCGCTCCTCGGTCGGCTCGAGCCCCTGTTCGCGCAGAGCCGCCGCGGTGCGCTCGGCACTCGGCTCGCGCCAGCGGTTCCGGGCGCTCCATTCGAGCAGCGCGTGGACCGCGACGCCTGGGCCGAAGCGGCGGCGAGTCTCGGGGGTCGCCGACTGGCTCGCACCGTCGCCACTGGGAATCGGCTCCGGCTCCCGGATCCCGAGCACACGCTCGACGTAGAAGCGGTAGCCGCAGTTCTCGAACGAGGAGAGCGCCGAGTAGGAGAGGCCGCCGATCAGCGCTGGCGGCACCCGGGGGCGCCCGAGCGGCGGGGCGATCGTGACGGGCCCCACCGGGGCGGCCGCTCGTTCCCGTGGTATGAGGATCGCGGCGCCCACGCCCGGCTCCGCCTGCTGGACCTGGACTCGGAGGCGTCCTGCGGGAAAGACCCCCGCGGCCGAGGGGATCTCGACGTCACGCGGCGCCGGATCGCCGCCGAGGACGGAGCGGATCAGCTGGAGCGTGATCGGCTTCCGGCGAATCGGTTCCTCTTCGAGCTTCTTCGGGTTGAAGGTCCCGCTGAGCAGCAGGCGGCGCTTCGCCCGGGTCGCTGCGACGTACGCCAGCCTGGCCTCCTCCTCCGCCTCGCGCGCGGCCGCCAGGTCCGTGAGCTCCTGGTAGTCCCCGAGCCGCTCCGAAGGTCGCCCGAGCCGGCCGAGCTGGACACCGACGCGCATGGCCTCGGTTCCCTCGGGGGTGTCCTCGCCCGGCGCCACTCGCAGCGGGGTCCAGCCGAGCTGGAGGTTGCGCCCGAGATCGCCGACGGCGACGACCTCGAACTCGAGCCCCTTGGCGGCGTGAACCGTCATCACCCGCACCCCGGAGTGGCCCTCCGCGCGCGTGGCCGCCTCTGCTTCGCGATCCCAGTGGACGGCGCGCGTGTCGAGGTAGTCGAGGAAAGCCCCCAGGTCCGGGCCCTCGCGCGCCTCGAACTCGCGTGCGAGCCGCATCAGCTTGCGGGCGTTCGACCAGCGCTTCGTGCCCTCGGGGAGCATCAGCGCAGCGAGGTCGTAGCCGAACGCCGAGGCCGCCCTCTCGACGAGCGCCTCGAGGCCGCCCTCAGTGCCCCACCGCCTGAGCTCCGAGAGGGAGAGCGCGAATTCGCGCAGGCGCCCGAGCTCACCGTCCGGGATCAGCTTCGCCATCTCCACATCGCCCTGGCCGATCTCCCCCCTCTCGGTGAGGTCCCTGACCACGGGCCAGACGTGCCGGACGCTCTCCCGGCCGTCCTCACGCTTCACCGTCGCCGTCTTGCGGAGCAGCCAGAGGGTGTCCGGGGACAGTGCGCAGGCCGGCGATGCCAGCGCGCCGAAGAGCGCCTCGTCATCGAGGGGGTTAGCGACCACGGCAAGCAGCGACCGGAGGTCCTCGATCTGCTGCTGTGACCAGAACCCACGTCCGCCGACGACATACGGATCGAGGCCCGCCTCGGTGAGCGCCCGCTCGAACGCGGTGACGTGCGTGAAGGCGCGCAGCAGCACGACCATGTCAGCCGGGTCCTCGCCATCGTCGGCGAGCTCGCGGAGGCGGGCCGCCAGCCGGCGAGCCTCGGCGACCTTGGGTCCGGGGCTCGGGTCGTCGTCGACCCTCGGCAGGCCCGTCTCCTCAGCTTCCCAGCCCTTGCGATCATCGGTCGTCAGGAGCAGCTCGGTGATCGGCTCAGTCGGCGGCGCGCCGCCGACGGCGGCGGAGAGGGGCTCGAAGCCGTCGAGCAGGCCCAGCCCCATCGCGTTGGTGAGGGCGAGGATCTCGGGTGCCGCGCGGAAGTTGCCGGTGAGCGGGAGCGATACGCCGCGAGCCTCGTCGCCCTCGGCGAAGCGGCGATGCTCCCGGCGGTAGATCTCGACGTCGGCATGGCGGAAGCCGTAGATCGACTGGAACTCATCGCCCACCAGGAAGAGGCGCGTGTCCGGACCGCGCAGCTGCTCGATCAGGCCGAGCTGGAGCCCGTTCGTGTCCTGGAACTCGTCGACCATCAGGTGGCGGAACTGCTCGCGGTAGCGGTCGCGGAGCGCGTCGGAGGAGCTCAGCAGGGCCACGGCCCGGAGCTGGAGGTCCTCGAAGTCCAGCGCGGACCGCTCCGCCTTGAGCTCCTCGTAGCGGCGGCCGAAGCGGGCGATCAGCTCGCGGAGCTGCTCGTAAGCAGGGCCGAGGATGGATGCCGCGACGGCCGCGCGGGTGCGCTTGAGGGTCTCGGTGTAGCGCTCGCACGCCGTGCCCTTGAACTCCTCCGCCTTGGAGCTGATCGCCAGGCTCCTGAGCACGCGCAGCAGCCCCTCGCCGGGCTCGGACGACGGATCGAGCCCGGCGGCGGTCGCGATCCGCTCCCGGCTGCCCGCCGACCTGCCGGTCGCATCGGCGCATTCGCGATGCGCCTCGCTGGCGACCTCCACCAGCTCCGTCAGCGCCCTGCGGGTGTCCGGCGGCTCGAGCGGTGGAAGCGCCGGATCGGGATCGCCGTGGCTGCGCAGCTCGTCATATGCCCCGCGGGTCATCTCCAGGAGGGTCCTGGGCCGGTTCGCGGCCGCGAGCTCGAGCGCCTCGCCGCCGCCGGCCTCGACCATCTCCTCGAGCGCACCCTCGAAGGCGCGCCCTGCGAGGCGGTCGGCCTCGGGCTCGTCGACGACGCGGAAGTGGGGGTCGATCCCGGCCGCCGCCGGATGGGAGGCCAGCAGCCGCCGGCAGAAGCCGTGAATGGTCGAGATCCAGGCACGCTCGCTCGCCTCGGTCGCCTCCAGCAGTGCCACGCGCTCCTCGCCCTGGGCCTCAGCCGCCCGGCGGCCGAGCTCCTCGCGGACGCGGCGTCGGAGTTGGTCGGCTGCGCGCTCGGTGAAGGTGAAGGCCAGGATCCGCTCGACTCCCGAGTCGGGATCGAGCGCCGCCGCGCAGAAACGGTCCACCAGGACCGTCGTCTTGCCAGTGCCCGCTCCGGCGCGCAGGAAGACGTCGCGGCCGCGGCTGTCCACCGCCTCGCGCTGCTGGGCCGTGCGCTCGCTCATTCCTCCTCGTCCTCCGAGGCGGGCTCCTCCTCGGGAACGCCGCGCTCCCGCCGGCAGATCGGCTGGAAGTGGCAGTACGCCGGGCAGGAGCCGCCGATCGGGCGGCGGCCGATGTCGCCGGCCTGGATCGAGGCGATGATGGACGCGGACCTCTCGCGCGCGGCGTCGAGCGCCTCGTCGAAGGCGTCGTCGTCGAGGTGGTCATTCGGCCGGGGCCGCAGCCCCGCGAGCTCGTCCTTCAGCGACTTGCGCAGCAGCCCCTTCGGCTTGCGCTCGTCGTCGTTGCGCGCGCCGAGCGGTCGGTAGAGGCCGCCTGCCAGCTCGAGCCCCCAGAGCTCCTGGGCTGCGAGCAGATAGAGCTGGAGCTGCAGCTTGCCCCTCTCGAGCATCCCCTTGCCTCCGTCGACCTTGGCGCCCGACTTGTAGTCCTGGACGAGCGCCTCGCCATGGGGGCCCCGATCGACTCGGTCGATCTGGCCATGCACCGCACCGGTGCCGACGGGGAGCGCCTGCTTCTCGGAGTCCGGGAAGCCGAATCGTGCCTCCGCGAGCTCGGGGACCGGGACGAACGGCGTGGGCGTTTCTGCCTCGTCGGCGAGGAACGCGAGCACAAGCCCCTCGATGCGGTGGAGAGCCGCGGCGGTGTCCGCGCGCTCGCGGGGGAGCAGAGAGGGCCCGTACGTCTCGGTGAGCTCGAGGGCGCGCTCGATCCAGGCCGGGAGCGTGGCGGGGGTGGGGCGGCCCTCCGGGGAAGGGGGCTCTGCATAGAGGCTCTCGAGGATCTGATGGGCGACCTGACCGGCGGCGAGCGGCTCCTCGGTGGGCCCGATTCGCCTTGGGCTGAGCTCGTGATCGACGAACCACCGGTACGGGCACTCCGCGTATCTCTCGAGCGTGGTGGCGCCGAAGACCTGGTGGGCCGCCATCCGCTCCAGAACCGGCTCGAGCCGGAGGGGCCCGGGCCGGCGCCGCTCCTCGGTGATGCGCTCGCGTGCGGCCGCGAGCCGGGCGGCGATCCGGCCTCGGACCTGCTCCGGGATCGGCGCCTCGCTGCCTCGCGCCGCCTCGGCGCGGGCGAGCTCCGCCTCCGAGGGCGCGTCGGCGGGGTCGAACACGGAATCCGCGAGGCCGCGGCCGCCCGCTTCGCGGGCGAGCGCCTCGTCCCGCTCCTCCGTGTCGCTCGGCAGGGGAGGAGCGAGCAGCTCGCGGACCTCATCGACGAACGGCGATCGAGCCGTGGCGCCGCCCTCGTCGTCGGCATTGCGCCAGGAGAGCCAGAGCCGCTCCTTCGGACGCGAGAGGCAGATCGAGAACAGGTAGCGGTCCTCGATCTCCGCCTGCTTGCGCGGGGGAAGGGCGAGCGCGGCCCGGGCGTCGTCGGAGAGAAGCGGACCGCCGGTATCTCGCCGCGGAAAGTCCCCGTCCTGAAGCGAGCAGGCGAAGAGATGGGCGACGCGACGGGCGCGCGCTCGGTACGGGCTGATCACCCGGACCCGCCCCTCGGTCGGGCCGCGCCACATCGGGACCTGGAGGGTGGCCACGGCGGCGATCGCCTCCGCGGGGAAGTGGGGCAGGTCGAGCTCGGCGAGCTCCCCGAGCGCGCGCTCGATCTCCGCGCCGGCGCGAAGCTCGAGCGCTCTGTCCTCGCCTGCGACCGCGCCACGGTGCCTGATTGCGGACTCGGCCAGCCACCGGGCCTGCCGCCCCGCCTCGCGGAGGAGCTCCGGTCCGGAGCCCGCCTCGCGGAGCTTCTCTACCGCCGGCATGCCGCGGCTGCCGTTGTCCGCATCGCCGCTCCAGGCGTCGATCGCCGCGTCCGCCGTCCGCAGCCGCCCGCGCAGCACGGTGCGCTGGAACCAGTCGACGCGGTTCGGG
>DATAPB010000200.1:0-10937 GCA_036265435.1 Solirubrobacterales bacterium | reverse complement strand
GCGAGATCACAACCGGCGCCTCCAACGACCTGGAGAAGGTCACCGAGACCGCCAAGCAGATGGTGATGCGCTTCGGCATGTCCGAGCGGCTCGGTCCCCGCGTCTTCGGCCACGACCGCTCCCAGCCCTTCCTGGGCCGGGAGTTCTCGGCCGAGCCGGACTACTCGGACGAGATCGCGCGCGAGATCGACGACGAGGTTCGGCGGATAGTCGAGGACGCGCACCAGACCTCAAAGGACATCCTGTCCCAGCACCGCGAGCATCTCGACACGATCTCCCAGATCCTGCTCGACCGCGAGACGATCGAGGCGGACGAGTTCATCGCCCTGCTCGAGGGCAAGCCCGAGGGGGAGGTCTTCCACGACGAGGAGGAGGCCCAGCCGCCCGAGGCGCCGGCCGTCGAGGAGAAGGGCACCGCCCGCGGGGGCGCCCGCCCGCGCCCGCACCCGCGTCCCGGCCTGGCTGGCGGCAGCGCGGAGATGCGCGACAACCGCTCGTAGCCGGCGCTTCACGAAAACCGGCAATGAAGGGGCTCGGTCCCGCCGCCCCGGAAGTTCTGGTCAGTTGTGCGCGCTATGGCGGTCATAAGTGACCGAAACTCTGGGCGGGGCGATACTGGGGCCGTGTCCAGACCGGGCCGGGTCCCGACCCTCTTCATTGCCGGTTTTTGTCTCGTCCTTGCGCTCGCCGCCTGCGACAGCAAGGGCTCGAATGTGCAGCCCAGCGGAAGCCAGAAGGCCGTCGACGAGGCCCAGGTCGCGTTCCGCCAGGTGCAGGCGAGCGGGCAGGACCTGAGCGCCGGCCCCTGCATCTCGGAGAGCCTGCCCGGCCTGCCGGACTGGGTCGCGGACGTCGCCCACGACCCGCGCCAGGCGGTCGATGACGAGCCGGGGAACCAGTGCCAGCGGTATCGCTCGGGTCAGGCGCACCATTTCGTGGAGCTGAACCTCGACGGGCAGCTGATCCGGGCGGGGTAGCGATGTCCGCGCGGATCATGGGAATCGTCAACGTCACGCCCGACTCGTTCTCGGACGGGGGCGAGTTCCTCGACCCGGAGCGCGCGATCGCCCACGGCGGGGAACTGGCGGCGGAGGGCGCGGACGTACTCGACATCGGCGGAGAGTCGACTCGGCCCGGCGCGGAGGGCGTCATCGCCGAGGAGGAGCTGGCGCGGGTGGCGCCCGTGATCGAGGCGCTCGCTCGGGACCATGGACCGGCGATCTCGATCGACACCTCCAAGCTGGCGGTGGCGGAGGCGGCCCTGAGCCTGGGTGCCCGGATGGTCAACGACGTGACCGCGCTGCGGGCCGAGCCGGATCTCGCGGCCCTCTGCGCGGAGCGCCGGTGCGAGCTGGTCCTCATGCACATGCGCGGCGACCCGCGGACGATGCAGGAGAACCCGGTCTACGAGGACGTCGTCGACGACGTGAAGGCGTTTCTCGCCGAGCGGATCGAGTTCGCCGTCTCACAGGGGGTAGCGGAGGAGCGGATCTGGATCGATCCGGGCATCGGCTTCGGCAAGACCGTCGAACACAACCTCGAGCTCCACCGGCGGCTCCGCGAGCTCGGAGAGCTCGGCCGGCCGATCGCCTTCGGCTCCTCTCGCAAGAGCTTCATCGGCAGGCTCACCGGAGCCGACGTCGAGCACCGGCTCGGCGGAACGATCGCTTCCAACGTGATCGCTTACGCGAACGGAGCGAGCATGCTGCGCGTCCACGACGTCGCGCCGATGCGGCAGGCGCTCACCGTGGCGGACGCAATCCTGAGCCCCGAGCGCGCCGTGTAGATCGCCGACCGCTAGCTGCCCTGATCCACGAACTCGCGAATCAGCGAGTTGACGACCTCGGGCCGCTCGTAGGGGACCCAGTGGCCGGCGCCGGGCACGATCTCCACCCGCAGGCGGGGAACCCACTCGCTCAGGCCGCGCGTCAGCGAGGGCAGCAGCGCAGCGTCATTCTCACCCCAGATGACCAGCGTGGGCACCTCCACCGTCTGCGAGGTGATCTTGCGCGCGTACTCCTCCGGCACGCCGCCGGCCGCGACCTGGTCGCCCATACGGGCGGCCCGGTAGTAGTTGAGGCCGCCGCGGAGCGCGCCCGGCTGCGACCAAGCCTCGTGATAGACGGCCCTGTCGGCGTCCGAGAGGCGGGCTTCCCTGCCGCCGATCCGGAGCATGATGTCGTCCATCATCGAGAAGTCGTTCGCCGCCAACATCTCCTCGGGCTCCGGAGACGGCTTGGAGAGCTCGACCATGTAGTTGACGGCGTCTCGCTGCTTCGGGCTCTCGAGCAGGTCGCGGTTCCAGGTGAAGGGGGGAGGGGCGTCGACGATCACCAGTCGCTCGAGCATCTCCGGGTACTTGAGGGCGAAGGCCCAGGACACGATCCCGCCCCAGTCGTGGCCGACCAGGGTCAGCGGCGCCAGATCCAGCTCCTGAACCAGCCCGACGATGTCGCCGAGCAGGTGGCGCATCCGGTAGGCCTCGGGATCCTCCGGCTTGCAGGAGAGGTTGTAGCCGCGCAGGTCGGGCGCGTAGACCGCGTGGTCGCGGCCGAGGTCGTCGAGCTGCTTCCTCCACAAGAACCAGAACTGCGGGAATCCGTGGAGGAAGAGGATCGGCTTGCCGGCCCCGCGGCTGACGTAGTGCACCCGACAGCCCTCGAGGTCCGCGAAGTGGTGTTGAAGCTCCCCCACGGGGGCGACAGCCTTGCACGACCCGCTACTTTGGCGGCGATGGACGAGTCACACGCCTCCGTGGAAGTCGAGATTCGCGGCCTCTCCATATATACGCACCACGGCGTGACCGACGCCGAGCAGGATGTCGGCCAGCGGCTCGAGTTCGACCTGACCTTCGATGTGCCGGACTGCGACGCGGTGCTCACCGACCGCATCGAGGACACCGTCGACTACGCCGAGGTGTGCGACATCGTCGCCCTCGCCGCGACGGAGAGGAGCTACCGCACCCTCGAGCGCCTCTCCCACGTCGTCGCCGAAAGGCTGATGGAGCGCTTCGACTGCGAATCGGTTCAGGTTCGATCGGCGAAGCCGGAGCCGCCCGTTCCCTACGCCGTCCAGGAGGCGGCCGTCGAGGTCACCCTGGAGCGCTCGCTCGACCGCGAGTCGGACGACGAGGACGGCGTCTGAGCGAGCGCGTGGGCTATCTCGGCCTGGGCTCGAACGTCGGCGATCGCGAGTCCCAGCTGCGGGGGGCGATCCAGGACCTGCCCCGGCACGGCGTCGTGGTCGAAGCGGTCTCGTCGCTCTACGAGACCGAGCCGGTCGGCGAGATCCCCGATCAGCCGGACTTCCTCAACGCCGCCATCCGGATCAGGACCGCGCTCGAGCCCGAGGATCTGCTGGACGTCAGCAAGGCGATCGAGTCGGAGCGCGGTCGCGCCCGCGGGGGCCCTCGCCACGGCCCCCGTCCGATCGACATCGACCTGCTGCTGCTCGGGGACCTCGAGCTGACCACGGATCGCCTCACCCTTCCTCACCCCGAGGTCACATCCAGGCGGTTCGTCCTGCTCCCCCTGCTCGAGCTCCAACCCGACCTCCGTCTGCCCGACGGCACCGAGCTCCGGGCGGCTTTGGAAGCGCTCGGCCCGGGCCAGCGCGCGGAGAGGGTCGCTCCGCCCTGAAACGGGTTGCGCCTCGCGGCGCACCCTCGCCTCAACGCAATCCGTCGAGCCACTCCGCCGGGGCGACGGGCGGAGTCCTGCCGGGGAAGTCAGGGACCACCCGCGTCGCCATCGCACCGGCGGGGCGGCCCTCGATGAAGGGGCGCAGGTCGTCGAAGCTCATCAGCAGGCGGATGCTCGGGCCCAGCTGGAAGTCGGCGGCGTTCGGCTCCGGGCCGCCGAGCACTCCCTCGGCGATCCGGGCGTGTCGATCTTCAGGGCCGGAACCGTGATGCCCCGCGAAGCGCTGCACCTTCAGAACGCCCTTGGAGACCACCGGCAGCAGGTCCACGCGCTTGAAGGGGATCCCCTTGCGCTCCAGCATCAGCATCGCGGTGCGCGATGGGTGCGAACCGGGGATGACGTAGAGCCTTGCGTCAGCCATTGCGGGCCATCCTCTGGCTGCCGGGATAATCCCGCCGATGCTGCTCGCGGTCGACGTCGGCAACACGCAGACCCATCTCGGGGCCTTCGACGGCCAGGACCTGGCGAGTGACTGGCGGCTGACCACGGTCCCCAGCGCCACGGCGGACGAGCTGGCGGCGACGATCTCCAACCTGCTCTCCCTCGAGGGTCTGAGCTTCAGCTCGCTGGACGGGGCGATCGTCTCGACCGTCGTTCCGCAGCTCGGGCCCGAGTACGAGCAGCTGACCGAGCGGCACACGGGCAAGCGCTGCCTGCTGGTCGGGCCCAGCGTGAAGACCGGCATGCCGATCCTCGTCGACAACCCCCACGAGCTGGGCGCCGACCGCCTCGTCAACGCCGTGGCGGCACACGCGAAGGTGAAGGGAGCATGCGTCACCGTCGACTTCGGCACCTCGACCAACTTCGACGTCGTCTCGGGAGCCGGCGAGTACCTCGGCGGCGTGATCGGGCCCGGCGTCGAGGTCTCGCTCGAAGCCCTCACCGCCAGGGCGGCCAAGCTGCCACGCATCGACCTGTCGTCGCCCGAGGGGCCGATCGGCAAGCACACGACCGCTGCGATCCAGTCCGGATTCGCCTACGGCTTCGCCGGCCTGGTGGATGGGATCGACCGGCGCCTGGCCGACGAGCTCGGGGAGCAGGCCACGTTCATCGCGACCGGTGGGCTCGCGCACGTGATCGCGCCCCTTTGCGACACGATCGACGAGGTCGACGAGCTGCTCACCCTGCGGGGCCTGCAGCTGATCTACGACCGCAACAGCTAGCGCACACCCGCGTGTGGGCGCGATCTGAGGGCGACGCCGTCCTACTCTGTGTGGCGTGCAGCCTCCGCTGACATCCCCCTTCCGGATCGGCGACGTCGAGATCGCCAATCGCGTTCTGCTGGCTCCCCTGGCGGGGATCGGGAATTGGTTCGTGCGCCTGCAGGCCCGGCGTCACGGTGCCGGACTGGCGGTCTCCGAGATGGTTTCGAGCTTCGGCCTGCACTACCGCAACGAGCGCACCCTGCAGGAGCTGCTGCGGCTGCATCCCGAGGAGCATCCGGTGTCCGTACAGCTCTTCGGCCAGGATCCCGATGTGATGGGCTCGGCGGCGGCGATCGTCGCCGAGGCGGGCGCCGACCTGATCGACGTCAACATGGGCTGCCCGGTGCGCAAGGTCTGCAGGACCGGCGCAGGGGCCGCCCTGCTCTCCGATCACGACCTCGCAGTCCGGATCGCCAAGGCTGCCCGCGAAGGCGGCGGGATCCCGGTGAGCGTGAAGTTGCGCTCCGGCCTCGCCCGCGGGGGCCGAGAGGGTTTTGAGCTCGCACTGCGGCTCGCCGAGGACGCGGGCGTCTCCGCCATCGGGTTCCATCCGAGATCGGCAGCCACCCAGCACAGGGGCCGCCCCGACTACGACCTGGCCCGCGAGCTGGTCGACCGTCTCGACGTCCCGATGATCATCTCGGGGGGGCTGAACTCCGCCGAGGACGCGCTCCACGCCTACGAGGCGTCGGGGGCGGACGCGGTGATGATCGCCCGCGGGTCGCTCGGCAACCCCTGGATCTTCGAGCAGCTCACCGGCCGCCGGGGCGCAGATCCCGAGCGCGGCGAGGTGATCGCCGAGCTGCTCTGGGTGATCGACAGGGCGGAGGAGCACCTCGGCCAGGACCGCGCCGCCCGCTATCTCCGCAAGTTCTATCCCTGGTACCTGGAGCGTCTCGACGCTGACAAGGAGACGGCCGCCGCTCTCCAGCAGAGCGAGGGACTCGCCGAGGCGCGCCGTCTGGTCGACGAGCTCGCGACGCCCACGGCGGTGGCTGCATAGGTCGTCCAACTCCCTTGTTTCGCCGCGCGAGCCCCGGATATGCTGGGCGCGCTCACGGAAGAGCCAGGGGAAGGGGAATTCCGATGATCAAGAAGCGCTCGGCCCGACTGGTCGTACTCGCGTGTCTTGCCGGCGGACTGTCCGGGCTCGTCGCGATGCCCGCACCCGCGGGGGCGAAGACGAAGAAGAAGACCGCCACGGTCAACCGGTGCGTGAGCAGCGCGGTGAACATCCCCGACGGCCCCTCGGAGGGCACCACCGCCCCCAACCCCGCCGCCTATTTCGCGGTCTCGGTCCGGGTTCCGAAGTTCAAGGGAAAGCCCCAGAACGGGGTGATCACCACCTTCCAATCCGCGGGCGTCCGGATCTCGCACACCGACGACGGTGACCTGTCGCTGTTCCTGGTCTCACCCGGCGGGAGGGCGGTCGCCCTCGCCACCTTTCGCGACCAGAGCTCCAACAAGGACAGCCAGGGCCGCCCTTCCCCCAGCGGCGACGGTTACGGCACGGGCTCGATGAGCTGCTCCGGGTCGCTGGTGCAGTTCGGCGATGGCTTCCCGACCTCCATCACGACGCCCGGCAACACCGGACTCGACGCGCCGATCACGGGTTCGTTCGCGCCTGAGCAGCCGCTCGGCACCTTCGTCGGCGGCCCCGCGAAGGGGTTCTGGACGCTGATCGTCCAGGACGTCCAGGGGGGCGACATCGGTCAGATCAACGCCCTGTCACTGAACTTCACCTACCGCTACAAGGCAAAGAAGAGGCGGTAGTGACGGAACTGCCCACCCGCGTCACCGAGTGGCGTGAGCGGGGGACGGAGGAGGAGTTCGAAGGGTCGCGAATTCACCTCTTCGACCGCGACGGCCGCGGTCCGTTGTTGCTCTTCCTCCACGGCTTCCCGTCGAGCTCGTATGACTGGCGGGCGCTGCTCGAGCTCGAGTCACAGCACGCGGTCCTGGCCCCCGACTTTCTCGGCTTCGGCCTCTCGGACAAGCCCAGGGACCACGAGTACACCCTGCACTGGCAGGCCGACATGGTCGAGGAGCTCGTACGCCGACGGGAGCAGCAGGGCCCCGTGTTCATCGTCGCCCATGACATGGGAACCTCGGTCGCGACCGAGCTGATGGCCCGCGACCTGGAGGGCTCGCTCGAGATGGACCTCACGGGCATCCTCTTGCTCAACGGCTCGATGATCCAGGACGCCGCCAGTCCCACTATCGGACAGCGTTTGCTGCGCAGCGCGGTCGGGCCGCTCTTCTCGCGCCTCTCCAGCGAGCGCTTCTTCCGCCAGCAGTTCGGCTCGATCTTCTCGCCCGATCATCCGCTCAGCGAGGAGGAAGCCGAGGACCAGTGGGCACTGATCTGTGCCGACGGGGGACGAACGCTCGCGCACAAGACGATCCGCTACATGGAAGAGCGCTTCCGTCACGCCGAGCGCTGGCACGGCGCGCTCACGAATTGGCCGAAGTCCCTTTCTCTTGGCTGGGGGATGCTCGATCCGGTCGCGACCCAGAACGTCCTGGATGCCGTCCTCGAGCTGCGGCCGGCGGCCAAGGTGACCCGCTTCGAGGACCTCGGGCACTATCCGCAGATCGAGGATCCGCAGCGGGTCGCGGATGTTCTACGGGCGTCTCTTCCCGCCTGAGCAAGACCCTCGACCACCTCTCGGGGCGGCGCTATACTGGCGCGCTCGCCCGGGCCGGCCGTGCGTTCGCCTCACGTCGGTGCGGGTTCATTTTTCGCCATAGAGCAGGGCTTTTTAGGCAGCAAGCAAATCCCGATACAGAAGGAATCGAGGAGAGTTGGCACGCGAGACATTGATCACCCCAGAGGGGCTCGAAAAGCTCAAGGAGGAGCTCGAGTACCTGGAGAACGACAAGCGCCGCGAGGTTGCCGATCGCATCAAGCAGGCGCGTGAGTTTGGGGACATCGCGGAGAACTCCGAGTACGACGACGCCAAGAACGAGCAGGCGATGCTCGAACAGCGGATCGCGTCGCTGCAGGACCGCCTCCGGCGGGCAGCGGTGATCGACAACAAGCAGCTCGACACCGAGACCGTCGGCGTCGGCGCCATCGTCCACGTCAAGGACCAGAAGTCCGGCAAGTCCCAGAAGTTCCAGATCGTTGGATCCGCCGAGGCCGACCCGGCCGAGCAGAAGCTCTCGAACGAGTCGCCGATCGGCAAGGCGCTCCTCGGCAGCAAGAGGAACGAGGTCGTGACCGTCGAGACGCCGCGCGGGCCCAAGCGGAAGTTCAAGATCACCAAGATCGAGACCTCCTAGCTCGCAATAGGCTCCGAAGCGTGAACGAGGAGCCCGAGCGCTCGCAATCCGACGTGCTCGCCGAGCGGCGGGCGAAGCTCGACCGGCTTCGCGAAGCCGGCATCGAGCCCTACCCGCACGTATTCGCGGACCGCACCGAGATCGCGGCGGTCCGTGAGTCGCACGAGGGACTCGAGCCCGGGGAGGAGACGAGCGACCGCTATCGCGTCGCCGGCCGCCTCACCGCCAAGCGCGGGCACGGCAAGGCGTCCTTCCTCGACCTGAGGGACGGCACCGGCCAGATCCAGATCCAGGCCCGTGTGGACGAGCTCGGCGACGACGCGTACGAGGGCCTGATGTCGCTGGACGTCGGCGACATCATCGGGATCGAGGGCACAGTCTTCGCCTCCAAGAGGGGCGAGCTGACGATCCGGGCCGAGGCCTGGGAGCTGCTCTCGAAGTCACTCCGGCCTCCCCCGGAGAAGTTCCACGGCCTCGAGGACGTAGAGACTCGCTACCGGCGTCGCGAGCTCGACCTGATGGCGAACGAGGAGAGCCGCGAGCTCTTCCGGAAGCGAAACCAGACGATCTCAGCGGTTCGCCGCTGGCTCGACTCGCGCGGGTTCGTGGAGGTCGAGACGCCGGTGCTGCAGCCGCTCTACGGCGGCGCTCTCGCCCGTCCGTTCACGACGCATCACAACGCGCTCGACCGCGACCTCTACCTGCGGATCGCCACCGAGCTCTACCTGAAGCGGCTGGTCGTCGGCGGGATCGACAAGGTCTATGAGCTCGGCAAGGACTTCCGAAACGAGGGGATCTCCCACAAGCACAATCCCGAATTCACCATGCTCGAGTGGTACGAGGCCTATGCGGACTACAACGACGTCGCCGAGGAGCTGGAGGCGCTGGTATCCGACGTCGCCGAGAAGGTCCTCGGCACCACCAAGGTGGAGCGCGACGGCGAGACGATCGACCTCGCGCCTCCGTGGCGCCGGGTGACCCTGCGGGACGCGATCAGGGAGCGGACCGGCATCGACGTGATGGAGCACCCCACGCGGGAGCAGCTCGCCGAGGCCATGGGGACGAAGCCCGACCCGGGGGAGGGTTGGGGCAAGCTCGTCGACGGCCTGCTCTCGAAGGAGGTCGAGCCCACCCTGATCCAGCCCACCTTCATCGTCGACTACCCGGTCGAGCTCTCTCCGTTCGCGAAGCGCCACCGGAGCGAGGAGGGCCTGGTGGAGCGCTGGGAGGCTTTCGTCGGCGGAATCGAGATCTCGAACGCCTTCACGGAGCTCAACGACCCCGATGAGCAGCGCCGCCGCTTCGAGGAGCAGGCCGAGGAACAGGCGCGGGGCGATGAGGAGACGCAGCCGTACGACGAGGTCTTCGTCGAGTCACTGGAGCAGGGGATGCCGCCGACCGGGGGCGTCGGGCTCGGCATCGACCGGCTCGTGATGATCCTGACCGGAGCGAAGAGCCTCCGGGAGGTCCTGCTCTTCCCCGCAATGCGGAGCTAGCCGGTCTCGGTCACCTCTGCGTCGGCGGATTCGGCCTCGGGTTCCGGTTCCTGACCGCCGGATCGCGCGCTCGCGCGAATCACGAGGAACGCCCACACGAACGGGATCGAGAGCACCGCCAGCGCGGCGACGATCGCGGGCCAAACGATCAGCACGCCGAGGCCCTGGCGGGCGCCGTGATCGCTCCAGACGTGGATCGTCCAGCCGATCCAGGCGACGACGAGGAGCAGGCCGATGATGGTCCCGATGACAAGCCAGGGGTTCCGGGCCCAGCTCCGTAGCCGATCCGCGACTCCCACCCGCGGGACGGTACCGGTAGGGCGGTCCGCTAGAGCGGCGTCACCCAATCTCGGCGAGTGGCTCGATGGAGCTGGGCGGATTCTTCTCACACAACGGGGACTTCTGAGGCGATCCGCCGGGGCGACTCCGATCTCCCGGCTGCGCCAGTCCGCGGCATCCGCCGGCACGAGGTCTGGATCGTCGGCGAGACCCCGCACTGGACGCAGCCCGGCCCGCTGTGGTGCCGGCGCGGAGGAGGAGTCCCGAGCACCGGAAGTACCTGCTCAAGGGTGGTTTCCGCGATCTCGGCTTTGCGGCGATCCGCGGCACTCTGTCCGACGCCCCCCAGACGGACGCGATCACGGTCGCGTCCGAGAACGGATTTCGGGATTCGTGATGCGGACCGAAGGCAATCCTGCAGACGCCGGCCTGCCCTTTCCGCACCTTGCAGGGAGTTCACCTCTCAGGCACGGAACGTGCCTGGCCGCGCAAACCCCCTGGCTATACTCTGGCTTCGCCGTCCCCGACAGAACCGGAGGTCAAATCAAAGGATCGGCAGCCAGGAGCCGATACGGATTGGACCCCCGGCGAGTCTGCGTCCCCCTGGCCCATACGACTCAACCGAGAGCCAATCGACCGACCGCAACGTAAGACCAACCGGACTGATTGATAGACCAGAGAGCAGCTGACTGAATGTTCGAGAGATTCACAGAGAGAGCCCGCCAGGTAGTCGTTCTCGCCCAAGAGGAGGCGCGGACTCTCAAGCACAACTACATCGGCACCGAGCACATCCTGCTGGGGCTCCTCCGCGAGGAGGAGGGCCTGGCCGCGCGAGTGCTCGAATCGCTGGACATCACCGTCGAGCGCGTGCGGTCCCAGGTGGTCCGCATCGTCGGCTCCGGTGAGGAGGTCACCGCCGGCCAGATCCCCTTCACGCCGCGCGCCAAGAAGGTTCTCGAGCTCGCCCTCCG